>CAZCUH010000111.1:0-5159 GCA_964501795.1 uncultured Sulfurospirillum sp.
AGATAGCTTTACTGCGAGAATGGAAGATGTCTTAAAGAGTGAAGCCGCAGCATAAATATCTCTCCAAAAAGAGAGATATTTTTAGAATTATTTCTTATTAATCATAAATCTAAGTGCATTGAGCTTGATAAAGCCTGCTGCATCTTTTTGGTCATAGACTTCATCTTCTTCAAAGGTACAAAACTCTTCGTTAAAGAGGGTGTTTGGAGAGGTACGACCTACGACCATGATATTGCCTTTGTAGAGTTTGAGTCTGACAGTTCCTGAGACATTTTCTTGGCTTTTATCGATAGCAGCTTGCAACATCTCTCGCTCTGGTGCAAACCAAAAGCCATTATAGATGAGTTTGGCATAACGAGGCATGAGTTCATCTTTGAGGTGGGCTGCTTCACGATCTAGTGTGATGGATTCGATAGCGCGGTGTGCCTTGAGCATAATTGTCCCGCCTGGTGTCTCATAACAACCTCTCGCTTTCATCCCTACAAAGCGATTTTCTACGATATCGATACGCCCGATGCCATGTTTGTTACCAAGCGCATTGAGACTTTCTAACATCGTTGCTGGGCTTAATGCTTCACCATTTAGGGTGATAGGGTCACCTTTTTCATAGCCTATTTCGATGTATTCAGGGGCATCAGGGGCATTTTCAGGACTCACTGACCAACGCCACATATTCTCTTCTGGTTCCATATTTGGATCTTCTAGGATGAGTCCTTCATAAGAGATATGTAGTAAGTTGGCATCCATAGAGTAGGGGGATTTCCCTTTTTTCTGTTCTATTTTGATGCCGTGATTCTCTGCATAAGCGAGGAGTTTTTCACGAGAGTTTAGATCCCACTCTCTCCAAGGGGCGATGATGGTGAGATTGGGGTTTTGGCTGAGATAGCCTATCTCAAAACGCACTTGGTCATTGCCTTTTCCCGTAGCGCCATGACTCACACCATCTGCACCGACTTGATTGGCGATTTCTACTTGGCGTTTGGCGATGAGTGGTCTGGCGATAGAGGTACCTAGGAGATACTCACCCTCATAGATAGTGTTGGCACGAAACATAGGAAAGACATACTCTCTTACAAACTCTTCTCTTAAATCTTCGATAAAGATATTTTCAGGTTTTATACCTAAATCTAGTGCTTTTTGGCGTGCTGGTTCTACCTCTTCACCTTGACCGATATCTGCTGTGAAAGTAACCACTTCACAATTGTACTCATCTTGGAGCCACTTGAGAATGATTGAGGTGTCTAGTCCACCACTGTATGCTAAAACAACTTTTTTGACTTCTTTTTTCATCTACATACCTTGCTTTTATAATGTGTGCGTATTTTATCGAAATAAGGTTAGAACTCTCTATAGCTCCTATCATGATAAATTATTCAAATTTTTTCTCACTTTTCAACAAGATTTAAAACTTTTAATTATAAGATAAGCTTAAATAAAAAGATTAGGTTCCAAAATTGAGAATAGATAAGTTTTTAAATAGCGTCAATATCACCAAAAGACGCGCCATCAGTGAAGATATGTGCAAGAGCAAGGTTGTGGCTATCAATGATGTCATCTGCAAACCTGCCAAGGATGTGAAAGTCGGGGACATCATCACCATCAATTATCTTGAAAAAGTTGTGAGATATGAAGTGTTACAAATTCCTGTGACAAAGTCTATCCCAAAAAGTCAAAAAGATCTCTATGTCAAGGAGCTATCATGATGGATTTTGATGAAGCAAAAAGTACCTTTGAACGACTTTTTTCAGGGCACATGTCCGAAGCTGAGGCAAAAGAACTTCTCATCTCTCTTTATCATGATGGTGAAAGTGCGCAGGAGATAGCCGCTGCTGCGATGGTGATGCGAGCACACGCAATCACGCTTCCTGTGAGTGAAGATCTGCAAGCAAAACTCATTGACAACTGTGGTACGGGTGGGGATAAGAGCAATAGTTTTAATGTCTCAACGACCGTATCACTACTGCTTGCTGCAAGTGGCGCGTATGTGGCAAAACATGGAAATCGTTCTATCACTTCTAAAAGTGGTTCAGCCGATATGCTAGAAGTCTTAGGAATCAATCTCAATCTACCACCACAAGAGCAGGTGAAGATGCTAGAAGAGGTGGGTTTTGCCTTTATCTTTGCACAAAATCATCACCCTGCGATGCAATACATCATGCCCATACGAAAATCACTCTCGCATAGAACGATTTTTAATATCTTAGGCCCTTTGACAAGTCCTGCTGGTGTCAAAAAACAACTGATTGGTGTTTTCTCAGATAGCTATATCCACAAGCTAGCCAAGGCACTAGAGATACTAGGTAGCGAGCGAGCGATGGTGGTTAGCTCCAAAGATGGTATGGATGAGATTTCTATCTGTGATGTTACTTATGCCTCCTATCAAGGAGAGGATATCATGATAGACCCAGCAGCCTATGGCTTGAAGATAGCGCCTAAAGAGGCGATCATCGGGGGCGATGCGAAACACAATGCAAGCATCACCCAAGGTATCATCAAAGGTGAAATCAAAGATGCCAAACGCGATATCGTACTACTCAACACCGCAGCTGCCTTGATGGTAGATGGTAAGGCTAGAGATATGCAAGAGGGACTGGAGATAGCTAGGGATACGCTTGATTCGCAGCGTGCATGGCATCATCTTCAAAAGATTATAAAAGTTTCAAATCACTTATCATGATACGAGATTTAAACGGCTTGGATGATGTAAATCATCTCATCAAAGAGAGATTACCAATGGGGGGTATTGTGCTTTTAAAAGGAGATTTAGCAAGTGGAAAAACAACACTTGTGCAAAGATTTGTCAAGTTTTTAGGTGTGGATGTGGAAGCGACTTCACCGACATTTTCTGTGATGAATGTTTATGGGGATAGTGTCTATCACTATGATATTTATAACGAGGGGACAGAGAAGTTTATCGAGAGTGGCTTGCTGGAAAACCTTGAAAAAAAGGGTTATCATTTTATCGAGTGGGCAGATGAGAAATTGGAAACTATTTTAAAAGCTTATGGATTTGAGCCTATCATGATAGAGATAAAATCACTTAAAAACAAGCGGGAGTATAGCATCCATGAAGCATAATCTCAAAGCAAAAAATCTTGTAAAAACAATCAAAAAGACCCAAATCATTCATAACTTCTCTTTGGAGATAAACTCTGGGGAGATAGTAGGGCTTTTAGGGCCAAATGGTGCAGGTAAGACGACCACCTTTTATATGATATGTGGTTTGATCGCTCCCTCAAGTGGCTATGTATTTTTAGATGGAGAAGATATCACGCAAGTCCCACTGCATAAACGCGCCAAGCGAGGCATAGGCTATCTGCCTCAAGAGTCTAGTATCTTCAAAGAGTTGAGTGTTGAGGACAATCTCATGCTTGCTGCAGAATTGGTGGAAAAAGATAAAAAAGCACAGCACAAAAAGGTAGATAAACTCCTACAACTACTCAATATCGAACCGATTCGAGACCGCTTGGGTGTGAGTCTCAGTGGTGGTGAAAGACGGCGTTGTGAGATCGCACGATGTCTAGCGATTGAGCCTGATTTTGTCTTGCTTGATGAACCCTTTGCCGGGGTGGATCCTCTAGCGGTACATGATATACAAAGCATCGTACGAGACCTCAAGGAGATGGGTATTGGGGTGTTGATTACCGATCACAATGTGCGTGAGACACTAGCTATTTGTGATAGGGCGTATGTGATAAAATCTGGTGCGCTTTTGGCAGAGGGAACCTCCACAGAAGTCTTTGAAAATGCACTTGTTAAAGAGCATTATCTCGGTGAGGATTTTAAACTATGAGTAGTTTGAGAGTCAGACAGCGTGCCACACAAAAAGGTAAATTATCGCAAACGATGCGAAATTGGCTTCCTATCTTGCAATCAGATATCGAATCTCTCAAAGAAGAGTTGGATAAATTTGCCAAAGAAAATCCCTTTGTCGAGATAAAATCAGGACAAGAAGTACCCCAAAAAGCACGCAAAAAGAGTGAGAATATCTCTCAGAAAAATGCACTATCCACAGAGATAGAGGCACTTAGCACTTCGACAAAGTCACTTTTTGATGTACTCTACGAGCAGATAGTCGCACCACTATTTCCTACGGATAAGTCTAAAAATATCGCTTATGCTATCATCGAAAATATCAATGATGATGGCTATTTTGATGCTGATAGTGCTCAAGTAGCCAAAGAGCTTGGTGTTGATGTGGCGACTTTTGAGCGGGTGCGACAGCGTTTTGCTTACTTGGAGCCTAGTGGTGTGGGGGCGACGGATCTCTTGGAGTCTTTTCTCTTTCAACTCAATGACTTTGATATCTCTGATGATGTCAACAAGACGGCTATCATGATGATTGAGGATTTTGAAAATCTAGGAGATTATCAAAAAGAAGAGCATTTCACCGAGGCACTTCGTACAATCAAAAAGATGAAAAATCCTCCAGCTATCCACTACCAAAAAGAGCAGTATCAAATCATCCCAGATATCTTCATAGAAGAGAAAAACAATGAAATCAAAGTACGCCTCAATGATGCATACTATCCCGAAATCATCATCGATAAAGGTGGTATAGATGAGAAATTTGACTTTGTCAAAGAGAAGATAAAAGAGGCAACAGCACTGGTGGATGCACTAGATCTTCGCAAGGCGACACTTACCAAGATCGCTATCATGATAGTGGAGTATCAGTATGCATTTTTCAAAGGTGGCGCGATAAAACCGATGAAACTCGATGACCTAGCAGGAGAACTTGACCGTCACCACTCCACCATATCACGGGCAATTTCAAACAAATATATCTCTTGCGCAAGGGGTGTTTTCCCTATCAAAAGCTTCTTTGCGCTTGCTGTCAATGAAGACAACGACACCTCAAACACCGAAATCAAACAGTTCATCGCAGATATCATCAAAAATGAAGAGAGAGCAAAACCCCTCTCCGATAATAAAATTCTCGCTTTAGTCGAAGCAAAATTTGACATCAAATTAGGCAGACGAACCATCACCAAGTACCGCATGGCGCTAGGTCTCTCCTCCTCAAGTGATAGGAAAAAACTTTACACTTTGACTGTATAAATATTTTTTACCTTTTTTGTTGAAGTTTCTTTAGAAATAGTCGATATTGTTTCTAATAAAACTTTTTAGAGGAAGTAATATGCAGAAAATATTCAGAC
>CAZCUH010000112.1:0-5143 GCA_964501795.1 uncultured Sulfurospirillum sp.
CTAGCTTTGGCAGTTTCTGGCACGATATCTAGCATTTTAGCATTGGTTTTGGTGTAGTATCCAATCGCCTCTTTGAGTGGGATGGAGAGGGTAGATACTTGTTGTCTGATACTTGGAAGTTTTTCAAGGGCTTGTGTGAGTGAGTTTCAGTTTTTAACTTCCTTTAATTGAGTTCTTATAGGCTATATCGGACAATGGAGATATTTTTTAATACTTATGTTACAATAAAATCAGACAATATAAGGGTGAATTATGGATTGTGATGTACTGATAATAGGCAGTGGTGGGGCAGGACTCTCTGCTGCTTTGGCTGCCAAAAGTGAGGGTGCTTCGGTGCTGGTGGTGGGTGAGGGGTTGCCTACAAGAAGCCAGACTTGTATGGCACAAGGTGGCATCAATGCGGCTTTGGAAAATGCAGGTGAGGATTCTGTGGCACTACACATCGAAGATACCCTACGCGCTTCTAAAGGACTTGGCTCACCTATCATGATAGAGAAGATGTGTGAGATGGCACCTGATACGCTCTCGTGGCTCAATGCTATAGGTGTACCTTTTTCGCGTACCAATGAGGGGGAAATTGCCCAGAGGCGTATGGGTGGGGCGAGTCGTGTGCGGGCTTGTTATGCGCAGGATTATACGGGCTTGAAGATACTGCATACCCTTTATGATCAGTGTCTCAAAGAGCAGATAGCCTTTTTGCATGAGCATTATCTCTTGGAACTCTCTAGCAAGGGGGCTAGTTTTTTACATATCGCCACAACAGAGACTATCATGATAGAGGCGAAAAGTATCATCATCGCCACAGGAGGTTATGCTGGACTCTATCACGGCTTTACGACCAATACCAATCAATCCACGGGCGATGGTATCGCCATAGCGTATCGTGCGGGTGCCAAGGTGAGCAATATGGAGTTTGTGCAGTTTCACCCTACGGGGCTGAAAAAGTCTGGGATTTTGATCTCTGAGAGTGCGCGGGGTGCGGGGGGATATCTGGTCAATGATAAGGGTGAACGATTTGTCGATGAGCTTGGGGCTAGGGATGTGGTGAGTCGTGCGATTTGGCAGGAGATGCAAGCAGGTAGAGCAGTCTTTTTGGATATTCGTCATTTGGGAGAGGATTTTATCGAGGAGCACATCCCACAAGAGCGGAAGCTCTCTATCACTTATGAGGGTGTTGATCCCGTCAGTTCTCTGATACCCATAGCCCCTGTGGCGCATTATAGTATGGGTGGTATCGCTGTGGATGAAGCGATGATGAGTAGTGTGAAGGGGCTATTTGCCGTGGGTGAATGTGCCAATGCTAGGGTTCATGGGGCAAATCGTCTAGGTGGCAATTCGCTGTTGGAAATCATAGCCTTTGGGAGATTGGCAGGGAAAAATGCAGCAAATTTTGCCCAAAAAGAGTCTATCATGATAGAAGCACCTTATCATGATAACAAGATTGAAATGCTTTATAGTCGTGAGGCTAGTGTTGATTTTTATGAAAAACGAGAGCATTTGGGTGCACTTTTTTATAAATATGCAGGGATGGTGAGAGATGCGGATGGCTTGCGTACTTTATTGGAGGAGTTACGCGTGATAGAGCGTCAGCTAGCAGAGATGGGAATTGGTGATTTTAGTCGCGTTTACAATACCAATCTTGTAGAGTTTCTCAAGTTCCAAAATACGATTTTGTTGGGTATCATGATAGTGCAAAGTGCCTTGGAGCGTGAAGAGAGTCGGGGTGCACACTATCGTGAAGATTTTCCTAGTATGGATGAGAGATTTGAAAAAGATACGATATATGAGGAGCTATCATGATAATCAAGATACAGCGATACTGCAAGCACCGCCAGCCTGAGAGTGCTATCATGATAGCGTATGAGGTCGATGAGGGGATGACACTTTTAGAAGCCTTGCAGTTTATCAAGACCAAAAAAGATCCAACGCTGACCTTTAATAGTGGATGTCGTAGTGAAGTATGTGGAAGTTGCGCGATGCGGGTCAATGGACGGGAGGTATTGGCGTGTGGTTATCGCGTGCAAGAGGGCGATGTCATCACGCCACTAGATAAGATGCAAATCGTCAAAGATTTGGTTGTCAACCATACCGCCTCCCAAGAGACCCTAACGCGTGTCAAGGGTTGGTTTGGCGTAGCATCTTCTATCATGATACAGACAAAAGAGGATGAAAAACGCATCGAAAAACAGACAGATTGTATCCTCTGTTCTTCTTGTTTTTCTGCTTGTCCTGTGCTTGAAGTAGATGAGAAATTTTTGGGGCCATTTGCGCTGACGCGTGCGTATCGTTATACCAATGATAGTCGATTGGACGAGGAAAAAGCCATCATCGATGCGGTGCAAGAGAAGGGGATTTGGGATTGTACGCTTTGTGGTGAGTGTACGGCGGTGTGTCCGCAGGGAATTGACCCCAAGATGGATATCATGATGCTTCGTAGTAAGGCGGCGGCACACGGATATAGTGATCCGAGTTTTGCGAGTGGAGGAGATGATTTTTTGAGTGGTGGATTTAATCCGAGTTTTTGATATAATGATGTAGTTGCTTGTGTGTGGTCTATCGCAGAGGCTCAGACCAAAGGGAGGATTTGTCCTCGGAGAGAGACCACACACAAGCAACTACAAAAAGGATAAAAATGGCAAAAGAACATAGTTTTGATATCACAGCAGAGCTTGATGCGCAAGAGATGAAAAATGCGATAGAACAGGCAAAAAAAGAGGTAGGAAATCGTTATGATTTTAAGGGGTTGACCGCAGAGATTACTTACAATGTCGAGGGCAAGAGTATCACGCTTGTCTCTTCTAGTGACTCTAAGGCAGAAGCGATGATGGATATCGTTATCTCAAAGGCTATCAAACGCGGTATTCCTGCCAAGGCGATTAATGAACATAGCCGTACACAAGTGGGTGGGGGCAATACAAAAATAGTGCTCTCTATCGTCGATGTCATTTCCAAAGAGGATGCGAAAAAAGTGAACAAAGCGATCAAAGAATCCAAGCTCAAAGTACAGTCGCAGGTGCGTGGGGAAGAGATAAGGGTGATTGGTAAATCTATCGACGATTTACGCGCGGTGATGGCACTTGTCAAAGAGCTTGACATCGATGCGCCTTTAAATTTTACAAATCTAAAGTAAATCTATGCGATTTAGCAAAAGAGATGAAGAACTCATCAAAGCGTATCCTACCATAGAAAATACCCCTATCATGATAGGAGCGCGTTGTAAGATACTCGCCTATAGTCTCTTCTTTGCCTTGGCAATATTGCCTATCATGATAGCGTTGTGGGTGTGGCTTGAATATGATTGGGTGATTGCTATTGGGGCACTACTTTTCTCTTATGTGGTGAGTACGATTGTGGGGAGTAAGTTGCGGCTGGAGTCATTGCCAGCAGACCAACGAGAGAGGTCGTTCTCGTCGTTGGAGATTGCTAGATGGTATGTGAGTAAACACTTTTGCTATTAGATAGGCAAAACGCGAATATTTTCGTCTAGTTTCTCTTTGAGTGTCGCTTCGATAGCGTAGAGTGTTCCTGTTGATGAACTTGCACATCCTGAACAAGCACCGAGATATCGGATATAGATATCGATATTTGCACCATTTTCTTTGATGTCAAGGACTTCCATATTTCCCCCATCCATGACAAGCATTTGACGGATGTTTTCATCGAGGACCGCTTCGACTTTCTTGAGTTTTTGTACCAGTGTCATCTGCGCAAAGGCTACCTCGTCGCCACCAGCTGCAGAATCTGCAGAAGCTTTGACTTTTTCTGCTTCCATCTCTGCACGGGTATCTTTGAGGATATCGACTAGGTACCACTCTCTATCTTCATGCCCGCCTGGTTTGATACATGATTTACAAAATCCACCTGCTTTGGTATAGTCTGTGATCTCTTCGACTGTGGTCAAGTCGTTGAGTTTGATGACCTCTTTGATTGTCCCTAGTGAGACACGGGCACATTCGCAGACGATGATTTCATCTTCAAAACTCTCGATATCGACACCTTTATACTCTGCTGCTGCCTTTTTGATGACATCATATGCCATGACGGAGCAGTGCATCTTTTGCGGTGGTACGGCTGGTGTGTCAGGATTGTCACGCATCGCATGTTCGACATCGATATTGGTGATTTTGACTGCTTCATCGACGGTTTTACCCAGTGTCAATTCTGCCATAACATCAGAACTTGCTATCGCTGTTCCACAACCAAATGACTTAAACTTGGCATCGACGATTTTGTCTGTTTTCTCATCGACCAACCAGTAGAGTCTTACGGCATCGCCACAGCTTTCTGCTCCAAAGTCAGCAACAATCAACTTTGCATTTTTTGCCTTGGCATCCTCTTCTGTCAATTCACCCATATAGAGTGGATGATTCATCCTATCTTGTACTTTTTGGCTATATTCATCCCAGATGCTTCCGCCAATTAAACTATCAAATCCCATTTCGTATCCTTTTTATAATGCACTTTCGTGGTCTTTAGGCGTATAAGCATATGAGCTTGAAATACCCCTCAATCTTTTTACTGCTTCTTTTACGACACCTATAGTGTAATCGATTTCATCTTCTGTCGTAAATCTACTGAGTGAAAACCTGATCGCTGTATGCGCCAAGTCATCATCTGCCCCGATAGCTTCCATGACTGGATTTGCTTCGAGGTCTACGCTGGCACAGGCTGAACCTGTACTTGCTGCTATGCCTGATTTGTTCAAATCCCATAGCATTGCTTCTCCCTCAACACCACGAAAACTAATGAGTATCGTATTTGGTGTTCGTTTTTCTCTTGGTGTGACGACAAAGGTATCTTCTATCTCAAGAAGCGCATCTTCTAGTTTATCTCGAAGTTCTTTGACATCTGGCATCTCAAAATCGAGACAATCTATCGCCAATTCCATCGCTTTTCCCATGCCGACGATGCCAGGGACATTGAGTGTACCCGAACGCAAGCCTGCCATCTGTTCACCACCATGAAAGAGAGGAGTGAGTTCTTTACCCTTTTTGATATAGAGGGCACCCACACCTTTTGGTCCGTGAAATTTGTGCGCAGAAAATGTCAGATAATCGACATTGAGACTCTGCACATCTACAGGAGTTTTCCCGATAGCTTGTACGGCATCGGTATGAAAAAGTACGCCATTTTCTTTACAAAT
>CAZCUH010000113.1:0-5066 GCA_964501795.1 uncultured Sulfurospirillum sp.
TCCCCAATTATTAAATATCTCTTATTATATCGTATATTTAACAAATATATTTAGGCTTTTTGACTCTTAAACTCCTTTGCCAAAAACTCTCCCGTATAAGAACCCGTCTTTTTATAATCTTTAGCAATCTCTTTAGGCGTACCCTCTGCGATGATCAGTCCCCCTTTCACCCCACCTTCAGGCCCCATATCTATCACATAATCTGCATTTTTGATGACATCCAAGTTATGCTCAATCACCAAGACAGAATTACCTAGATCTGTGAGATGTTGCAAGACCTTGACCAATCTATCCACATCCGCGAAATGAAGCCCAGTGGTTGGCTCATCCAAGATATAGAGCGTTTTTCCCGTCTCATTTTTACTAAGCTCTTTGGATAGCTTGATACGCTGTGCCTCACCACCACTTAGCGTTGTAGCATTTTGCCCCAGCGTGATATAGCCTAGTCCTACCTCTTGTAAGGTACGCAGCTTTGAGAAGAGTTTTGGTACCGCTTTAAAAAACTCCAAGGCTTCATCTACACTCATCGCTAACACATCTGCAATACTCTTACCCTTGTAGAGGATTTCAAGTGTTTGGGCATTGTATCGTTGTCCATGACAGGCATCACACTCCACCTGGATATCAGGCAAAAAGTGCATCTCAATCTTGATAGAACCATCCCCCTGACACTTCTCACATCGTCCACCTTTGACATTAAAGGAGAATCTTCCTATCTTATACCCACGAATCTCTGCCTCTTTGGTCTGCGCAAACAATCCTCGAATCTCATCCATCATACCTGTATAAGTAGCAGGATTACTACGAGGCGTTCGTCCAATAGGGCTTTGATCGAGATAAATCACTTTATCAAGCTGTTCTAGTCCTATACACTCCACACCCTCGACTTTCTTACTCTTTTTTGCACGATTGAGTAGTGTCTTTGCCACAGGCATCAAGGTTTGTAAGATGAGTGAAGATTTACCACTCCCACTCACCCCCGTGATACAACAGAGATTTTGCAAGGGAATCTTGACATCAAGGTTTTTGAGGTTATTGAGCGTAACATTTTTCACTTCTATCCACGACTTCTGCTTTCTACCTTTATAGTGAGATATCTCTTTGCGTCCATAGAGATAATCTGCTGTGAGCGTTTTGGCTTTTTTCAAGGCTTTTAAATCCCCAGAAAAGACTACTTCCCCACCAAATTTACCTGCATTGGGGCCGATATCGATGATATAGTCTGCTGCTTCTATCGTCTCTTTATCATGCTCCACCACGATGACAGAATTCCCTCGCTCTTGGAGGTTTCGCAGGGTGCGGATCAAACGCAGGGTATCTCTCTCATGCAGCCCGATACTTGGCTCATCTAGTACATACATCACGCCAGTCAGCCCAGAGCCTATCTGTGAAGAGATACGAATCCGTTGCGCTTCACCACCAGAAATCGTCCTCGCATCACGCCCCAGCGCGATATACCCCAATCCCACATCTACCAAGAAAAAGAGCCTCTCACGAATCTCTTTTAAGATAGGCGCAGAGATGAGCTGCTGTTGTTCACTCATATACGCAAAATTTTTCTCCTCTTCAAAAAAAGCATAACTCTCTTCTATAGGCATATCCAAGATCGGTGCGATTCCTTCATTGGCAATTTTGACCGCCAAACTTTCTGCTTTGAGACGATGTCCACCACACTTATCACAGACCTTTTCACTCATATACTCCGCCAACTCTTTTTCATCCTTGACCATATCATAAGCGATTTTCACCACCCCTTCAAACTTACGCACGAGCGGATGGCGCTTCCAAGTAAATTTCGCAGGCTCTGCTCCACCATAAAGCACCGCTTTGCGTTGATGGGATTCAAGCGCCTCAAAAGGGATATCCGTCGGTATCCCATTGGCTTCACAAAATCCTTTTAAAAACTTGGCATAATAGCCCTTGTTAAAGCCATAAAAGAGCTTCACCGCCCCACCCTCGATACTTTGATGTTCATCAATCACTTTGCTCATATCAATCGCGTAACGAATACCCAAGCCATCGCAGACTAGACAAGCACCTTTGGGAGAGTTAAAGGAAAAAGAGAGAGGTTCAAGTGGCTCAAAAGAGATTTTACAATCAAAACAGGCAAAATGCTCACTAAAGTGGATATGACTACTCGGTAAATCTAGTTCTTCATGATTTAAGACCTCTATCTCCAACTCACCATAACTCTCTTTGAGCGCTTTTTCTACATCTTCCGCAATTCTCTGGCGATTGTCCTCTTTGACCACGACCCTATCAACGACCACGGAAATTGTATGTTTTTTGGTTTTGGAGAGTTCTATCTCTTCATCCAAACGCACCATCACCCCATCTATCATCGCCCGTACATAACCCTTTTGCCTCAACGATTCTATCAAATCATGATAAGAGCCTTTATTGTCTCGCACTAGTGGCGCAGTCAAGACTAGCTTCGACCCCTCTGGCAATTTTTGTACTTGTTCGATGATATCCGCCGCAGACATCTCTGAGATAGGTTTGCCACATTGGTGACAGTGTTGCTTGCCCACTCTTGCATACAACAAACGCAGATAATCATAAATCTCTGTAATCGTCCCTACCGTAGAGCGAGGATTTTTTGAAGTGGTCTTTTGATCGATAGCGATTGCCGGTGTGAGACCCTCTATCTTATCTACATCAGGTTTGCCGATACGATCTAAAAATTGTCTCGCATAACTTGATAGCGATTCGATATAACGCCGTTGACCTTCTGCATACAGTGTATCAAAGGCTAGTGTACTTTTTCCCGATCCAGAGATTCCAGTGATAACCACAAGGGCATTTTTGGGTATCTCTATGTTGATTGATTTGAGGTTATGCTCACGCGCACCAAAAACTTTAATTTTGTCCATATTTTTCCGTTATAGTAATTTATTGATGATGAGTGCTAGGATGATGAAGTTCAACCCTAGAATCATATTTTTATGTTTTTTTGCCTCTGTTTTGTGGGCTAAGTGTATCCCAAAATAGACACCAATGAGAGATGCCACTCCTATCATGATACCGTCCTTATAATCTACATATCCATAGGAACTGAGCGATATCAAACCAGAGATAGAGGAGAAGACGACAAAAAAGAGTGCTGCTGAAACCGCCGCCTTGATATCATAGTGTAAAAACCCTACCATGATAGGCGTCAAAAGCAAAGCTCCACCAATGCCGATACTCGTGGCAAACATCCCTATCATGATACCAATACCCAAAAAGAGCAGACGATTTTCTATAGGCTTTTGATGACTCTCATGAGGTGCATTGAAAAAACGATATATAGCAAAAAGAATCACTGCCAAAAACATCCAAGTTAGCGTCTTGGAAGAGAGATGATGAACGATAAATCCAGAACTTAGCCCCCCTAAAAATCCCCCAAATCCAAAGAAAATAGTACTAGAGATTTTCAGGGTTCCTTTTTTCATATTGAGGTAAGAGCCAAAAAGCGAAGAGAAGACCATCTGAATGACAGAGATACCAATCGCCTCTTTGATATCAAACCCTAGATAAAGCAGTATAGGTACAAGGATAGTCCCACCACCTACACCAAAAAATCCCGATATTCCCCCGACAAGTACACCAGCTAGCAATAATTCTATAGCCATTTCTTTCCTTCTAACCCACATTATGCAAGAGAGCATTGAAAATGTGGGTTTAATAACCTATGATTTTACTCAAAAGGTACTTAAGGGCATCTCTAGTATAATGTATACAACAATCAAACTATTTGAAATGGAGAGCCTATGAAACTCGATTTAGAAGACCAACTCATCGAAAACTATGAAAAACTAGTTGACATCTCCGTAAACCTTGTCACAGACCTTGGATCCACCACGATTGCCACGCGTGAATTTTTAAAACTCAAAAAAGGCTCCGTCTTAGATCTCCAAAAACCAGCAGGTGAGAGTGTAGAGATTTATGTGAACAATAAAATCGTAGGAAAAGGCGAGGTGATGGTCTATGAGGAGAACTTGGCTGTACGAATCAACGAAATCCTCGACTCAAACTCTATCATCCAATACTTCAAAAAAGAGCCATCATGATAAAAGTATTGCTTGCTTTTCTTCTCACTATAGAGCTCTATGCAGGCAGCATTATCAATCAAAACATCTACGAAAAAGAGAATGCTGTTGATATCATGTTCTCTTTTGATGCGCCTTATAAGGGCAAGATTGTCCAAAAGAAAGAACCACAAAAAAGAACCTTTATCTTACAAGATACCACTATCAAACAAAAAAGTACGACCAAGATTAACTCCTCTATCGTCCAAAAACTCCAAGTGATTCCTTTTGAGGGAAAGGTATTTATTCAGCTTACAGGAGAGGAGAATTTTAAAGTTGATGCATCCAAAACAGTCGATAACTATGGCTTACGATTACGCGTTACCCCAAGCGCCACACTTTTAGACATCGCACCCATCAAAGAGCCCAAATTTGAAACAAAAAAAGAAGATGACATCTCTACCGCCTATCTCAAAGTGCTACTCATCTTGGCTGGGTTACTGCTCTTTTTATACTTTTTTAAAAAATGGTTGGAAAATCGTGCTGGAAACTTGCAAGGGAATTGGCTCTTTGATCAAAAAGAGAAAAAAGATAACAACAAACTCAAAATCATACAACAGCGCCCCTTGGATGTTAAAAATAGGCTAGCACTTGTCAGCTATCATGATAAAGAGTATCTACTACTTTTGGGCACATCCAACCTCTTATTAGATACCTTTGATACAAAAGATGCGCATACTGAAAATGACTTTGATACGCTACTCTCCCAAAATGAAGCGCAGTTAAATCGCTTCGTCAAAGAGAAACATAGCAAATTTGACAGCTATAAAGAGAAACTCTCTAATACCCAATAGCGCTCACTTGGATATTTTCACCATACTGTGAGGCTGCGGCATTAAACCAATAGGCTGCTTTATACTCATCTTTTTTCACACCCATAGCATTTTTATACATCACCCCTAAATTTTGTTGCGCTATTTTATCTCCACTTTTCGCTGCTGTGGTAAAGTATGCCAAGGCACGCTCATAATCCCCATTTTTTAGGGCTTTTACACC
>CAZCUH010000114.1:0-5053 GCA_964501795.1 uncultured Sulfurospirillum sp.
AAGAGGATAAAAAAGTAAAAGACGCTTAAAGGAGGCAAAAGCGTCTTTTACATGATTGGTTGTTGGCGTTTTTGTATGCAATTTCTTGCAACAGAAGAATAATACATAAATAAGACTAAATTTATCCTTTTTATTTTAAATTAGTATTATATTGTAAGTTAATAATAAGGTATATAATGAAAAAGGCAGTATGTATCATCTCTGGGGGCATGGATAGTGCCTTAAGCGCCTACATGGCAAAAGAGATTGATGGTTATGAGATAATCGCTGTCCATTTTAACTATGGGCAAAAAACCGAAGAAAAAGAGTTAGACTCTTTTAGAAAGATAGCAAAAAGCTTAAAAACTCTAAAAGAGTATGAATTGGATTTGCATTTCATCTCTGAAATAGGGGGATCTGCGCTGACTGATGAAGAGATAGCCGTGCCCGATGAGGGGATAGAACCTGGGGTTCCTGTGACTTATGTGCCATTTAGAAATGGTATTTTTCTCTCGATTGCTGGTGCCATTGCAGAAAAAGAGGGGGCAGATGCCATCTATATAGGGGTTGTGCAAGAGGATAGTAGTGGTTATCCAGATTGCACAGATAGCTTTATAGCCAAGATGCAAGACGCTATCAATGAAGGAACAAAACCAGAGACAGCTATCTCCCTCAAGACACCATTGGTGCATCTCAAAAAAGAGGAGATAGTGGTTGAAAGTGTAAAATTGGGTGTGCCTCTCTCTGATACTTGGTCATGTTACAAGGAAGAGAGGCAAGCCTGTGGTGTCTGTGATAGTTGCAGGTTGCGATTGAAAGGGTTTGAAAAGGCAGGGCTAGAGGATGAGATTCCTTACCTTGACTCTAAATAGGTTTTGATTCCCATATCAGTCCATTTTCTATTCTCTTCTAAAAATCCATAGGCACTTTGCCACACTTTTTTAAAGTCTGCACTTTTAGCAGACTTTTCATCAACGACTTCTAACATCGCTTTTTTTGCTGCATGCAAAATCTCTTTTGGAAATGTTTTGATGACTGCACCACTTTCATAAACAGTTTTAAGCGCATTGGTATTTTCTGCTTGAAATTCGCTATTCATCGTGGCATTGAGTTCGTTGGATGCCATCTCTATCATCATCTGTTGTTCACTCCCTAGGGCATTGAACTTTTTTTGGTTAAAGACGAGGCTTAACATCGATCCTGGTTCATGCCAACCCGTGTAGTAGTATTTGGCGACTTTTTGAAATCCCATCTTGGTATCTAGTGAGGGACCAAGCCATTCTGTTGCATCAAGGACATTGCGTTCTAAAGCTAAGTATATTTCACCTGCGGGTAGTAGGACAGGTTTCACACCTAGCTTGGCAAAGACTTCTCCACCAAGACCAGGGATTCGCATCTTGAGCCCTTTTAAGTCAGCAAGAGAGTTGATTTCTTTTTTGAACCATCCACCCATCTGCACATCGGTATTGCCACCTTTAAAGGGGACGAGATTATATCTAGCATAGAGTTCACGCCAAAGCTCCATCCCGCCACCAAAGTCTATCCACGCATTCATCTCAGTAGCCGTCATCCCAAAAGGAAAACCCGTGAAGAGGTTAAACGCTTCATTTTTTCCTTTATAAAAGTAAGAAGCAGAGTGATAGGCATCTATCGCCCCCGCACTAGCAGCATCAAAGACACCAAGGGCGGGGAGAAGGACATTTTTGGGATAGACTTTGATGCGTAGGGTGCCTTGAGAAATCTTCTCTAAGCGCTTGGCAAATCGCTCTATGCCTGTTCCCATGATAGGAAAATGTGCGGGCCAAGAGGTAGCAAGACGGATGGTTGTTTTTTTGTTTTTATTGATATTGATGCTTTTAAGAGGGTTTTCCCCTTCACTACATCCTGTAAGTGCCACGCTTGCTCCAAGAATGGCAGAGGTCTTTAAAAATGTTCTTTTATCTATCATGATAGGCTCCTAATATAATCCAGCAATCACCGCGTAAGCAAGAAAAAGCATCAAGTGTGAGATACCCTCAAAGTAGTTGGTTTCGCCATCATCTGTGGTCTTCCACGCCAAGAGTATGGTAAAAACCAGTGCGCCGATTTCAAGTGGGTTGAAATTGAGTGTGAGATAGTTTCCTGAAAAAAATCCTAGTACAAGTAGGGCAGGTACGGTGAGTAGTATAGAAACGGTTGAAGCCCCCATTGCGATATTGACAACGCGTTGGATTTGATCATTTTTGGCTGCTTTGACAGCGGTGAAAATCTCAGGGGAGACGGAGATGATAGCGATAGTAAGTCCTGCCAAGCCTGCAGAGATACCAAACTCTTTAAAGAGTATCAGTCCATCATGTGCAAAAATCTCTGCCAAGATACCAATGATACCAATCAAGACAAAAATGACTAAAAAATTAATCACTGTTGATAGTTTGTCAAAGATATAGTTATGATGTTCTTCGTGCTGTTCATCTTCTTCATTTTGGCGCTGTTTAAAACGAAACATACGACTTCGTGCAGTAGATTTGAAAAAATGGGTATGGGTTTTGGTTTGGAAAATTAAAATCACGATATAAAATAAAAAGAGCAATCCACCGATGAGGTAACTTGCCTTTCTGATGACCTCTATATCATGATTACTTTGTCCCAATATACTTGGCACAAGCAAGGCGAGTGAAGAGACATATAGGATGGTTGTATAGGAACTTGAAGTATCTTCATTGTGTTGTTGCTCTGTAAAAGAGAGCCCTCCGATAAAGACTGCTAGTCCTAAAAGGACATTCATATCGACGATGACCGCGGAAATGATACCACCTTTGACCGTTTCCATAGCTGCGGGCGAGGTATCGCTTTGTGCCATGATAGAGAAAAGTAAGATGATCTCCACAGCAACAGCAGTAAAAGTAAGGACATAAGAGCCATAAGGTTCGCCGAGGCGTTCTGCTAAAATCTCTGCCACTTCTGAAACAGTAATAGAAAAAAAGATGATAGCAATCGCAGAGGTGAGAGTAGAGAAAGCCGCCAAATGGAGGCTGTGTAGTATAAAAGTAAGTCCTAAAAAAAGAATCCCACCAAAGATATCCCAGTAGTTGCCTATAAATTGTTGCGTGTTACTCACACGCGCGTTCGAGTCGGGGTTCATAAAGGGTACTTTGCTCCTAGAAAAGAGAAATATTTTGCTCTTTTTTATTGTTTTGTAAAATATTAGTCAGTTCATTATAATTAGCTAAAATTAAAATAAAATTAAATTTATCCACTTCAATATCATTTACCTCTACAAGTTGCCTGTAGTGATGCGTGCTCACATCACGCGTGATTGTTTCGCCAGAAGGTAGGAAAAGCAAGATATTTGCCCATTTTGCTATCTTTTGTATATAATCTAATATAGCATGCATGGCTTTATTATCGTGGGTGACGATAAAAACATGTTCAGAATCTCCAAAAGAGCGAATAGTGAGGCGATTGCTGATAAAGAGAGGTTGAAATGTATCTGTAAAAGTTAGTTTTTCAATATCAAAGTCTAGATCAAATGCTTGTGCGAAATGGAGTGCTTTGTTTAATGCTGGGAGAAAAAGAGAGGGTAGTTTGATATTTTCATAATGTACTTCTTGATAAGTAAACGCGCTTAGAAATAGGGTCTGATAGGTGCATTTGATGAGAGATTCATCGCTATCATGATAGGTAGTAAAGGCAGGATAGATACTTTTTAAGAAGTTTTGATTATCACCGATAAACAGGCTCTTGTTTTGGGCTTTGAGTATCTTGTGAAAATCTTCTTTGACATCACTTTTTAGAAAGATTACATCGCCTTTTTGCAGAATCTGCCTTAAGATGTCATAGCTACTATGTGGTAAATAAAAAAAGTGTAAATCAGACTTTAGCAGTGAAAATCGTAATAATTTTATGAGCGCTTCATCAATGGAGGCTACTTGTATCCATGCCACCTCTTTGTCTATCATGATAGCATCACCCTCATGCAAGATACCATAAGCCCCATTTTCTATAGCTTGCTTTATCATCTCTTGGTCGCTTCCAACAAAGAGATCACCTCTTTTGATAAGGTGAGGCTTGGTCTCTATCTTTTCATAGGCATTGACAGCGGGGGTGTGTAAAGATTTCCCAGCGACTATCTTGCATAGACTCTCAAATGTCATCCTACCTTCGTACCACTTTTCTTTGCTTGCTCTGGACGCATCAAGGAGAGACCCTCTTTATCCTTGGCAGCGAGTAACATACCTTGGCTGAGGTGCCCCATGATTTTGGCAGGTTTGAGATTTGCCACGACGCAGACTTGTGTATCTACTAAATCTGCTGGGTCATAGTACTCTTTGATACCTGCGATGATTTGACGAGGCTCATTTTCTCCGACATCGACGGTGAGTTGCAAGAGTCTATCACTCTTTTCTACCTCTTTAGCCGTGAGGATAGTACCGATTTTTAGTTTGGTCTCAAAAAATTGCTCAATGGTGATGATGCCGTCATTTTTCTCTTTCTTTTTCTCTTTTGCTTTTGGCGTCTCGACCTCTTTGACAGCGAGTACCTCTTCTTCGATACGCGGGAAGAGGGCAGGGAGTTTTTCTATGGTAAAAGTCTCTAAAAGTTGCTTATCATGATAGAGTGATTGGTAAGAGGCTCTGTCTATCGTAAAGTCCATAGCCGCTGCGATTTTATCACAAGTTTTAGGCATCACAGGGCTTAGGAGGATGGCAACACGGGCTAGTAAGTTGGCGACTAACGCGACAAGTGCAAGGGCTTCTTCTGTTTTTCCCTCTTTCATCTTGACCCATGGCTCATGTGTGGTGATGGCTTGATTGGCGATGGTGAGTACTTTCCAAAGTGTTTCAAGATAGCGGTTGAGTTGCATCTCATAGATGTAATTTTCTACATTTTCTAAAAGTGCTTCTGCCTCTTTGAGTTCCTTATCATGATAGTGGCGTACCTGTGTAGAGTCTATGACCAAGTCGCTATATTTGCCACTCATTCCGATGATGCGATTCATGAGATTTCCAAGGTCATTGCCCAAATCTGAATTGATTCTGTCGATGAGCGCTTTTTGAGAAAAATCTCCATCTTGACCAAAAGGGACTTCGCGCAT
>CAZCUH010000115.1:0-4958 GCA_964501795.1 uncultured Sulfurospirillum sp.
TTTTGCCACAGCCCGTCCAAATATCTTCTCTGCTGCCTTGTTCGCACTAGTCGCTGCCCCTTCCGTTTCACTTGCACTCATACCAAAAAGCAGATACGAAAAGATATCTTTTTTGCTCATCTGAGGCTCGGAAGTAAAGGAGAGTTTAGGACGGTTTTTATCCCCACCTATATCTATCATGATACGCACATCAGCTATCTCATCATACTCCACATGCAAGTCCAAGAGAGGATTGACCTTTTGCAGTCCACGAAATGCAACAGCTCCTTCATTGATCTTAAAACGCTTATCCGCAAAGTCATACATCCCATCAAGTATCTTAATCTTACCCGTGATTTTCTGCTCTTCTCCAAAGTCTTTTCGCACGACCATATCGGGTTGCATCTCGATTTCACCATCTTCTACCTTATAGAGGATGGCATCATCACTCACGATTTTGATATCCAAAAAGGTATTTTGCAGAAACTTATCACCCTCTTTTTGCTTTTTTGCCTTTTTAGAGACGATGATGATATCGGGGTCTTTGGAGATATCTAAATAGCGTGATTGATAGTTCACTTCCGTCTCTTTAAAGCGCACTTCCCCAGTCACCGCCATCTTCTCTCCTGCTTGGTACATCTCCAAATCCGTCGTCACTTTGGTTTCGCCATAGTTTGGATAAGCAAGCGCTAAGGTCTTCGTTTTAAATCTTCCCGTTGTGACATCACCCTCTTTTTTGCCTTTAAAATAGAGCAAATCTTTTAGCTCCACATCCACAGAAGCATTCTCCTCATCAAAGGTGATGATACCTTCTCTCGCCAATCGCACCTCTCTATTCATCCCCTTACCTTCAAAACCAGCCAATTTAAAATCGAAGTTCTTTATTGTCACGAGATGGGGCACATAAGTAGCGACGATATTGAGTCCCTCCATACGCCCCTCTTTAAAAGAGATTTTGGGTGAAGTGACAGTCGCTTTGACCTTCTCACCCTGCATCCTAGCCCTAAACTTCACCTTGCCATCTATCCCCATACGGGTATCAACGGGGTAGATTTTATCCACCTCTTTTAAGAGGGCATCTAGGGAACTTATCTCTCCATCCGCCTTGACATGTAGCGGTTCTAAGTTGACCTTTGCCTTGGCATAAAAAGCACGATTTTTGATATTGGCGACGAGGTCATTGCCCACTTTCTTGACATCCATCGTCATTTTAAACTTATCACTTCGTAAAATCACTGGTGAAAGTGTGATATCTTCGCCTTTGAGGGAGAGCGTAAAGGTATTGGTAGTGAGGGTGTGTCTGTTGTATTTGAAGCCTTTGAGTCTGGCTTTTATCTTGGCTTCTTTACCTTTTAGCTTGTAAAACCCATCAGCTTTGACTGCGACAAAACTATGCTTCAAATCCTCAGGCACATCTGCGTAAATTTTGCCCAAATAAAGCTTTTTGGTATCGAGCTTCAAGTTAAAGGTATCAAAATCCAAACTATCGATATCCGCATTTATTTTTTGTGACTTTACCCTTGCTTTTAAAGCTTTTAAAGAACCCTCAGCATCTACTGCGATATCGCCCAAAGAGGACAAATCCACCCCAGCATACGCTTTGGCATCTTTTATCTTGATATCCGCTTTATAACGCAAGGAATCATTGATATCATTTAAATTCACAGAGACATCAGAGTTTAGCGCGATATCACCTTTATTGCTATCTATCATGATATGCAACGCACTCTTTACTGCCTTACTCATCAAGTCTAGATGTACCTTTGAATTTGTGATTTTAGGGCTTACTGACAACGCACCATAACGCATCTCGCCATCCAAACTGATGTCCGCATCTGCCGCCTTGGCATCTCCTTTTATCATGATAGCTAGTGGGGAGAGTTTCTCCACGCTGACATTGGCATCTCTCATTTGAGACGCTAGATAGGCACTTTGGGCGATGATTTTCCCTTGGCTTTGATAGCGCAAAGTGTTGTTGATATCTTTTAGATTGACAGAGACTTTGGAGTCTAAATCGACATTGGCGACATTGGAGTTGATGCGTGAAAGTAGCTTCGCATCCAAGGACTGTTTTATCAAGTCAAAATCTCCATGTAGCGTAAGAGCCTTTGGAAAAATCTCAAATTCTCCAACATCTATCTCACCCTCTTTTAAGTGGCTAGAAAAAGTCACCTTTTTCAAATCACCTTTAGCATCCAAGAGTAATGTCGGCATCTGCACTACGCTAAGGTTTTGCTCTTTGAGCGTTTTTGTCAAAAATGCTTGATTGCCATCTATCTTACTATGGAGAGTAAAGAGGAGTGTATTGTTGATGTCATGGGTGTTTAGCTTTGCCTCTGTATCTAAGAGCAGATGGGCGGGGTCAGAGTCGATATCGCTTTGCAGATTTGCCTTTACAAGACCACTTTTTATCCCCACATCTGCGTGTAAGTCTATCTGCTTGGGGCGTATCATGATAGCATCATACTTCAAGACACCCTCCCCTATTTTCGCATCCACAACGGCATTGTCCATATCTCCAACTGCCTCTATCATGATATGTGGCATGGCACGCAACGAGACATTGCTATCTTGGATATAAGGTGCTATAAAATCTTTTTGCACATCCGCATCGATGTGGGCATCATAGTGACTATCTTTGAGCTTCACAGCGACATCTGCCAAGGCGACATTGGAAGCGATATGCGCGTTGATATCCCCTGAAAAATCTTCTTTCATATCGTAGTGAAAGTTATGCACATCCAAAACAAGTGCGTCAAGCGTGTAAGTATCATACACGATATCTTTCGTATCAAGATGGAGCCTATCTACAGAAATCTCTTTGATGAAGCTATTTTTGGATGTATCTGCGCTTGTGTTCTTCTCACTTGGGCTTACTAAAGTGGCTAAAAAATCTTTGTCTATGCGAAGATTGGAGAGATTGATATCCCTTACTTTGACTTTTCCCTCACGAAGCGCAGGAAAATCAATATCCACTTTCAAATCCGCCTTAACATCATCTTGATAATTAAAATCTTTGATTTCTAAGCCACTATACAATCCCCCCTTTATTTCAGAGAAGCTGATATCCAAGCCACTTTTCTCGATAGCAAACTTCGCACTTTTATCCAAAAATGTCGCCGAATTAAGCCCAAAGATGACTATCATGACAAGGGCTATCATGATAAGAGCCAAAGAGCCAAACAGTATCTTTAGCGCTCTCAAAATACTTGTCCTATAGAGATATGAAAGGCAAATCCATCTTTATCTTGTGGGAAACCAAAGTCCAAACGAAGCGGGCCAATAGGAGTGATATACCGCACTCCTGCCCCATAAGAGCCATAAAACGAATCATCAAATTTATGAGGTTTTAAAGAGAGCATAGAAGTGTCATAAAAGCCTACCAGTGAGAGTTTCTGCCAGACACGATAACGCACCTCAGCCATCACATCGACTAAACTCACCCCACCCAAGGGCACGCCAGCACTATCTTTTGGCCCTAAATCTCTGTACTCATATCCACGATTGGTAAAAGAGCCTCCTGTAAAAAAGCGTTTAAAGATAGGCACACTTTCATTGATAGCACCGATGCGTGTTTTCATACCCACCGTCCACCGTGAGCCAAAAGATTTGATATAACGAAGTTCCAAAAGGGCTTTAAAATACTCCAAATCTGAACGCAAAGCCTTCATCGATTTTTCAAGATAAAGTGCCACATAATAGCCATTTGTGGCATTGGTCATAGAGTCTCTCTTGTCGATAAGTAGTCGATAAAAGAGTGAATTGATAAAATAATTCCCATCATCATTTCGCGCCGAATCCACCTTGGCATCGATGATAGAGTACTCCGTCAATAAGCCAAAATAGTGTTCCAAGCCAAAAACGCGCTTGCCAAAAGTGAGACGATTGACAAGTGCACTCTCATCAAAGGTATCATAACGGTACTTGTGATAGTTGATATTATTTTCAAAAGTTATTTTCCCTAGATAGGGTATCATGATACGCGGATTGTAGAAGATATTGTAGGCTTCATAGCCTATCTGTGTCGCCTTTATCCCGATATCAAAGACCTTTAAATTTCCAAAAAAGTTCTTATCCGTCCACGAAATCGCACCCCTAGCCCCCTCATTGGAGTTGTAGCCTATGCTTCCTTTTAAAAACTTCGTATCCCCTGTTTTGAGTGTGATATCCACAGGCACTTCACTGCCATTGCTATCAAGCTTTGGCTCGACCAAGATATAGTCATAAACACCCAATTCATAGAGATTGTCATAAGTTTTTTCTAACTTTCGAATATCGTATTTCTCACCTTTTTTATAAGCGAGTTGTTCACGAATGATGACATCATCCACATCACCTCGACCCTCTATCTTCGTATCAGCCAACTTAACAGAGCTATTTTTATCCACATGAAAATCAAGCCTCACTTCATACTTATCCAAATCCACATACGCCTTGGCATCAAAAGCATAACGCGGATATCCCTCCTCTTGCAGATATCGCTCCAAGCCTTTTTTAGTGGCTGTAAATGCTGCCGTATTGAAAGCATCACCCACCTTAAATAATATCCCCTTTTTGAGTTCTTTGGCAGGCTCTATCATGATAGAGGCGACTTTGATAGGGGCATTTTTGTGGATATTGACATCGATATAATCTTCTTTGGCTGTGATATTGATATCAGCTTTATAGTATCCCAAAGATTGAAAATAGTCAGTCAGTCTTGTGTGATACTCTTTGATTTCACTCTCATCAAAAGTTGGATCATCACGCCAAGGGGTATAAAATGGGGGATAAGGTTTACCGATGACTTTGTAGAGTGTGGAAGTCGAAAAATCTCCCACTAAAAAGTCAATCCCATCCCCTCGAAAGGTCAGTTTATCATAAGTTTTGGCTTCTAAAAGTGTCCAAAAAAGCAATAGTCCAAGAAGGTATCTCACAGATTAAATCCCCAATTATTAAATATCTCTTATTATATCGTATATTTAACAAATATATTTAGG
>CAZCUH010000116.1:0-4915 GCA_964501795.1 uncultured Sulfurospirillum sp.
ACCCTCGTAGAAAAGTCTGGTGTGAGTAAATCTACCATTCTTTTTTATATCAAAGAGGGACTTCTCCCCGAACCCCAAAAACCAAAACCCAATGTGCATATCTATCATGATAGCGCTATTTCGATACTACAATTCATCAAATATCTACAAGAACACTTGCACTACTCCATCACGGAAATCAAGTCTATCATGATAGATAACAAACTCGATTTTCGTGAAGATAGTGATGTGATTGTCAACTATCTCACCGCACTAAGTGGGAGAGATAAAAGGGCAGAGGTTGAAGTGATTAAAGAGAGAGCAAAAGATTTTGATATAGATAGTGCACTCTTTGATGCTTATGAAAAACAGGCTAAAAAATTGGCAAAGCTAGAGTATGAGATGGGCGCTAAGCTACTAGAATCTCATCCAAACAATGAGAGCAATGCACTTCAAAAACTTCTCTTTGATATTTTACTTACTCTCAAACCCTATATCTTCAACCAAGCAACACTCAAAGAACACAAAAAGCGTGTTGCAACAAATGCAAAGGAACTTCAGTCATGATAGAACAACTCAAAACAATCAAGGGGCTTTTACCCTACATCTTAGTCGTCTTTTTAAATGCTATCATCGATTTGGGTGATAAAATCCTTTTACAAAATGCTGTTTTCAAGTTTTATGACGGGGATACACAAATCATCTTGACGGCGTTTATCAATGCACTCATCATCATCCCTGGCATTTTACTCTTTACGCCTGCGGGGTATATCTCTGATAAATATTCCAAAAGTATCGTCATCCACCACGCTTCCAAGGTGGCTTTGGGCTTGACCGTGCTTATCATGATAGCGTACTTTTTTGGGCTTTTTAAGATATCGCTCTTTTTGACATTCTTACTCGCTGCCCAATCGGCATTCTTTTTTCCTGCCAAGTATGGTCTCATCAAAGAGATGTTTGGCAAAGATAGATTACCTGAGGGAAATGGACTCATTCAAGCCACTACTATCATCGCCATTCTCTCGTCCTCACTACTTTTTTCTATCCTCTTTGAAAATATGATAAGTGGCAATGAACACGCCATAGGTGACTATTTAGAAGAGCTCTGGCCAATCACCCTTATCTTGGTCGCCTTAGCTTATCTACAAGTGGCACTTACCAAGAAAGTACCTGTTATAGAAGAGGGAGATAACAGCCTCAAGTTTGACATGGTAAAATATAAATCCCTTGGCTACCTCAAAGAAAATGTCGCCTTAGTCTTTAAAAATCGCGTGATTTTAGAGAGTATCATCGGACTAGGTCTCTTTTATGGTATCTCGCAAGTACTTTTAGCCATCTTTGGTGTGCATCTTGAAGAGGTTAGCCATGAACACAATACTATCGTCGCCCAAGGCATCATGGCGATGGCAGGATTGGGCATCGCTATCGGTGCGATGCTTACCGCTAAATTTTCTAAAGACTATATCGAAACAGGGCTCATTCCCGTAGGGATATTGGGGATTGTGACGGCTATCATTCTCATCACCAAAACTGCCAATACCACACTTTTGGGTGCTGAATTTTTACTTTTTGGTATCTTTGGTGGTTTTATTCTTGTTGTCTTAAACTCCCTCATCCAATTTCGTGCAAAAAGCCATGAACTAGGTCGGGTCATGGCAGCGAGTAACTGGGTGCAAAATATCTTTATGTTTGGATTTTTACTGCTCACGGTCTTTGCTGCTTTGGGTAGTGTAGAGACGAAGACACTCTTTGCTTTGCTCTCTACTATCGGCACCATTGGGTTGATATACACACTCATCACCTTACCACAATTTCTGCTGCGTCTCATCTTTAAAGTCATCGCCTCTTTTCGCTATCACCTCAAAATTCATGGGGTAGAGAACTTCCCCAAAGATGGTGCGGCCCTGCTACTTGGTAATCATGTTTCATGGATTGATTGGCTTGTCCTCTCTATCGCCTCTCCTAGACGGGTGAGTTTTGTGATTGAGCGAAGCATCTATGAAAAGTGGTATCTAAAACCAATTTTTAAATTTTTTGGGCTTATTCCTATCTCTGCAAGAGCGAGTAAAGAGGCATTTAAAGATATCAAAGCCAAGTTAGATGAGGGGAAAATCGTCGCACTCTTTCCAGAAGGTTCTATCACACGAACAGGACACTTAGGTACTTTTCAAAAAGGATTTGAACTTGCTATGAAAGATATGGATGCGCCTATTATACCGTTTTATATCCGTGGACTCTGGGGTTCACGATTTTCATATGCCAACGACAAACAGAAAAATAATGTCAAAAAAAGAGCAAGAGAAGTAAGTGTCTCTTTTGGCAAAGCACTCCCTAGCCAAACCAGTGCCCAAGCGCTGAAAAAAGTGATTTTTGAACTACAAATAGAAGCGTGGAGCCGCTATATAGAGACACTCGATCCACTTGCAAATGCTTGGCTAAAGATGGCAAAAAGCCAAGGTGATACATTTGCCCTTGCTGATGCTACGGGGACAAAACTAGGTGCACAAAAGTTTGCAGCCGTTGTAAAGAGTTTTGCCAATCAAATCGATGCCTATTCACACAATGAACAAAATATCGGTATCGTCATGCCCTCTTCTGCCGGAGGAGCCATCATCAATATGGCGACTTTGATGCTTGGAAAAACCATCGTCAATCTCAACTACACTGCCAATGAGACCGCACTCAAAGGTGCAATTTCTATGGCAAATATCAAGACGATTTACACCTCCAAACAGTTTCTGAGTAAGCTCAAAGCCAAAGGTATGGATATCGAAGAGACCCTGCATATGGTCAAGATTGTCTTTGTTGAAGATATCAAAAAAGATATCTCTAAAGTTGATGTTCTCAAGAACTGGGCGATGATAAAGCTCTTACCAAATGCCCTACTTCAAAAGTTATGGGTGAAAAAAACCAATCTCGACGCTACCGCAGCCATTCTCTTCTCTAGTGGAAGTGAGGGCATGCCAAAAGGGATAGAGTTAAGCCATAAAAATTTCATGGGAAATATCAAACAATTTGTCTATATGCTCAACTTTAAAGAGAATGACATCATCATGGCAACCTTGCCAATCTTCCATGTCTTTGGCTTGACTGTAACCATGCTAGCGCCACTCATTGAGGGTGTGCCATTTGTCGCACAACCTGACCCTACTGATGCAGAAGGTGTGGGAAAACTCGCTGCCAAATACCAAGCCACACATCTCTTTGGGACATCGACATTTTTTAGAATTTATAGTAAAAATAGAAAACTGATTCCTTTGATGTTTCAAAGTATCCGCTTTGTAGTTGGAGGTGCTGAAAAAGTTTCAAGTGATGTACGAGAGGGCTTTAAACAGAAATTTGGACTCGATATCCATGAAGCATATGGTGCCACAGAAGCGACACCGGGTATCTCATCCAATATACCCGATCAACTCAATACCGAGTATTGGAATGTACAAATTGGTCACAAAATCGGTACCGTGGGTATGCCATTGCCAGGATCAGCTTGTAAGATTGTCGATCCTGAGAGTTATGAGGAGTTAGCAGCTGGCGAAGATGGTATGATCATCGTGGGTGGTACACAGGTGATGAAAGGCTATCTCAATGACCCAGAAAAGACCAAGGAAGTCATCATCATGATAGATGATGTGCGTTGGTATATCACGGGTGATAAGGGACATTTAGACAAGGATGGATTTTTAACCATCGTCGATAGATACTCTCGCTTTGCCAAGATAGCGGGTGAGATGATTAGCCTAGGTGCTGTAGAAGAGGAGATTCGTGCTATCATCCCTGAAGAAGTAGATATCGTCGCGGCCAATGTTCCTGATGCGAAAAAAGGAGAAAAAGTAGTCCTCCTTTACAACGGGGAGATTACAGAGGAAGCGTTAAAATCACTTATCAAGGACTCTTCTCTCAATCCCCTTATGCAACCTTCTGCCTACTACTTCCTTGAAGAGATGCCAAAGCTTGGATCAGGAAAAACGGATCTAAAAAAAGCGAAAAAAATAGCGATGGAACTTAGCCTATCATGATAGGGTGGCTAGAGAATCAATTCTCTAGCCATCTAACAACTTTAATAATCCTTATATAAAAAATATGATATAATTTTTTCAAATAATAAAAAGGATTTAAAATGTTTACTAAAGCTCTCATGATACTCCTAACAACAACGCTTCTCTTTACAGCATGTTCTTCTAGGAAAAAACCTACGCCAAAGCCTCCCATTATCCACACAAACAGTACAGTCAAACATCAAGCTCTGATCATGGGTGTCAGTGACTATGCTGGTAGTAACAATGATTTAACTGGTATCAATCTTGATGTTTCTAAAATGCAGGGACTCTTTTCAAGTTGGGGATTTGAGGTGCAGACCTTGGCAAATTCACTGCAATTTGCTAGCGTGATGCAAAACTATGCCCAAAATCTAAGTGCAGATGATGTCTTTATCCTCTACTATTCAGGGCATGGAAGTCACACACCCGATACTAGCCATGATGAGTTGGATGGAGAAGATGAATTGATAGTACTGAGTGATTCTGATAGTAATCTCTTCTTGCTTGATGATAAAGTCAATCTCCTACTCAATCAGATAAAAGCACGAAAACTCATCATCTTTGACTCCTGTAATTCAGGTACTGCTAATAAACGCTTCATCAACAAAGATATGGCATCTTACCAAATCAAATACCTCGATGCCCCGCAACATGCAGCAGACAGTAGTCCACAAAACAAGAGTATCCCCAACACCAATATACAAGGTAATTACCTCTTTTTTGCGGCTTGTCAAGACAACGAACAATCTCTAGCATCTAGTAGTGGTAGTCTCTTTACCAACGCCTTTGTCAATCAAGTCTCACTCCAAGAGAGTGCTTCACAGATTCACCAAAAGACGCTTCATATCTTAGAGGACTACTTTCATCCAAACCTCTCATCAAGTAACCCAAATCTAAAA
>CAZCUH010000117.1:0-4891 GCA_964501795.1 uncultured Sulfurospirillum sp.
TTTTATTACTATGTAAAAAATCAATTAAACTAAGGGATCTTTTATTTACCATCTTCTACTCACTTTTAACCTATTTTCTTTATATCGTCCAAAAACTTTTTTACCTGAGTAGAATTACTATTTTTCAGATAAACATTAAGGGCATTTAAGGCATCTTGTTTTTTCCCTAACTTCATTTTTGCCTTAGCAAATAAAATCCAGCTTTTTTCATTATTTTCATCAATTTCATTAGAAATGAGAGCCCATTTCAGAGCCTTTTTGTACGCTTTTTTCTCTAAAAACTTCTCTGATAGCAGGAGAGAAAATGCGATATTATTAGTTGCATAAAATTTCTTTTTGATAAAAGAGAGTGACGCTACATTGTGTGAAGAAATCAAAACTCTCTTCTTTTTTGAGACTTGAGAACTGACCGTTTTGACGCGACTTTTTTTCTCTGTAGTTCTATGCTCCACTACGGGAGTGCTTGTGCTATCTAAAATCTCAATATCACTTAAATCAAGATCTGCCAAACCTTCAAAATCTGACTTCTCTACTGTTAAATTAATACTATTGCCATTGAGATTTTTTTCAATATTCTCTAACTTTAATGAAGAAAAGCTCTCACTTTTAAAAGGCAATGAGAGTTTATCCATTGTGATAAAGCCCTGAAAAATCACATACGATGCTAAAAGAACAATCATCAACATCAAAAAGAGAAACTTCATCATAAAACTTTTATCGTCTAAAAGATGTTCCTCTTTATGCATTGCTACTTGAGAGCTAATACTTTCCATTTTTTTCCTTCCTTTTTACTACTGGATACCTTGATATCCCAAGTCACTCAAAGAGAGATGACCGCTCTTGGTTTTATTACTTGAATTTAAGATATGTGGTGTAATGATAATCACCAACTCTTCTCTAATCTCCGTTGTTGTATCTTGTCTAAACGCATATCCTAGCACTGGGATATTCCCTAAAATTGGTACTTTATAAGAACCTTTTCCTTGACGAGAAGAGATGAGACCACCAAGAACTATCTTTTCACCATCTTTTAACTTCACCACTGAAGAGATTTGCTTTTTCATCAAATCAGGTGGTAATCGTCTTACACCATCATTGGCTACTACTTCAGACTTGACAGAAGAGATAGATGGGTTGATTTTTAAAATCACTTCCCCATCATCTGTGATTTGTGGCGTAATATCTAGTAAAATACCCGCAAAAACAGATTTCACCACTTCATTATTAAAGGTCTCCGTTGCAGCAGCAGCACCTGATTGTCTTGAAGATGAAGAGAGTTTATAATAGAGTTGATCCCCTGATGAAAAAACAGCAGGTTGATTACTCAGTGTGACTACTTTTGGATTGGAGACAGAAGTCACATCACCCTGAGTCTTTAAGAATTTTAAGACATCTGTAATCGAAGTAGCACCTGAGAGACGCAGTAAATTTGCATGATAGACACCATTGTTAATAATATCTGAAATCTTACTGTCTGTATATTTATCCACATTACTGGTATTGACTGATTCATACCCTACTTTGACATTTTGCATCTTATAGAGTTCACCCCAGTTCACCCCTGTCTGTCTTGAGTTATCAAGCTTGACTGAAAGTATTTTTACATCAATCATCACTTGTTTATGCAATCTTTGCATCAATTCATCGATATAAGTCCCCACGCGTTTGAGTTGGGCTTCTGTTCCAGAAACAGTCACTAAACCTGCCTCTTTATTGATGATAGGTGCTTGGGACTGATGCCCTCCAGCAGAAGAATTTAGAATTGACATCAACTCTTTTTGCATCGTATCCCAAAATGAGAATTTATCACTTGATGTAATCGTCGCACCCGTTGAGAGAGAACTTGTATTACCAGATGCTCCCTCTTCTCCACCACCATCACCAGTTAATGAGATATCCGTATTACTTTTACCTTCTCTTGAGGTTGTTACATAATCTACTTTAAAGGTTTTGGTTGTCAAGCCTGAGACTTTGAGTAGATTTTTATTATAATCATAGTCCAAACCTTTACTAGAGACCAAGACATCAAAGATTTCGCTTAATGCCATATCTTTGATATTGATACCAAAAAGTTTTTCATCCAGCTTTTTCTTTGCATAAGCATCTGTTGTAATGACAGAAAAACCACACTCCGAAGAGAGTTGATTTAAGATCTCATTGGTAGAGACCTTATCTGCAATCTTAATGTTAAAAGTTCTCATATCACAACTTTTTGCCTCTACCTGCGTCATTGATCCTGCAATCAGCGTCACAACACTCAATGCCAAAACACTTTTTTTCATGCTATTTAATACTAATTTTTTCATTTTTGCTTCCCAATATTAATTTTTTTCTAAATTCATCATTTTTTAACCAAACATAGTTATCTCGCACAGAGATAATCTTCATACCATGCACCTGCTCATGCAATTTATACCATTTGCCAGAAATTTTGGCACTTTTATTGAAAATAGCCTCTAAAACAAAACCTTGATTTATCGGCTTGGCTTTAGGCCCTTCGCTCGCTACTTTCTGCTTTTTTTCTACTGTTACAAAAGGGGCTTTTAAAGCATTGATACTACTCTCATCCACACCTATTCTCTTTTCACCAATCTTTTCAAACATGGTTTTATACTGTGCAACTAAATCCTCATGATGCGAGTTAGCCAACACTGCTGTCGTTGCTATTGATAGTATTAGATATTTTTTCATTGGTATTTCATCCCCCATACAGCGATTTTAAAATTTGCTTGCACATCTTTATTTGGTTTTGTCATCTCAATATTGCTGACATCCACAACCAATTGACTCTCCTCAATGGCATTTAAAAATTTGACCATATTTTTTAAGTTGGCCTTTGACTTGACATCTACCTCCACAACCTGTGTGATTTTTTGAAAAGTAGGCGTATAAAATTTATTGCCTATCTCTTCTATATTGACATGATATTTCTTGGCTAAATAAGAGATATTATCCACAAAATTAGCCCACGATTTATCATCAAAAAGAAGATACGATAACTCTGTTAAAGTATTATCCACATAAGACATTTTATAAAGCGTATCATCAAATGCCACCTTTTTCTGTTTTACCTCTGTTTTTAGTTTTGACAACATCGCCACAGAGTGGGTATTTAGATAGTTCTTTTCACTATTTATTTTCTGCTTTACTGTTGCTATCTGTGTTTGTGTATTTTTAAGACTTTCATCCGTTTGAAGAAAGACAAACTGATAAACACCATAAGCAATACCTAACCCAATGACCCCCATAAACATAGAGGCTTCTGATGGTTTCTTACTATTAAAAAAATCATCAATTTGGTCAAAAAGACCTTTTTTATCACTCTTTTTAGTTAACATCGAGTCCCACCTTTATCGCACTCTCATAATAAGAGCTATTTTCATCTTTTTTAATCAATTCTGTACTCACATCATATTTGTTATATTCAGCAATTTCTGTTAGTAACTCCGTCACATCTTTATCTTTTTTGCTTCTTACCGTGATTACCATATCTGTTGCATTATTGTCCACTTGTGTTACTTTTGATTTATGCTTTGTGATTTTTGAAAAAAGCTCTGTAAGCACATCTGCTTTCATAGGATAAGAGACTTTTTTCTCATAAATCTCTTGCAAAAGTTTCGTTCTAAAATCTAACTCTTTATTTTTATCATCCAACTTTGCGATGATAGCTTTATCTTCTTTTTTCAGTGAGGCAAAAGCTGATTTTCTATCATTTGCTTCTGAAGATTTTTGCGCATATTCTGTATTTAATGCCTCTAAATCCTTCTTTAAAAACATATTTTCATAGACAAATTGATAGGTAGGATATGCCATAGAAAGCACAAATGATGCCGCTGCGATTTGTACCAATTTACCACTTGGACGATTTTTAAATGGAGGTGGTCTCTTAAAAATAGAGATATTCATATCTGCATCAACTGAACCATTTAAAAACTCTTGGGCACTAAGGCTCATGAGTGCGTGGATTGGATCAACTTCAAAGTCTGAAGCATTTTTTGCAATCTTCACCTCTAGCTTCTTCGTTGGGATATTGACATAGTTATGACAAAACTCTTCTAATCCTGCCACATACCCAAGCTCTGTACCTAGATGTATTTGATCAATCTTATCTAGATTATACGCGCGTTTTGCATACAAAATGACATCATTAACATAAACAAATACTTCTCCAAAAAGTTTCATCAACTGCTGTTGATAAGTATTGTTCTTATTTTGTAAACCTGTTTTAGAGAGCATCTCAAAAAATTCAGACTCATCTACATGTTTTCCTAACTCTTTTGAAAAAGTATCAGAAATAACTTTAAGCGAATAACGAATCGATTTTGAAAAGATATATTCACCATCTTGATAGATAGTCACATGGGCATCATCTTTATGAAAGTAGACAAAACAGTCAGTCCCTGAAGGCTCAAAGATGTTTTTACTATAAAGGGATTTAAAAAGAAATGGTGCCGTAGTAATATAATCAATATATTTGATATCTTTTACATCCGCGAAAATATCATGAAGACTCGCTTTATCGACTGCAATAACATTAAAAACTCTCTCATCACTCTCTTGTTTTTGTGATTCAAAATAGAAGATTGAGTACTCTGCTCCAGCATCAAGTCCTAATTCATCATAGGCTTTAATCTCAATGGCATCTCGTAAATCTTCTCCTGCTATACTCCGTGAGATATCCACCGTAGAAGAGATGATATCTTTTGTCTGTACATACGAGATAAAAAAGTTATTTTTTGCCAATTCTTTAGGTGTTGACTTTTCAAATAGTGATTTTTTATATATGTAAGATTTAAGAGAGTAAGGATCAATCGTAACAATGGGTGTCTCCCCAATATTACTTAAAATACCTTTCTTTTTAAACATGGCTACATTCCTAAAAATTAAATTT
>CAZCUH010000118.1:0-4872 GCA_964501795.1 uncultured Sulfurospirillum sp.
GCTTTGACCACGGGAGGGAGTTGATAAAAATCCCCCACCACCATCAACTTGCCCTTAAATCCCCCACTTCGCAGACGATAAAGCACCATCTCTAACAAATCAGCACTGACCATAGAGATTTCATCGATGATTAAGAGATGCAAGTTTTTGAGGATTTTTCCAAGTTCTTTGAGGCGTTGTTTGTTGTACTTGTCACGGGATTTTAACTCTTCAAAATTATTAGCGATGCCAAAAACAAAGAGTGAATGTATGGTCTGCCCACCGACATTCACTGCAGAGATGCCCGTACTTCCTAGCACCACGACATTGAGGCACTCAGCTTTATAATACTCCACTACCTTTTTGGTCAGATAACTCTTCCCAACCCCAGCGCCACCTGTTAAAAAGACATTTTCGCTGCGTAAGAGGTCTATCACTTTTTCATAACTATCCATAGAGATAGTCTATCATGATAGGGGTTTATTTCTCATGTAAAGCGTTTCTTGATATATCTTTGAGTGGTTTTAAGAGATAACGCATGATACTTTTTTTACCCGTGAGGATGTTGATATTTGCCACCATACCAGGCATGATAGGTTTGTCACTTGAAAAGCCATGTTTATCCGCTTTGACTTTCACTTCATAATAATCCCCACCATTTTTATCGACAAAACTATCTGAAGAGATAGAGATGAGTTCACCAGAGAGTAGACCAAATTTGGCATAATTATATGCCGTGATTTCGATAGAGACTTTTTGCCCTACCATCACCTGCCCTCTATCATTGGTTTTTATTCTTGCTTCTATGATGAGCGTATCATCAATGGGCGTGATTTCTGCAATTCTATCCCCTGATTTTACAATGCCCCCAATCGTATAAAAATAGAGCTTTTTTACCACACCATTGACAGGGGAGACAACGACTTTTCTCGCTTCTCTATCATTTTGTGCATGCTCTTCAGCAGAGAGTTGTTTGATTTTTGTCTCCACTTCTGAGAGTTTTTTGAGCCATTTTGCTTTGGTTTGGGAGGTGAAACTTTTGATTTTATTTTTTGCTTCTGAAATCTTCTCTTGTGCAATAGGCAAATCACTTTTGAGACTACTTATCTGTGTGCTAAGTGCCTGTTTTTTAGAGAGTTCTGTGAGGTACTGCTTTTTAGAAGTTGCACCCTGCTTGAGTAGTTTTTTAGAGATAGAGAGATTTTCATTGGCAGTCTTTAGCTCATTTTTTAAATTCTCCAAGCGCTGTGCTTTTTGCTTTTTCTCCAACTTGCTCTGTTTTAGTTTATCTTGCAGTGTTGAAAGCTCATCATGATAGTGTTGCATCTCTTGATTGTAGATATTTTTCTCATCTTCTGCCATCATCGCCTCTTCGATATCCTCAGAAAAGATAAGCTTTTCAAAACCTATCTGCGCTTTGAGCCGCTCTCGTTTTGCCTTATATGCCAAGAGAGAGATTGCCTTTTTGTTGGAATCAGAGTCAAACATCGCATTTTTCAGACGATAAATAGGATCACCTTTTTTGACCTTTTGCCCCTCTTTGACAAAGATTTTCTCTACAATACCACCCTCAAGATGTTGCAAAATCTTGGTTTGTGAAGAGGGAATCACCTTTCCATGTCCACGCACCACTTCATCCACTTGGGTAAAAATACTCCACACCAAAAACAGACTCATCAGTATCATGATAGGCACAGTCACCAAACGGTGATTAAAACGGCTCTCATGTTCTATCATGATAAGCCTCCTTGAAGCATCTTTAAGACTTCCTCTTTTGGACCATCAGCCACCACTTTTCCCTCGTGTATCATGATAACCCTATCGACAAGCTCCAAGGCTGCAAAACGGTGTGAAATGACAATCACTGTCTTATCCTCTATACTCTCTTTTAGATGGTGTACCAACTGTTTTTCCAAGCCTACATCAAGCCCCGTTGTCGGTTCATCCAGTACCAAGATGGGTGCATCACTCATCATCGCCCTTGCAAGCGCTACCAAGTGTCGCTGCCCCACAGAGAGATTGCTCCCTCGCTCTCCTACTTGAAAATCATCTGCGCTTCCTGCTTTTCGTACCAGATTGGAGAGTCCTGTTTTTGCCAAAAGTTCGTTCATCTCTTGTTTGGAAATCGTGCGTGAGAGTTCTAGATTTTCTTTCAGTGTGCCTGAAAATATATAAGGCTCTTGTGGCATCAAAGCGATATTGTCTCTTAACTCCACAGGATGCAGGGATTTGATATCCATATCATCGATAAAGACCCGTCCAGATGTTGGAACTTCAAGTCCTGTCAAAAGCTTTTGGATAGTCGATTTACCCGCTCCTGTCTGTCCTATAATACCCACTCGCTCTCCTGATTGGATAGTAAAGGAGATATCTTCCACAGAAGGATACTGCGCATTGGGATAGGCAAAAGAGACATTTTCAAAGCTGATGTTTCCTTTGGCGCGACCCATACCTAATTCGATATATTTTTGATGTTCACTTGGTAAGTGCCAATATTTGTTGAGTGATTCGAGTGACTCTTTGACTTGCTTATACTTGAGCAAAATCGTAGAGAGTGTCATGATAGGTACCATGGCTCTTGAAGCAAGGATAGTGATAGCGATCAATCCACCCACAGAGAGCGCACCATCATGAATAGCAAAGACACCCAAAATCACCGTCACCAACGAGACACCTTGCAAGAGACTATATGAGAAAAAAGAGCTTACACCACTAAGCAACTGAATCTTGCCTTGGATATGGTTGTAAAATGCCACCACGCGTCTCCATTTTTCGGTGCGTTTTGGCAAGGCATTGGAGAGTTTTATCGCTTCTTGTCCTTGGAGTTGTTCTATCAAAAAGGCTTGTTTACTCTGTGCCCCTTCGTAGTTTTGTTGTTGGAGTTTTGCGAGAGGAAACTGCATCACATAATTCACCCCCAAAGAGAGTACTGCTGCCACCACTGGGACGATAGCCATCATAGGAGAGATGATATAGATGACAAGTACCGCTGTAAAGAAAAAAGGGATATCCAAGATATTGATGATGCGTGAAGAGAAAAAATCCTTCACCATAGAGAGTTCCCGAAAGAGATTGCTCTTGGTTCCCACAAGATAGTTATCATATTGGCTCTGCACGGAGAGGACTTTGGCAAAGAGTGCTTCTTCAAAATAGTTTGAGAGTTTGTGGCTCACACCCTCCATGATTTTTACCCGTGCACTTTTTAAAACGATATCAAAAAAGAGGATAATCCCCACACCAGATGCCAATACAAAGAGCGTCTCTGTCGCAAAATTGGGGATGACTCTATTGTAAACATTCATCGTAAAAAGAGGAAGAGCCAGTCCAAAGATATTGATAAAAAGGGTCAAAATTGCCACTTCGATATAGGCGCGCCACTCCTTTTTCATCGGAGCATAAAACCATGACTTATCCTTCTCTTCTCCCACCTTCATCACTTCACTCTCTTTGTCCGCTTTAGCGATAAAGACGATTCTATCATGATGGGCAAGTTCACTTTTTGCGATTACTTCCACTTGGGCGTCTTTGGCTCTTTTGATTCGGGCTGTTTTCTCATCCAACCCCACAATCACAAGCGCATCACCTTTTTTGCTCATCGCGATACAAGGAAGCATAAATCGCTCTAGCTTTTCTATCTTCATCTTTTTGTAGCGATAGAGAAGTCCCAACTCTTTAGAGACAAGTTTGAGTGATTTAAGGTCAAATTTGGCAAGTGGTTTTGCAGAGAGTTTTTCAATCGTACTTTTTGAGACATTGCCAAAATGATGTGCCAATATCGTTTCAAAGGACGCTAAGAGACTATTGCTAAGCATTCCCCCTAATGCAACGCTCATGAAATTCTCTCTTCAAGCGCATCATAAACTTTGGCAAAAGCACTCTGCCAATCCCCTACACGATCTTGACTAAATAGGCGTGCGCTTGGATACCAGTGACTCTCATCACTATCCTTACCCCAACGCCAATCTGCATGTTTTTGAAGCACAACCCAGACCTCTTTACCCATTGCACCAGCTAGATGCGCCACAGAGGTATCTGAAGTGATGACAAGGTCAAGTTTTTTGATAGCCAAAGCTGTCTCTTTAAAATCTGTAAGCTTTGACTCAAGATTGATGATATCCTCATCCTCCAATCCCATCTCTTCTATCTGCTTGGAATCTCCTGATACTTGCAGAGAGTAAAGTTGCACGCGTTTATCTACCATAAAAGGTTTAAAATACGCTAAAGAAAAGACCTTATCCTCATAACTCTCACCCGACTTGCTAGCACCCCAGACGATGCCAACATTGAGCCTATCAGACTTGGTCTCTAAAAAGCTGTGCCCCAGTACGGATATATACGGTGCCTGTGGAATATCTTCATAACCTACACCAAGCAGATAAGGCAGACTCATCACTGCTAATTGATAATCAAACTCCCCGCGCGCGTCACCTCGTGCTATGACTGCATCAAAACAGTTCATATAAGAAAATAGACTTTTCAGTTCAGGGCGTACCTCTATCATGATAGAGAGTGTAGGAAATTGTTCTTTGAGCATATAGACAAAACGAGAAAATTGAAAAATATCCCCAAATCCCTGCTCGGTATAGAGGAAGAGTCGTTTATGCTCACAATCTTTATCTAGCGTAAAGCCTGGCTTGTCAAGTACTTCCTTTAAATCTAAAAAGAGAGATTTCATCTCAGGTTTTTGAAAACGCCACTCATAGGCAGCAAAACCTTTTTCATACTCCCCTAGCATCAGATAAGTCGTGGCCAAATCAAAATGGGCATTGACAAAATGAGGGTCTATCATGATAGCCTGCTCTAGTGCCTTTTTTGCCTCTTCAAAAAGCCCTAAATTTTTATATGTGATACCGATATTGGCATAATTAGAAGCGGCTTTATCATCTAGCATCA
>CAZCUH010000119.1:0-4836 GCA_964501795.1 uncultured Sulfurospirillum sp.
TCTTTGGAGTTGTTGTATAAACTCTAGTACAAACACCTCTTCTTTGAGGACATTTTTCAAGCGCTGGTGATTTAGATTTTTTAATCACGCGTTTACGCTCTTTTCTTATCAATTGATTGATAGTAGGCACATTGTTTCCTTATTTAAATTTGTCAATTACACACCTAAGTGTATAAAGGTCGGCTATGATACTAAAATAAGGTTTATGATTTGCTTAATTTAAGGAATTACTAATATATAGAGAAGATGATGAGACAAGCTATCATGATAGCTTGTCTCAAAGAAGCTTATGCTTCTTTCATATTGACTTTGACTTTTGAATCTTTATAAAGACCTGTACCAACTGGAATCATACGACCCAAGATAACATTCTCTTTTAAATCTTCTAAATGATCTGTCTTACCAGCGATACTCGCTTCTGTCAAGACTTTTGTTGTCTCTTGGAAAGAGGCAGCAGAGATGATACTATCTGCATTGATGGCAGCACGAGTAACACCAAGTAGTGTAGGCTCTGCAATCGCTGGCTCTCCACCAATCTTAACAATTCTTTCATTTTCAGCTTGTAGTTTTCTTCTGCTGATAAGATCACCCAAGATGAAGTTTGTATCACCACTATCAACGATTTTGACTTGTCTAAGCATTTGAGAAATAATCACCTCAATATGTTTATCAGAGATAGCAACACCCTGACTTCGATAGACTTGCTGTATCTCTGAAATCATATAATAGTGCAATGCTTTTTCACCCATAATTCGTAAGATATCATGACTAGATGTTACGCCATCAGTGAGATTTTCACCGACTTGCACATACTCACCAGCATGCACCAAAATTTGTCTATTTTTATCAACAAAATACTCATGCGCATTGCCATCAGCTGTATCGATGATCAATCGTTCTTTACCACGAAGAGGCTTGCCAAATCGTACCTTACCTGCCACTTCAGAGATGAGTGCTGGGCTTTTTGGTTTTCGCGCTTCAAACAATTCTGATACACGCGGTAGACCACCTGTAATATCCTTTGATTTTGCAGATGCTTTTGGTGTTTTACCGATTTCATCCGCCAATTTTACTTCTTGACCATTTTGCACCAAAATCGAAGTTTTTGGCTCTAAAAGATAGCGTTTTAACTCACCACTCTTCGTTGCCAAGACAATAGCTGGCTTTAATCCTGCTGGGACATATTCATTAATCATCAATCTCGTTTGACCTGTTAACTCATCTGTCTGCTCTGTAGCCGTAATACCAGGTTCTACATCTTCAAAGGTCACAACACCATCTTCTTCTGCTATCACAGGTGTAGAATAGGGATCCCACTCTGCTATCACAACTTGCTCAGATTTGGCTGGTGATGCAATCACTGTCTTATTCTCAACCTCTGAATTATCATCTATAGCAATCAATGAGCCTCTTGGAATATAATGTCTCACAGCTTCACGACCTTCTTTATCCGCAACAACGGCAAAAAGACCCTTCTCTTCTACAGCATCACCATTTTTAATATCTTTTACTCTTTCAAGATAATCACCAATGAGTTTAAAAAACTTCACTTCACCAGTAGCACTCGCCAAGACTTCTTGTGTAACAGGGATACCATCATCAACCAGTATCTTTGAACCAAAGTGGATACGATTTGGTATATTCCAACCCTCTCGAATCACTTCGACGATACTTTCACCATCTGCAACCATGTCACCATTGTTATATGGTAAGAAAAATTTCCCTTCCATTTTTCCAGAAATTCCTGAGAGTTCATTTGGCTTGGCAAGATCATTTTTTCTTAACGCAAACTTCACAGTCTCTTTTTTGCCTTCAATACTCACAAATACTTCTTCATGTGCATATTCAACAGAAAACTTACCTTCCATCGGTGCTTTTATTTTTGGTTCAACCAAGAGTATCGCTGCATTTCTTCTATTTGCAACTATCTTCTCACCTGCAGAGGTTACATAAGTTTTTAAGTTATAAAATCGTACAAAACCTTCTTTTTTAGCAACAACTTGTCTATCTTGCTGATCCGTTGATGCTGTACCACCAATATGAAAGGTTCTCAAGGTCAACTGTGTTCCAGGCTCACCAATAGACTGCGCAGCGGTTACACCCACTGCTTCACCTTTTCTTACAAGCTTCGCACGCGCTAGATTTAGCCCATAACATTTAGCACAAATGCCTTTGTTTGTTTTACAAGTAATAGGGGTTCGAATCACGACAGATTTAATACCTGCTTCTTTGATACTTTTAGCATCTATCTCATCAATGAGCGTTCCTTCTACAAATAACACTTCATTCGTAATAGGATCAATAATATTTTCAGCCAAGACGCGTCCAAGTGCTCTATCTTCAATAGACTCAACCAATTCACCATTGATAGAAATCTCTGTGATTTCAACACCCTCATGGGTACCACAATCGTCTTCAAAGATTTTCACATTTTGACTCACATCTACAAGTTTTCGTGTCAAATAACCCGCATTTGCTGTCTTAAGTGCCGTATCCGCCAAACCTTTTCTCGCACCATGCGTGGAGATAAAATATTCAAGGACATTCAAGCCCTCTTTAAAGTTTGAAAGAATCGGTGTCTCAATAATCGAACCATCAGGCTTCGCCATCAGACCCCGCATACCTGCAAGTTGTCTAATTTGTGCTGCAGAACCCCTTGCTCCTGAATCAGCCATCATAAAGATTGAGTTAAAACCATCTTTATCTTTTTCAATGATATCCATCATACCGCCAGCAAGATTGTTATTGGTGTCTGTCCAAATATCAACAATTTTATTGTATCTCTCTTGTTCTGTTAAAAGCCCTGATGAGAATTGATTTTGAATTTCAATCACTTTCTCTTTTGAAGCTTTTACGACACTCTCTTTATCTTCGGGAATGATAATATCCGCAATAGAGATAGAGATACCCGCTTGTGTCGAGTACTTAAAACCTAAATTTTTAAGATTATCAAGTATCTCAGCAGTTTCATAGGTATCCGCCTCTTTATAGATATAATCTACCAAATTTCCAATATCTTTTTTCTTCATCACTCTATTCCAAAGCTCTTCTGGAACAAAATCAGGTATAACAGATTTAATAATCAATCTTCCTACTGTTGTAAATACGATTCTTCCATCCACAACAGTTTTAATTTTAGTTTGATTTTCAACTGATCGGGCATCTAAAGCTATCATCACTTCATCAATATTTGAGAAAAGTTTATTCGCACCTTTAGCACCCTCTTTTTCCATACTGAGATAATAGATACCAAGAACCATATCTTGCGTAGGAACGGCTATCGCTTTACCAGATGCTGGTAAAAGAATATTGTTTGATGATAAAAGTAGTACCTTACACTCTGCAATAGCTTCTCTTGAAAGTGGCACATGTACCGCCATTTGATCCCCATCAAAATCCGCATTAAATGCTGAACAAACCAAAGGATGAAGCTGAATCGCTTTCCCTTCAATGAGTACTGGATGAAACGCTTGAATAGAGAGCTTATGCAATGTTGGTGCACGGTTTAGCATCACTGGATAACCATCAACAATCTCTGCCAAACATTCCCATACTTCATTGGTTTTTGACTCTATCATTCTTTTTGCTTGTTTGATTGTTGTTGCATAACCCTTATCTTCTAGTTTTGCTAAAAGATGTGGCTTAAAGAGCTCTAGTGCCATTGTCTTAGGTAAACCACATTGATCCATTCTAAGGCTAGGACCAACAACGATAACAGAACGACCAGAAAAATCAACCCTTTTACCAAGTAGATTTTGTCTAAAACGACCTTGTTTACCTTTTATCACTTCACTTAGAGACTTAAGTGGTCTTTTATTGGCACCTTTTACAGCATTGGCTCGACGACCATTATCAAACAGTGCATCCACTGCCTCTTGTAACATTCTCTTTTCATTTCTGATGATTATCTCTGGTGCTTCCAGATCCATCAATCGCTTGAGTCTTGAGTTTCTGTTAATGACTCTTCTATACAAGTCATTCACATCTGATACAGCAAATTTACCACCATCTAGTGCGACAAGTGGTCTTAAATCAGGCGGCAATACAGGAAGCATCGTAATCATCATCCATTCTGGTCTATTACCAGAGTTTACAAACGATTCAATCACTTTTAATCGTTTCACGATTGTTTTTTTCTTTGCCTCTGATTTTGTATTTTCCATCTCCTCTTTAAGGGTATGTAAAATATCTACAAGATCTAACTCTTCCAAAATATCACGCACTACTTCACCACCCATTTGGGCTACAAAACCAGTATGACCAAATTTTTGCTCTAGTGATTGATACTGCTCTTCATTTAAGATATCAAATGCCAACACTGGCTTTGAATTTTCATGATCATAAAATGCTTCACCTGGCTCTTTTACAATATAGGCTTCATAATAGAGTACTCTCTCTAAATCTTTCATTTTTACACCCAAAAGTGTACCAATACGACTTGGAAGTGAGTTCACATACCAAATATGTGCTACAGGTGTTACAAGCTCAATGTGCCCCATACGAGAACGACGCACTTTAGATGTGGTGACTTCGACACCACATTTTTCACACTTGATACCTTTGTAACGCATTTTTTTATACTTACCACAAAGACACTCATAGTCTCTTACTGGACCAAAAATCTTAGCACAAAAAAGACCATCTCTTTCAGGTTTTAGTGTTCTATAATTGATAGTCTCTGGTTTTTTAACTTCACCATAACTCCATGAAGCGATACGCTCAGGACTTGCAAGCTTTAGTTTAAAAGCTTCAAAGTCTCTTGGACGGTTTTCTTCGTTAATCTCTATCGGTATCAAGTTCTTCATGCTCTTCCCCTTCTTCAAATATCTCTACATC
>CAZCUH010000120.1:0-4742 GCA_964501795.1 uncultured Sulfurospirillum sp.
ATCTAAATCTAAATTAATAAGATTACGATAAAATCTAAAATCAGTTCAAAAAAATAATTATAAATATATTGATGATAAAAGATTTATAAAGAAAAAGGAGTCTTATGCACCAAAAACTTGAAAACATATTTGGCAGATTTGGAGGATTTATAGCAAATCATCCTTTTGCTGTAATTCTTTTTGCCCTGCTTATGTTGGCATTTCCAATCTCTCAAGTTCCAAAGATTACGATGGATACTTCAACTGAAGGTTTCATGCACGAAGATGATCCAATGCTTATCAACTACAACAAGTTCAAAAATCAATTTGGAAGAGATGAAAGAATTATGATTGCTATAAAAAGTGATAAAATTTTCACATTAGAATTTCTCAAAAAACTAAAAAAATTGCATGATGAACTAGAGAACAATCTACCATATCTTGATGAAGTAACATCTCTGGTCAATGTCCGAAACACAAGAGGAAAAAAAGACCAGCTAATTGTCGAAGATTTGTTAGAACATTTTCCCAAAGACCAAAAAGATGTTGATAAGATTAAAAAGATAGTAATGGATTCACACTTTTACAAAAATCTACTCATCAGTGAAGATGGCAAACTTACAGGTATAGTTATCGAAACACAAGCTTATGTAAGTGATGATAACAAAAGTGTCGATGAGATGTTCAATGAGTTTGACGATGCTGCTCCAAAAGCCGATGTGAAGAAAACACCACTTTCAGATGCACAAAATGCCATGATTGTCAAAAAAATCAAAGAGATTGTCAAAAAATATGAAAGTAAAGATTTTAAAATCTACTATGCAGGTAGTCCAACGGTTATGGATGCTCTAAAATCAATGATGAAAGCCGATATGCAAAAATTCACAAGGATAACTATTCTTATCATATTAGTATTTTTGTTTTTGATATTTCGTCGTCTAAGTGCGACATTTTATCCACTCTTAGTAATTGTATTGGCATTGTTAACGACTGTGGGAAGCATGGCATTTGCAGGAGTTGCATTTAAACTTCCTACCCAAATAGTCCCATCACTGCTGATTGCGGTAAGTGTGGGGGCAACAGTTCATGTATTGTCCATATTTTTCGATAAATTTAACACTTGTAAAGATAAAAAAGAGGCAGTAAGATACACACTACAACACTCTGGATTGGCTATTGCGATGACAGGTATCACCACAGCAATCGGTATCGCTTCATTTGCAGGGAGTGAAGTAGCTCCAGTATCAGATATGGGTATGTTTGCTTCACTTGGAGTTTTGGTATCACTCTTTTTAACACTAACACTACTTCCAGCTTTGTTGATGATAACCAAATTAAAACCAAAAGAGGTATCAAAGTATGGATGGCTAGATAATTTGATGAAAAAATTAGCCTACATACCAACACACTTTCCAAAGTCTATCACAGTAATTAGTTTGCTTATCGTGTTTATTTCACTCTTTTTAGCAACTAAACTAAAGCTCTCTCACTATCCTCTGGAGTGGTTTCCCAAAAATGACATGAATTATATAGGGACACACTATATAGACAAAAAGATGAAAGGCTCTTTAACCATGGAGATGGTGATAGACACCCACAAAGAGAATGGTTGGCAAGACCCTGTGCGATTAGCAAAACTAGATAAACTTTCACATGAATTAGAAGGATATGATGATGGTAAAGTATTCATCGGAAAAATCTTCTCTCTAAACACAATTGTAAAAGAGTCAAACAGAGCTTTACATGAAAACAAAGAGTCATTTTACAAAATCCCGTCAGACAAAGGCTTGGTTTCACAAGAATTACTACTATTTGAAAATAGTGGTAGTGATGACCTGGAAGATGTTGTTGATAGCCAATTTTCAAAAGTTCGTGTTACACATAAACTGCCATGGGTAGATAGTCTTGATGTTCAAGATATGATAAAACATGTTCAGAAAAAGTATGAAGAGACATTCAAAGGCGACACAGTAAGCATGACAGGTATGATTCCAATATTGGTGCATACATTTACTCAATCGATTCACTCTTCAGTAAGAAGCTATATAATCGCATTTATATTAATTGCTATCAGCATGATCTTTATCATGGGAAGTGTCAGACTTGGACTATTATCGATGATCCCTAACCTCACACCTATCATCATGGGACTTAGTTTAATGTATATTTTTCATATCCCACTAGATATGTTTACTCTTTTGATAGGCTCTATTGCTATGGGGTTGGCAGTAGATGATACTATACATTTTCTCCACAATTTTAAGAGATACTATCTACAAAGCCATGATGCAAAAAAAGCAGTCGAACAAACCTTTTTCACAACTGGAAAAGCGATGGTTATAACGACTCTTGTTTTAGCATTTGGCTTTTTTGCTTATATGAAAGGAACGATGGAAAGTGTGCAAAACTTTGGTTTTCTCACAGGAAGTGTTATCATCTTCGCACTTCTGGCAGACCTTCTACTATCACCAGCACTTATGGTTTTAGTAGCCAAAAGAGGATGGATAAAATAATGAAAGGATATCCAATGGTAAAAAAAATAGTATTGACAGGCATGAGTTTGATGCTACTAGGTAGCACACTTTATGGGGATGAAAATCCAAGAGAAATAGCACAAAGAGTTCATGACAGAGACAATGGAAAATCACTAGTGCAGGAGATGACGATGACTCTCATCGATAAAAATGGCAACAAAAGAGTGCGTTCAATTGCCACCTTTGAAAAAGATTTTGGTAAAGATGAGCATAGGATTATGTTTTTCAAAAGCCCTGCTGATGTTAAAGATACCGCTTTTTTGACTTATGATTATGATGATTCTAGTAAAGATGATGATCAATGGTTATATCTACCAGCACTCAAAAAAGTTAAAAGAATTCCAACAAGCGACAAATCCTCTAGCTTTATGGGAAGTGATTTCTCTTACTATGACATGACAAAAAGAGATGTTGATGATTTTGACTATAAAATCCTAAAACATGTGAAAGTAAGAGGACATGATACAACAATGATCGAATCTACTCCCAAAAGTAAAGATGTTGTCGATGAGTCTGGATACACAAAAACCATAGGACTAGTTCGCACCGATATTGATATGGTCGTTCGTTCCATTGGATTTTTAAAAAACGGTAAAAAGAAGTATTTTGATGTAACCAAAATGCACAAACAAGATGGCATCTGGGTAATTGATGAAATGACTATGACAACTAAAAAAGGGAAAGAAACTGTGCATAAAACGATTTTAGACTTTAATAATATCAAAGTAAATCCATCCCTTAAAGATACTATGTTTTCAACTAGAAGACTTGAAAAAGGGCTGTAATCATGAAAAGGGTGCTTCTTTGTTCTCTTATAAGTCTGTCACTTTTTGGTGAAAATGTAGATGAACTATTGGATGGTTTTGACAATACACCAGCAACAAAAAGCGATACAAATGACACATCACAAGAAGATGAACTTCTAGCAGGTTTTGATGACAAAGCACCCAAAAAAGAGACAATACCCCAAAAAAACAGACTACACAAGCTAGGCATAGAGGGTAGATTTACACAATCTTTGGCATACAGTTACCACAACGACAAACCGCATGATAAATTAAGTTCACTCAAAAGTCTTCTCTTTTTGGAATATAACAAAAAGTTAAACGATAACTTCAAACTAAAAATAAATGGCAACACTTTTTACGATGCATCATATGCAATCAAAGGAAAAAGCAAATTTACTTCACAAGAGATAGATTCGCTAGAGAGTGAAGTGGAACTTTTTGATGCCTATATAGAGGGTTCACTTCGTGAAAATCTTGATATCAAAGCAGGACGACAAGTAGTAGTCTGGGGTAAAAGTGACACCATCAGAGTAACAGATGTGTTAAATCCACTTGATAACCGCCGACCAGCAATGGTCGATATCGAAGATCTCAGACTCCCAACCACGATGCTAAAACTTGACTATTATAAAAAAGATTGGAAAATAAGTCCCATCATCATAGTTGAACAACGATTTAATAAAAATCCACCTTTTGGTGGAGACTTCTACCCAAGTCCTAAAAAACTACCTACTAGATCTACACCTCATACCCCATCTTATGCACTTGAAATTGCGGGAGAATTTTCTGGATATGATATCAACTTTTATCTAGCAGATATATATGCACAAGATGAGCTGGGATTGCCACTGGTTTCTCACAACAAAAAGGTCAAGATGGCTGGATTTGCCACAAACTTTGTTCATGAAAGTTGGCTATTTAAAACTGAGTTAGCCTACAAAAAAGATTTTCAATTTTTACAAACAGGCGATAAGAGCTTTGACCGTATCGATACACTTGTAGGCTTTGAATACAACGGTATAAAAGATACAAAACTCAGCTACGATTTTGCTAACAAACACATCACAGATAAAAACCCGCATTTTAGACAAAATAGCTACCAACATGCTTTTAGAATCACCAGCGACTTCAAAAATGCAACGCTACATACAAACTATCTCATCGCTCTATTTGGTGAAAAAGCTAACAAAGGAGGGTTCCAAAGAGCTTGGATAAAATACGACATAGCCGATGCATTAAGCACAAATATAGGAATCGTTGATTATATAGGAGGCAACAAACTGTTTGATGCGATAAATGACAATGACATGATATTTGCCGATGTAAGTTATAGTTTTTGAAAGGGATTTAGTAAAATTGATATAGTTACTTGTTTAAAAAATAATACAAATTTTTCTTAAAAGACAATAATTCAACAAGAGTGTTGTCTTTTCCCTTAGTT
>CAZCUH010000121.1:0-4696 GCA_964501795.1 uncultured Sulfurospirillum sp.
ACTTCGATATGCTATAATAAAAAATTTAGAACATAAGAAAGGTAAGACGTTATAGCATCCTTTTCCACTTCGATATGCTATAATCATACTTTGATAGATAGACTAATAGATAGAGTTATAGCATCCTTTTCCACTTCGATATGCTATAATACCGGTCTTTAAAGCCCCCTCTTTGGAGGGGTTTTAAAAAAAAATTTGAATTAAAAATGCACTTATTTCTTATTGTTAAACCTTAAACCAACTCTTTTTTTTCAAAAAAGAACCAGTTGCTCTGTCCCTAACTTTTTTTCTACTATCTTCTCTTCGCCAACCAATAATTCCATGCGACTGTATTGTTTATCTGTAATTTGTAAGACTCGTACATTACCTTTAGGTGGGAGAGATTTTTTGATTCTTTTTGTGTATTTGTTGACTTCATCTTGTCCCTTGCATACACGGATATAGATGGAGTATTGCATCATATCAAATCCATTTCGGATGAGATGACTTCTGAACTTTGACGCATACTGTCTATCTCTCTTGCTGTTTGTCGGCAAGTCAAACATCACAAACAATCGCATAAATATAGCCTCCTTCATGCTTGATAACCCTCTATAAAGGTGGGCAATTTTAAGAGCGTATAATCATTTTCACTATAAGCTTTTTGAAGCGTTTGCACCATCTTTTCTATGGTATTTAAGATACTTAACTTTTCACCATCAATATTTACAAATATCGTCAATAGATTTAACAGTTGTATGCGCTGGTCTTTGTTTAAAAATATCTCTTTACTATTAAAATCCCCATACATCTTCATCACTTCAACATCGACAAAAGCACGAAAAGGCTCTATCAAATCATCACTTAGATTAAAGGCATTAAGTTCACTACAATGTTGCAGACCAAAAGCAGGCACAAAGCCATAAGCACTAAGTGTTCTCGATATCGCACCACGGATGATAGCATAGCCATAGTTGAGTGCACCATTTCGTCCATCCATACTATCTCGACGGTTGAGTTCATCAAACATATAGCCAAAGTACTCACTTGCAGCATAACTTTCGATATAGGTTTTATCATTTGATTGTACTTTTTTACTGAGATTTTTAAGTTTTTCATGACCCTCTTTATCACAGATTTGTAGTGCTTTGGCTTGATTGAGGACTTTAGTTTGTATGATTTTTTGCCAGAGTCTATTTTTGAGAGGTTGAGAAATCTCTTTTTGGATATGGGCTATCTTGGAAAATCTGCTATGTTGGGAAAATGGCAAAAACAAACCATTTGGGTGGTGGTACTCATCACAGATAAAGAGAGCTATCTTCTCTTTTGCGATGGCAGAAAGCAGCCCCGTAGTGAGCGTGGACTCTCTTGATTCTATCATGATAACGGAGATATCTTCTAGGTCAATACTGACCTTTTCACCAAGTGATTTTTGATCTATCAGAAGGTTGCTATTTTTAAGAGATAGATAAGCGGGATTTGATATATATACGACCCGCCATCCCATCACTTGCTCCTTTTTGTGCCTAGCCTTTTTTCATTTTTTATCTCTGTGTACGCACCAAGAGGCGATACATGATACTTTTTTAAAGCAATAAGTGAGCCAGTACTAAATCTATCTATTTTTCTATCACTATTTGACATAAAGTGTCTTTGTATTGTAAATCTACCATCACTCTCTCCTGATTTAAAATACCCAAAATATGTTCCATTTTTATTCGTAAGTTCCAGTAACTCATTTTTAAAGATAGAAAATTGGAAGTGATAACTCTCATCAATCACTTTGCCTTTAATCGTTGTATTTGGCAATTTCTTTTTTTCAAAGTCTGCCGGATAGAGATAGATAAAGTGATATTTACCATCTTTTTTAAATACATCTATCCGCTTGACTTCTCCATTTTCTGCCAGTCCACCATTGACTGGGAATGCCCCTTTTTTGCTATCTTTGGGATAGATAGTCTCTTTGTGTGCTGCACCTGTGATTTTTTTGCGTGGTACATAAGAGACAAATATATCCTCTATCGACTCTTCAACCTTTTGACGAAAATTTTCCATAGGTGGTTCAAAGCGAACTTTTTTTGATTTTTCTTCTTTTTTTTCATAGACAAATCCTTCGTGCTTTGCAGAGATTGTCGAGAGTTTTTGCACTTCAGACTGTGTAGTAAAAGCTAGGACGATAGCATCTTGTGCATGATGGTAATGGTTATCTCTGTTTTTCTCACCTATACCCCAGTTGTGCCTCAAGAGTGATGTTAAAGAGCCATTTCTTGTAAAAACTTTTTGTTTTTTTGCTCTAAGTTCTAGATTGTTTTCTATAAAATTTTTGATAAATTTTGACATAAATGAGGTGTCATTTTTATTTCTTTCTCTGAACTCATTGGATGAATTTTCATCAAAGTTTTTCTTGAGTAGCTTTTTCTTTTTGCTATACCTTAATCTAACTGCTCCCTTGACTATCTCCTCATATCTATGCCAATCTTTCCCCATCTTTGTAAAGTACTCATAAGGGGTTTGGTTCTTTTTGTTTTGATTTTCTTGTAAAAAACAGAGGATTTTGTTACTAATACTATCATCTAGGGATCTTGAAAATGGTAGTATATGGTCTATCTCTACATAACCTTTCTCAAGAAGTCTAGTGATGTCTATATGCTTATCATGATAGAAACAGTAGCCATCTTGCTCCTCAAATAGACGGAACTTTAAGAGTTCATTTCCTTTAGGTTCTCGTCCATATCTCTCGACAAACTTAGCAACAACTTTCTCTTTTTCTTCTCTATACTCGTTTTGCCCCTTTTGCATCTTTTTTCTATCTTGGTGACTCTTTTTGATATCACGTGTAAGCTCGATATGGATTTTATCAAGTTGTCCATGTTTTGATATCAGAGCATTGATGATTTTTCGTGTTTGTGCTACCGCACGCTTGACAACGGGATTGGTGAGTTCATTGTTTTCATCAGGATTGAGTGCTCTTAAATATTTCTCTTTTTTGCCACTTTTGTTTTCATAGCCAGCAGATAGACAAGCCTTATCATAAGTCAATCCTTGCTTCATGTGCGGGATGATGTTATCAACAGCTTTTATACTTAAGTGGATAAAAGTATCAAAAGAGATATTTTCTATGAGTGCATCTATCATAATAGCTTTTTCATCAGCAGATAAATAATCAATTTTTTCAAACAATTCTATCAGATATGCTTTTATCTTGTCATCACTTTTATGATGTGCAAAAATCTCTGCTATTTTATTAAGCATCATCCTATCTTGCGATATATCTCCCCAATGCGATTTTGACAGAGAAGTTTCCACGACCTTTTTTATCGCATGATAACCTTTTTCAAAAGCATTTTTTAGTTTCTGCTTTTTTTCTGCATCTTCTGGTGTTAAAAATTCACCATTTTTATCATGATAGGCTACACGCTTAAAGAGTGTGGAAGTCTCTATATCTAGTAGGTGGCGTATCTTTTTAAAGGTGACTGTCTTACTTTGTCTGCATAGTGTCAGTATCCTTTCTATTTGTTGTGTATCAAAGCCTATCTCTTTGCCATCATTATTTATCATCTTGTTATTGATGATTTCTGTTAGTGTGACAAACTCTTCTGCCGAGTAGCTCTGTTTTGGGGCGCGTTTCTCTCTTTTTTCAAAAGTACATTTACCGACCATATGTGAAACAGAAGCAAAATCTAGTTGTCTTAAAAATATTTCTGTGTAAGTGTCTTCAAATGCTTTAGTAGCCTTATCATTCTGATAAAATCGCTGCTTCTCAAATATCACTTTCACTTCATCAAGCAACATCTCTCTTGATACTGAAAATTTAAAATCTCCATCTCTATTGCGTCTTTTTTCACCTTCTTTTGTTGTCTGATAAATGGCTTGACCGATAGTTTCATATTTTTGGAGAAGTTTTTCATTTTCAGAGATAGCACCTAGCACCTTTTTCCCTTCACTATCCTTTTTCTCTTCTGATTTTCTGTTTGATTTATAGCCTCTTCTTTTGGCTATATGTGTTAAAACTCTGGCAAATTCATCATCATGAAGTGTGCGTTTAAGCACTTCATCGCGAAGTTGCCAAATCTCTTTTCGACCCTTATCATGATAGATTGTTTCATTCTCTCCAAAAAGTCTATTGTACGGGATATCTAAATGTTTTTGACACAAAAGCTTGATATCCCTCATTCTTTTGCTTTTTCGTCGTAAAGTTCTTCTAGCCCCACGAGCCAATCGTCTTGGAAGTGCTAAAGAGTCTCCTGTCTTTGGATTTTCTGCTTGGGTAAATATCCTTACACCACTCTCTACAATCTTGTTATTTTCCTTATTTTCACTATCATAATCAACAACTGCCCACCCCACAGATGCGATACCTATATCTAAACCAAGAATTTTTTCTATCATGATAAACCTTTGATTTGATTTTTCCTTTAAAAAAAGATATAATTTTATTGTAGCATATCGAAGTGGAATTTGAAGATGTTATAATAAGTAAGGTTTTAAAGTTCCTTGCGTAAGGCTCTGATTAGTAAAATCATCCTTGTCTCGATGAGACATAAAAAAACTTTACACTTCTAAAATATTAATTAAATTATTAGTATCTCTCTGTTATAAAGTATATTATAACAATAATTATCAAATCAAAAATTAGTAATAAAATAGTTAGCATAATATACTTTTAATCTCTTAATAATGGATACAGAACTTCAGCCTAATTATTATACACAATCTG
>CAZCUH010000122.1:0-4635 GCA_964501795.1 uncultured Sulfurospirillum sp.
TGGCGTATCAGTATAAAAGAGGTGAAGATGCAAAATAGTGTGAAATACTCGATTGGTTTTTTGTCATTGGTTGTTGCTATAGTGCTGATAAATAGTATGCATATCACCAAAACAGGTGCGTGGTCGGGTTGGGCAAATATGCTTTTTTATTATCCTATGTATGCTGTTTTATTGTATTTTATATGGTTGGCAATCAATTATGTAAGTATTAATTTCTATGAATATCTATTTCCAAATCATGATGAGGCAGAGAGTAAGCAACATGAAAAATTGCCTAGTTACAGGCTAGATGAGGATGACTCATTTTTAAATGGAGTGTTAAAGTTTTTTGTTGTTATTTTTGGAGCTGTGGCTTTGATAGTGGTGCTTTCAAAGATTTGATGATTTTGAAGCCACTTTAAATCCTTTATCCCTCTTGCTTCACTCGCAGTGCCAAAGATGGAGATGTGTTTCAAAAATGTTCTAAGTTTATTTCTGTATGATAGTTTTTTAAATATTATTGAAGGAGTACTTTATGTTAAAAGAGTTTAAAGAATTTTTGCTCAAAGGTAATGCTGTCGATATGGCAGTAGGTTTTATATTTGGTGCGGCATTTGCCTCTATTGTGAAGTCATTGGTGGAAAATATCATCATGCCTCCAATAGGTCTTTTGCTAGGTGGTGTGGATTTCTCAAATAGTTTTTTTGCACTTGATGGCAAAGAGTATGCTACTTTAGATGCCTTGGAAAAAGCGGGTGCACCGGCAATCAAGTATGGTTCATTTCTCAATGATGCTATCTCTTTTGTCATTTTAGGATTTGTGATTTTTATGCTTGTGCGTATGATGAACAAGATGCAAAAAACAGAAGAAGAAGCGCCAACCACCAAAAAATGCCCAGAGTGTGCGATGGAAGTGCCAATCGAAGCGAAAAAATGTGGACACTGTCTCTCAGTTATTTAGTGTGTAGAGCATTTTGTAGTCGCTTTAAATCCTCGATATGTTTGACTGCGATACGCAGATAGTGTGTATCTAAGTAGTCAAAATTACTACAATCCCGTATCATGATAGCGTGTGGTGTGAGCTGTTCTTGCAGCTCATACGCTGTCATATCCTCGAGTCTGACGAGAAAAAAGTTCGCATCAGAGTCATACACTTCAAAATCTTTTAATATCTCTTTGAGAAAGCTCTTTGCTTTTTGGTTTTCTATTTTGGCTTTTTGCTCAAAGCTTGTGTCGTTTAAAACGGCTTGGATATAGGCGCTATCGTAGGCGGATAGTTTCCATAGTGGCTCTTTTGCTTTGAGCTTTTGGATGTTTTTGGCGTTGCTTATCATGATACCCATCCGCACCCCTGCACAGGCGTAAAATTTGGTGAGAGAGGTGAGGATGTAGAGTTTGTCATATTCACTTATCATATATGTCAGCGATGGTTTGTCGGTGAAGGCTAGGAAAGATTCATCGATGAGGATGGTGCAATGTTTCTTCATCCACATAGCCATCAATTTTGCCATATCATGATACTTCCCATCGGGTGTGGAGGGATTGACAAATACAACAAGGGAATTTTCTGGGATAGGGGCATCGATATCGTCAAATCTATCTATCATGATAAGCTGTTTTTCATACAGTAGAGCAGCTTTTTTGTACTCTAAGTAAGCGGGCGCATAGATGACGCAAGTATCACAAGGCGTCTCTCTAAAAAAGGAAAATATCGCAGATGAGCCACCGTTGTAAATCTCCACTTGCTCTGTTTGGATTTTAAAATGTCTTGCTACTGTCTGATATAACGCATCATAGTTGGGATAAGAGCGGATGTCAAAATCGACATTGACTTGGGGCGAGATAAAGTTGATATTGGAGGAGAGATCGAGGACTTCACTAGGGTCAAAACCGTGGGCTTTGGCAAAGGTGAGGATATCGCCACCGTGGGAGAATGTAGTCATTTTATCCGCTTGCCTATCCCAAACTTCACCTCTATCACTTCATCACACATCTCTGCCAATCTCTGCCCGATGATGCCCGTGAGATCAACAAACTTTCGGCTCTCCTTATCTAGTGGAATCACGCCACTGGTGACTTCGTTGAGGACAAAGATAATATGTGCATCTTTTTTTGCAAGTGTTTCTAGTTGCGCAATGAGGGCTTTTTCATCCATCAAGTTTAGAATCCACATCGAGATGCAATCAACGAGGTAAGTACCTTTTTGAATCACTTTTTCCAACTCTTTTGGCTCTTCGATAGTGATGAATGTGTCGCTTCTCTGTGCTTTGTGTTTGGCGATTCTCTCTTTCATTTCGCTATCTGCATAGCTATCATGATAGGTGGCGATGTAGGTAGGTTTGTCTGGGCAAAGTGCGAGGGCTCTTTGTTCTGCGAGGCGACTTTTGCCTGATTTTTGACCGCCAAAGTAGAGGATTTTCACCCTAGAAAGCCTTCTACTTGCTGGGTGATTTGCTCTTTTGTGAGGTCATTGAGTAGCCCATAGACGAGCGCTGCACCTGCACCGACACCCTCTTTGGCTTCACCTTGGTCGTAGAGTTTGAGAGCGGGGTGGTTAGAGAGGGCAAAGTCAAAGTCTGCGGCGTAGGCATTGAGTGGAAAATCAAGCATTTCTAAAAGTGCTTTGATGTCAGAGTGGGCATCTTGGGCGACCCATTTGGTGGTGCATAGGGCTAAGTTTGGATAGGAAAATTTTGCAGAAAGGCGATTGATGAGTAGGAGTACGGCTGCCATCTGTGTGCCTCCTGCTAGGATGAGAGGGTAGCCTTTTTCGCTTGCTCCCATGACAAATCCTGCGGTGAAGATAAGCATATTGTCACCGACTTTGCTGGCTTTGTCAAGGACGCTGTCGCTTGGGTGGATGAATTTTAGGGCTTTGTCGATGGTTTGTGCTTTGATGTCGTTGGGGACATTTTTGAAACTTGAGCTAAATTTATCTTTGGCATCATAGCCAAGGGCGAGGGCAGTGGCTTGGGCTGTGGTCGTGCCAGAGGGGGTGGATTCGCCGATGATGAGGTAGTCGCTGTTTGGTTGGTACTCCTTGCCAAATCGTAAGCCTGCGTTAAAGACGGCATTGGCATTGATTTTGGCGGCGTGGTCGATACGGTCACTTGGCTTGATGCCAAAGCCATAGATAGGTGCATTTTCGACCTTTGGGATGCTGTCAAGTCCGAGATCTAAAAGGGTTATTTCCTTGAAAGGATGCAAGAGATGTACAGCTCGTGTGAGGAGTGCTGGTGTGGGAACGCCTTTGGGAGTCTCAGCGATATTTTCCAAGCTTTTGACCTCACCTGTGCAGAGAAATTCAGCGTCAAGGGTAGGGGTGAGATGGATGAGACCAGGGATGCCAGCTTGGGTGATGCCTTCTATCTGGGCTGTGTGGGTGTTTGAGAGAGCGAGCATAAAGGTGGCGGATTTGCCTTTGAGATTGGTGAGAAAATCAGGGTTTCCTAGGAGGGTTGTCATCGTGCTTTATTCCTTAAGGTGATGTTTATATCTGTCAATATTAACATAAAAGAAGTAAAAAAGTGTACACATTGTAGGAATACGGCACTTATCATGATAGCCTTTGCCTGCTATCATGATAGTAGAGATTAAAACTTGTAGTGAATGCCCACGCCAAGTCCCAGTGATGAGAAGTTATAGTGATCAAAACTAGCGATATTGAGTCCTAGTTCTGCTGAGACAAATAGTGGGATAAATGATTTATCAAGCCCTCTTAAATCATATTCAAATCCAGCACCACCACCGACACCAAGTACGCTTTCATCAGCAAAACTACCATATCCATCCCATGTCCAAAGACCTACAGAACCAAATCCATACATATCCCAAAATTGATCTTTTTTAAATTTATAAAGACCTCGTACGGAGTAGTTGTTTAAATCTCCAAAAAATCCCAAAACACCTTGGGCTGTGATTTTGTCAGTCATGTCCATTTTTACCGATAACCCGTGTGAAGGCCAGCTAGATTGAAAACCTGCATAGATGTTTTTGTTTGAAAAATCACTTGCAAATGTCTGTGTTGTTGCAAGCAGTAGCGATGTAAGTGTTAGTTTTTTGATTAGTTTCATAAATTTCCTTATAGTTTTTGTAAGTTAGTAACATCGACCTAAAAGCTAAGTACCTTACACCCTTTTTGATACATCGTCTCAAAAATTGCCTTGGAGTGGACGATTTTTGCGCCTTTGATAAAATCTTTTTCATCAAGCCCTAAAGCTTGTGCGCACATATAGCAGATATCCACCGTCGCACCGTTGGCTATCGCTTTTTGTAAAATCTCTCTTGGTGTCATTGCTTTGGCAAAAAATCTGTGTTGTTTTCCCTCTTTTCGAGCGTATTGTAGCGCTTTTGCTCCGATGACATAGGTGACAGCGATGCCCTGTTTGCTTGCACTGAGTCCTAGTGTCAATCCCATACCAGCTTTTTCCAATACACCTGAACTTATCATGATAAGCATCTTTTTATCACTAAGCTTTGGCTTTTTTGTCTCTTTTTTGATGGGTGCTTCTTCCTCTTGGCTAGGTTTGACGATGAGGTCAAAGGCAGCAAAAGAAGCGGAATTGAGCGTGAAAATAGCAAGTAGTATAAATAAAATATTTTTCATTTTTTAGTCCTTATAAATTGTATATTGAACTATATCGGACTGTTTGGAAA
>CAZCUH010000123.1:0-4634 GCA_964501795.1 uncultured Sulfurospirillum sp.
CACGATGTGTAAAAACCACCACAAAAAAATCAGAGATATTTTTTATGATGATTTTTAATCGTGATATATTTTTGTTCTTATAATTGAAGATAAACAAAAAAGGTTTATCATGTTAGAAAAAAAAGTCTATAGAGTCAAAGAGATAGTTGAACAGTTTGGAGTGGCTAGAAGTACAGTTTGGTTATATGCCAAAGAGCAAAAATTGACACCTATAAAAGTGAGCCGTAGAGTAACGGTTTTTGATGCAAAAGAGGTGCATAAGTTTTTTGGCATAGGATAATTTTGAAGAGGTGAAAGTTTAATACCTAGTTAAGTGCATGTTGGTGTAATCTACATCGACACTTAAATCATATTTCACTCTTATAATTATTGTTATGTTAAAATAGGCAATAACAAGTTAATTGGGAGCTTTTCTATGCCTACAGTTCTTCGAAAAGATGGTTATCGCTTTTTCTTTTTTAGTGATGAACATCTTCCAAGGCATCTGCATATAGAAAAGGGTGATAGTTATGTTCGGATTGAACTTGAGAGTTTGAAGGTGACAGATAGTTATAAAATATCTTCAAAAGAGATAACAAAACTCAAAAAGATTACAGAGAAAAATAGAGAATTATTTTTAGGAGCATGGAATGAGTACTTCAAGCAATAAAACAGTAATAAAAAAGCTTACGGTTGAAGATAAGTTATATATCTATCTTAGTAGTGGTGATATTTTAGCTATCCCTTATAGCTATACTGCGAGATTAAAGGATGCCGACAAATCCAAACTCTCCAACTATCGCTTGATAGGCGGTGGTGTAGGTATACATTTTCCTGATATAGATGAGGATATATCATTAGCTGGTATCATTGAGTATAAACTCTCACATGAGCTTTTAGCTTCATAGGTTCAAGATTATTGGTAATCACCTGATTTAAAATTTTTGAGTTAGTTGATATCCGTAAAGAGTTCAAACAATCAATGCTAAAGGTCTCTAAAATGTTCAAAATCCTTATATTTCTACTCTTTTCAACTATCATGATAGCAGGAGAGATCAGAGTCGCTGTCGCTGCCAATGTCTCTTATGCGATTGAAGATTTGACAAAAGCGTTTCACAAAATCTACCCCGATATCAAAGTACAAGTCATCTTGGGAAGTAGTGGTAAATTGACCGCACAGATCAAGCACGGTGCGCCTTATGGACTTTTTTTGTCTGCGGATATGCGTTATCCTGAAGTCTTGTACAAAGAGGGGTTCGCGGTGAGTAAACCTCGTGTTTATGCGCAGGGTACTTTGGCGTATCTCTCTGCTAAAGAGCAAGATTTTTCAGAGGGTGTCAAGCTTCTTTGTAGCCCTAAAATCCATAAAATCGCCGTCGCCAATCCCAAAACTGCTCCTTATGGTATCGCAACAGCGCAGGCGTTAAAAAAGGCTGGTATTTATAAAGATATCGTGAAAAAGTTTGTGTATGGAGAGTCTATATCGCAGACGCTCTCTTTTACGCTGCAGGCAGCAGATATAGGATTTGTTGCTTCATCAGCGCTCTTTTCTCCCAAGATGGCACAGTACAAAAAGGGTATCAACTGGGATGATGTAGAAAGTAAGCTCTATACACCGATCAATCAAGGTATCGTGATCCTTAAATATGGGCAAAACAGTAAAGATATCGAGGCGTTTTATCACTTTATGCTTAGTGACAAGGCAAAAGAGATTTTACATGCATATGGGTATATGATTCCATGAATGCTATCATCGCGACTGTAGAAGAGATCGAGTGTTGTGATATGATTCATATCGTGCGTTTTCGTGCGCATGGCATCTCTTTGTTGATGATGAGTTTGGAGCTTAGTGACGCTATCATGATAGGCAGTCGTGTGCGATTATTGATCAAGCCCTCACATATCGCGATTGCTAAAGTATTTAGTGGGGAACTTAGCTTTGAAAATCAACTACCATGTAAGGTTCATAGTGTTGAAAATGGTCAGCTTTTAAGTAGCATAAGGCTTGATTTTTTTGATACATCCTTGGAAGCTATCATGATAGCAAGTGCGTCAAGCAGGATGCAACTCAAAGCAGGTGATGAAGTCGTAGCACTGATTCCTGCGAGTGCATTGTCTATAGGGAGTGTTGAGGATGTTTGAGCGTATCAGGGCATTGGACTTTACTCCTTTTTTGCTCTCTTTTGAGTTGGCAGGATTAACAACTTTGATACTTTTTATCTTCTCTGTGCCTTTGGCGTGGTATCTCTCTCAAAGCACTTCGAGATCAAAGCCTTTTTTAGAGGCATTAACCGCTTTGCCTATCGTGTTGCCTCCCTCTGTGTTAGGGTTTTATATCTTGGTGGCACTCTCTCAAAATTCACCGATTGGGGCTTTTTTCAAAGCCTCTTTTGGGTTGGATTTGGTATTTAATTTTACGGGGTTAGTCGTGGCTAGTTGCTTTTATTCTCTGCCTTTTATGGTACAGCCCCTACAAGGTGGATTTGAATCTCTCAATAAAAATATGCTTGAAGCCTCTTATCTGAGTGGCAAAAGTACCCTAGAGACCCTCCTTAGAGTAGCCTTGCCAAATATCAAACCAGCACTGCTTACGGCAATCATCGTCACCTTTGCCCATACTGTGGGTGAGTTTGGAGTCGTTTTGATGGTAGGTGGCAGTATCCCCGCAGAGACAAAAGTGGCTTCAGTCGCTGTTTATGAGATGGTGGAGACGATGGATTATCAAGGGGCACATCTATATAGTGCGATTATGGTGGGGATTAGCTTTTTGGTACTTCTAGCTGTCTATATCTTCAATGCCAAACAGAAAAAAATAGGGCTATCATGATAGCGATAGATATACGCAAAAAGCTCTATGGCAGTGATGGCGAGATGGAGATGGCTGTAAAGTTGGATATAAAAGAGGGTGATTTTGTAGCACTGAGTGGCAAAAGTGGTAGTGGAAAGACGACCTTACTTCGTATCTTGGCAGGATTGGAAGTGGCAGAGGGCACTATCATGATAGGGGAGCGTTGTTGGCAAGATGCGAGACATTTTCTAGCGCCACAGAAAAGAGAAATTGGTTTTGTTTTTCAAGAGTATGCACTATTTGACAATATGAGCGTCGAAGAAAATCTGCTTTTTGTGCGCAAGGATAAGCAGTTGGCAAAACACTTACTAGAGATGACGGAGCTAGGTGCCTTGAAAAAGAGACGACCGGCACAGCTCAGTGGTGGGCAAAAACAACGCATCAGTCTCTGTCGTGCCTTGATGAATCGTCCAAAGCTACTGTTGATGGATGAACCACTCTCTGCACTAGATGCGCGTATGCGGGGAAAATTACAGCAAGAGATATTGACGCTGCACCGAGAGTTTGGCACGACGACTATCATGGTGAGTCATGATCCTAGTGAGATGTACAAAATGAGCCAGCGTGTTATCATGATAGAGCAAGGCAAAATTATCAATGATGGCCCTGCCAAAGAGATCTTGCTTAAGCAATCAGGCAGTCAAAAATTCTCTTTTCGAGGAGAGATTTTGGACATCGTGAAAATGGATGTGATATATGTGGCGATTGTGGCGATTGGGCAGCAAGTAGTGGAAGTGGTTTTATCGCAGGAAGAATCAAGAGGCTTGCAGATTGGTGAAGTCGTGGATGTGAGTACAAAAGCGTTTAGCCCACACATCACACAAGGGCACCTCTAATAATAGGTGATACCCACAAGTTTAGCCTTCGATAATCTCATAAACAAACTCTTTTTTATACCCTTTGGTGAGGATCTCTTTGATTTTTAAGTTTTTGAAGGTGATATCACAAAAGGCTTCTTCACTCTGGGGCTGATACTTGGCTAACTCTCTGACCACCTTGCCTCTATAGGCTTTGGCCCAATGACTGACTACTTTGCCATTTTTGATGAATTTCATGGTGATATAGGGCTTGTTTGGTAGATAAAACTTGTCATAAAATCCAGCGCGTAAATCTATGATGAGTTCATCTTTGAGATAGTCATTGAGCAAGGCTGATGTTTCATTTTTGTAAAATTTCTCTATGGCAAAATCACCCAATTTCTCTCCCTGCTTCAATTTGTAGTTAGGAATATTTTCTCCTGCCTTTATAGCGCCTAGTAAATTTGAGAAAATGATGAGAGACTCATCAATAAACTTTTGTTCTTTTTGCGCAAGCGTGGGATAGTCGAGATAGTCATACGCTACGCCAGTATAACGCTCAATGGCAGGCATTGTCTTATCATGATAGATGTCTATATCTTGATATTTTTTTATCTCTGATTCTTTTTTGATACCAAATAGTTTTGCTAGCTGTGTTGGCGTGGCGGATTTTAGATAGTGATGATATTTATCTAGTACAAATTGTTTCTTATCATGATAGAGGAAAAAAGTACTATCTATTAAAGGGGAGTAATTTCCCCCCTCTTTTTTGGTTTCACTAGGTGCAAAAAGTATTTTCATAAAAGCCCTTATTTTTGGTTGATTTTCAAAAATTTTACTCATTTTTGACTTAATTTAAAAAAAATTCCAAAAAACACTTGACATTTAAAAAAAATGTTTGTATAATCTCGGCTCACAAACAATGTGCTGGTGTAGCTCAGTTGGTAGAGCACCTGATTTGTAATCAGGCGGTCGGTGGTTCAAGTCCTCTCACCAGCTCCATATTTGTG
>CAZCUH010000124.1:0-4594 GCA_964501795.1 uncultured Sulfurospirillum sp.
AACTTTTTGGTAAAATCTATCAAAGTAGCAAAATAGAGGGAAATTTTATGAGTATGCAAACGCCAATGATAGAGAAAAAAGTCACCGTCAGTACGATACGAAATATGAAAGGTAAAGAGCCAATTACGATGGTAACCGCTTATGATGCGCTCTTTGCCAAGCTTTTTGATGGAGCTGTGGAGATGATACTCGTGGGAGATTCACTCAATATGAGCTTTTCGGGCAAATCCGACACGCTTTCAGCCAATATGGAACTGATGATTTATCACACCAAGGCGGTTTGTATGGGAGCAAAACTACCACTTATCGTACTTGATATGCCTTTTGGTTCTTATACTTCTAAAGAGCTTGCTATCAAAAATTCTATTCGAGCTTATAGAGAAACAGATGCCCAAGCGGTGAAGATTGAGGGCGGTAAAGAGCGTGCTGATATCATCAAAACTTTGACAGACGCATCGGTAGCAGTGGTAGGGCATATCGGTTTGATGCCACAATTTGTCCGCAGTGAGGGTGGCTATAAAGTGCGTGGTAAAAGTCAAGAGGATATCGATGCCTTGATAGAAGATGCGAAAGCCATTGAAAAAGCAGGAGCCTTTGCGCTTGTGGTCGAGGGCGTGAAAGAAGAGGCGGCAAAGGCGATTACAGAAGCGGTCAATATCCCTACTATCGGGATTGGTGCTGGTGTGCATACTGATGGTCAAGTGCTGGTGTGGAGTGATATGTTTGGCTTTTTTGAAGATTTTAAACCAAAGTTTGTCAAGCAGTATATGCAAGGGGGCAAGTTGATTCGTGAAGCGCTAGGGCAATTTGTCGATGAAGTCAAAAATAGAGAATTTCCAAGCAAGGATTATACTTACTAATGGAGCGTATTGTAGAGGTAGAAAAGTTTGATTTTGATAGTGAAGATGAGGTAACGCTTCGTCCTTCGACTTGGGATGAGTATATTGGTCAAGAGAAAATCAAAAAAAACTTACAAGTATTTATCAAAGCGGCACAAAAAAGAGGTGAGAGCCTCGATCATGTGCTCTTTTTTGGCCCTCCTGGACTAGGTAAGACGACGCTTGCCAATATCATCGCAAGTGAGATGAATGCCAATATCAAAACCACCGCTGCCCCGATGATAGAAAAATCAGGCGACTTGGCAGCGATACTGACCAACTTGGAAGAGGGAGATATCCTCTTTATCGATGAGATTCATCGGCTTTCACCGGCTATTGAGGAGATTTTATATCCTGCGATGGAAGATTTTCGTTTAGATATCATCATCGGATCTGGGCCTGCAGCACAGACGATTAAGCTCGATTTACCAAAGTTTACGCTCATTGGGGCGACGACACGGGCGGGGATGATTTCAGCACCCCTTCGAGATAGATTTGGGATGCATTTTCGCTTGCAGTTTTATTCACATGAGGAGTTGGCAAAGATTATCCGTGCGGCGGCTAGCAAGCTTGCATTTCACTGTCAAAAAGATGCTTCTATCGAGACTTCAAGACGAAGTCGAGGAACGCCAAGAATATCGCTAAGACTCTTAAAGCGTATACGCGATTATGCGCAGGTGGAAAATGAAGAGGAAATTTCACTCTTTCGTGCCAAATATGCACTTGATGAACTTGGTGTGGATGCACAAGGGTTTGATGAGATGGATATACGCTTTTTAGAACTTCTCATCCAAGCCAAAGGCAGACCGATGGGACTTGGTACGATAGCCGCAACGCTCAGCGAAGATGAGGGTACTATCGAAGATGTCATAGAGCCTTATCTCATCGCCAATGGTTATATAGAAAAGACAGCGAGAGGAAGGATTGCAACACCAAAGTGTTATGAGCATTTCAGACTCACACCACCAGAACAGAAGCCTACTCTCTTTGATGAAGAGCTATCATGATAAGTGTTTTAAAGGGGCTTTGCCCCCATCATGATAAGTTATTCTCGACAAGCGTCGAAGCTTTAGTGCGAGGAATTTCTGAGGGGCTTTGCTCCTCAGAAAGGAGACAATTAATATGAACAGAAAATATTTCTTATTAGGACTCTTTTTACTTGTCCTGTATGGTGTGTGGTATCTTTATCGTCCTTTTCTTTTGCCGATGTTTATTGCTTCACTCTTGGCACTCGCCACGAGTAATCTCAATCTCTATTTTTCAAAATATATCCGATTTAAGACATTACGCGCGCTATTGATGACGCTGGTTTTGGGGTTGCTCTTTTTTCTTCCTATTGTCTATGCTATCAATGCCTCTACTGCCATCATCAACAACTTTGATCCCGCTATCGTAGATAAAGTGGTGGGGTTGAAGAACCATTTTGTACTGCCTGATTATCTTGATTTTGCCAAGCCTTATGTGAAAGAGTTTTTAGACTCTCTCAATTCAAAAGATATCACGACCAAGATTGTTACAGCAGCATCGACGGTACTGCAAAAAAGTGCTGGTTTTTTTAAAGATATGTTTTTGATTTTGATTTTTTACTTTTTTGTCAATCTTTACAGTAAAGAGTTGGTGAAATTTTTAAAAAGTACCTTGCCTTTTGATAGACATTCTAGTTTTTTCACCGAGATATCCAATGTCATGAGTGTCGTCTTTTACTCTATCTTGCTTACGGCTATTTTAGAAGGGGCGCTTTTTGCTTTTATCGTGATGATTTATGGTTATGATGGGCTTTTATTTGGGATTTTGTATGGTTTTTCCTCTCTGATACCTGTCATAGGCGGATTGGTGATGTGGCTTCCTGTGGCGATGTATGAGTATGCGAGTGGTCATACGATGGCAGCATTGGTTATCACACTCTACTCCATCATCGTGATTTCTATCATTGCAGATACTTTTATCAAGCCATTAATTATCAAATATGTGCAAAATGATATGATTAAAAGCAAGACGAAGATCAATGAAATAGTAGTCTTTTTCTCCATCATCGCTGGATTGACGACTTATGGATTTTGGGGTATGATTTTGGGGCCTGCGATTACGACATTTTTTATATCTTTGGTGCGGATTTATCAAGTGCTTTTAGATGAAGAGAAGACCAATGCTCGCTAGAATCATACTCTTTATGGCTATCATGATAGCGCCTCTGTGGGCATCAGTGACTTATAGTGTCTCTAGCCAAAAGATTGCCAATGCCCAAACGATGCTTTTTGAACTTCGTAGTGATATACCATTTTCTAAAGCTTATGTTGCGTATCTAGGCGTTCGGTATCCTTTTTATGCACATCCAACTAAGGTGGAGACTTTTTACGCCTTAGTTCCTACGGGGTATTATGTGAAGCCACAAGAGAAAAAAGCGGTCATTGTGACGGTTGTGGATGGTGTAAAAGATTATATTTCAGTGCCTATCATGATAGCGCAAGGCACATACAAAACAGAACGCCTCAAGGTTGCACCTTCCCGTGCAAAGATAAGCCCCCAAAATCGTGCCCGTATCAAAAGAGAGAACAAAGAAGCGATGAAGATATATAGAACTTTTACAAAACACACTTATATCTCTGAACCTTTTTTAAGACCTTTGGATAGTAAAATCACCAGTGCATTTGGTACCAAAAGGCTTTTTAATGGTATGCTTAAAAGTTATCACTCAGGCACAGATTTTCGTGCTGCAACTGGTACACCGATTGTGGCTTCAAATCGTGGGAGAGTGGTACTGGTGAAAAATAGATTTTTTGCGGGTAACTCTGTCATCATTGACCATGGTCAGGGTATCTATACGGGATACTATCATATGAGTCATTTTAAGGTGAAAGTAGGTGACATCGTAGAAAAGGGTCAAGTGATTGGTCTTGCAGGAGCGACGGGTCGTGTGACTGGCCCGCACCTGCATTTTTCGGTGCATGTTGGTGGTGTTGGGGTTGACCCGATGCAGTTTTTAGACATTGTTAATAGGCTCTATTGAGCGAAGCTCACCTCTTTTTTTCCAAACTTTTTCAGATAAAAATAAAGCCCGATGCCAAAGGCTATCATGATAAGCGAAAACTCTTGCCCTTTGGTCATCCAGTCACTATAAACATAGCCTATCTGTGGGTCTGGTGCTCTAAACATCTCAGCGCTAAATCTTGCGATGCCGTAGAGGATGAGATAGATAGAGATGAGTTGTCCGTGAAAGGTCTTTCTTTTTCTGATAGTAAACATAATGAGAAAGACAATCAATCCCTCTGCAAATGCTTCATAGAGTTGAGAAGGATGACGCAGTACACCATGGACTAAGATACCCCAACTCACATCAGTCTGACGACCCACAAGTTCTTGATTGACAAAGTTTCCGATACGCCCAAAGATATACCCAGCAGGAATAGCCACTGCTGCGATATCAAGCATGAACCATTGGTTGATTTTGTGTCTGATTGAAAAAAGTGTGCTTCCTGCAAAAAATCCTAGTACAGCGCCATGAAAACTCATACCAGAGATACCGACAAATTGCCCATCTCGCACAGGATTAAACATCTGCCAAGGCGCTAAGAGATACTGTGAAAAATCAGGTTGATAAAAGGCAAGATAGCCAATTCTTGCACCCAAGATTACACCCACTTCTATCCAAATAATGTAGTTGTCAAGCATACTCTGCTCAACAGGTAGCTTATCTTTTTTGACAAGCCACTTTGCCA
>CAZCUH010000125.1:0-4566 GCA_964501795.1 uncultured Sulfurospirillum sp.
TGATAGACGATTTTTGTCTCATTTCCCTCACGATAGACAAGCACACGCATCGGCAAGTCAAGTGCGACGCGTGGATCTTTTTGCATGAGTTTTGTGCCCATTTTAGGATTGCCAAAGAGGATGACTTTGGTTTTTGGGAGTGCTAGACCTACTTTGTCCGCTCCTTTTTTGTGATCGATGATTGTAAAAACACCCAAGCCTTTTTTCGCCTCTACAATCTTTTGTATCTTTGCTATCGTCGCATCGACACTCAAATCACTCTTTTTGATGATGAAGTCCGAAGCATGAAGCATCGTCACCATCATCAGCCCTAGTGCAAATCTTAAAAATATCATGATTACTTCACAACTGCTTTTTTAATCACTTGCTTTTGCACAGGTCTATCACCTCTAGCTGTCTTGGTATTTTCTATCTTATGCACGACATCCATTCCCTTAATAACACGACCAAAGATAGTATAACCACCATTGAGCCAAGGCGTAGGCGCTACGGTGATGAAAAATTGACTACCATTGGTATTTGCCCCAGCATTTGCCATTGCCAAGATACCAGGCTTATCAAAGACCACATTGGGTGCATACTCATTTTCAAAGACATGCCCGTAGATAGATTTACCACCACGACCCGTACCTGTCGGATCACCACCTTGAATCATAAAGCCTTTGATGACACGATGAAAAATCAACCCATCATAATAGCCTTTTTTAGAAAGTTCTATAAAGTTTTTCACCGCTTTTGGGGCTATCTTTGGATAGAGTTCCAGTTCGATGTCGCCTTGATTGGTTTGCAAGAGGACGATAGGATTTTGTTTTTTGACTTCGCTAGATACTTTTGTTTTTGTGGGTGCAATACTCTGTGCCGCGCCTGCTACACTCAACATCAATACTAATGCTAGAGATATATTCCTTATCATGATAACCCCTACCCAATCAAGTCTGTTCGTTTGAACTTATAGACTTTGTTTTTGATTTTCTCTAGTATGCCTGCGCCAATGAGTTGTTTAAACATATTGACCACCGTAGGTTTAGAGACATCGAGTGCTTCCATGATATCTTGGTATGAACCATGGAAAACTTTCTCTTCATCAAGGTTTTCGATGATAAATTTTAATATCTCTATCTTTTTACCCCCGACAAGTGCAGAGAGTGATTCCACCACATGGGCACAACCCTCTATCTCTTTTTTCTGGATGATTGGCAACATCACCGTATAGACTGAGTTGATGAGATCTTTGATATTGATAGGCTTGATGATATAGCCATCTACCTTGAGATTGATCGCATCGATGAGATACTCTGTGTCGGTGTGCGCGGTGGTGATGATACACGGAATATTTTTCTCATGCTCATTTTTGAGTGCTTTTATCATGTCTATACCATTCATCTTTGGCATATTGATATCCACGACGATGATATCTATAGGAAGGGAGAGCGCTTTTTCTAACCCCTCTTCTCCATTGGTAGCCGTATGTACTTTCTTGACAAAATCATCCAAGATGAGCTTGGTCTGATTCATAACATCTACATCATCCTCGATGTACAACAACTCTAAATTTTTTAAACTATTTAAATCCACAAATTACTCCTTTTGAAAAGTCACTTAAAATTAATATTTGTGAACTATATCAATAGTTTTATAAAAATTTAATAAAATTATGCAAAAAGTGTAATTTTTTTGGTATTTTGTTTAAATAATTTTACATACAAGCCATTTTTAGGGAATTTTGATACTTTTTAAAAGATAGATATTTTTTTATATTGGCTAAAAAAATTGACTATTAGGCACAAGGACAGAAGATAATTTCTTATTTTCTTAAAGATAAAAGATGCAACGCGCTATTACATCTTTTAGATTAAACAGGTATCGCTATCTTGAACTCTGCACACCTATACGATTTGTCATCAAACTTTTTTTGTGCATTTCTCACACTTACTAGACCATTCATCTGTGCTTCGATAATCTGTTTTGACATATAAAGCCCTATTCCAGTACCCGTCGCTTTATGTTTGGTGGTAAAATATGGTTCAAAGACTCTATCGATGATATGCTCCTCAATTCCCCCACCATTATCTGCAAAGTAGATATTGACAGTTGGGCGTTCTCCTTTGCTCTCTTTGATAGTGATCTCTATCTTTTTATCTTCATGGATGTGTCTATGCTTAAAATTATCTCTTGCATTGTTGATAAAGTTGAGGATGACTTGTGAAAACTCATTTGCATAGCCATATATCGTGATATCTTCATCACAATGTACTTGAATATCAATATTTTCATCTTTACAGAAAAAAGAGGACATCTCTAGCGTATCATGGATAGATTTGCACAGATTAAAATGTTCTTTCTCTTTGGATGGTGAGAAAAAGTTTCTAAAATCCTCAATCGTATCCGACATAGAGACCGCCAATCGCATTCCCTCATTGACCTGTTTATCTATGAAAGTTTGATCTAGCTTTCCAGAGAGGCTCTTGGTACCAAAGCTTTGGATAAGTAGTGTCAGTGCATTGAGCGGCTGTCTCCATTGGTGCGCGATATTTCCTATCATTTCACCCATCGAGGCAAGTCTTGCATGCTGATACATGATATGATCTTTTTCTCTTGCTCTCTCTACGGCTTCATTGACGCGTTTTTCCAATTCTTCTTGCATCTTTTCACTTTCACGCTTTCTTTTCTCAACGATGTGTGAGAGATTTTGGAGTAATCTCTGAAAATTCTTGGCTATCATAAAAGTAAAGTACAACGAGAGAAAAAGCACAAAAGCAGTCACTATGATGACGATCCACTGTGTATCACTATATTTTTCAGATATTTTCTCTTTCTCTTGTGCTGCCACTTTGAAATGATACGCCACGAGATTAGATATCTTAATGTCAAGGAGATTGATACTTTTTAAAAGTGGCGTATAGGCTATCTCATCAAAAGTCTCCTTGCCTTCCTTTGTGAGTACCAAAAGTGAATTATCCAATAGTTTATTAACTCGCAGTATATGCCCTTGCAAGGCATCAACCATATTTTGTTGTTCAGTATCGCGTTTATTGAGATTATTATAATAAAGCGTGAGAAAGTTCTTCCAATTTGAAAGACCATCTTCTTTGCTTTGATTGATATAGTGTATGATTTTATCACTATCTACCTGCTTATTTTGCAGATTTAATAAACTTCTTTGTATATCTGTAGTATAAATCTCTCGTACTTTATCGAGTGTTTGTATCGTTGTAAAACGCTTGTTATAAAAGGTATTATAATTCTCTTTCATATCTGTCACAGAAACATGCGCCACCGTACCTATAAGCAAGGTGCCAATCGTGACGATAACCGTTAACATTGCTGTTTTTTTAGCAATAGAAAGGTTATTTAGAAAACTACTCATCTCATTTTTCATCCGTTTTACTCTGTCCTAGTTCTTGATTTCAGTGGGAAGCATCGGAGTTTTTTGAAATGTTTTTAGGCTAAGAATTCCCACAAAAAGAGGAATTTAGATGAAAATTTTAACTGGTTTAATTTATCGACTAAAAGTACAAAGTATGTTTATTTAAAAAAATTTCGCACTTCTTTATCAAGTGTGTATATATCCTCTAAACTAGAGGGGTAGAAATCTTCAAACTGCGCATAAGCAGCAATAGAACTACGAGAAATATCCAAAAATGAAATCTCCCCAGCAAAAAACTTCTCTATCGCCACCTCATTAGCAGCATTGATAACCGCGCCGAGATGAGGCTTTTGCAAAATGGCATCTTTGATCTGCCAGATAGGATAACGATCCTCCTCTATGCGTCGAAATTCCAAAGAACCAATTTCTAGTAAATCCACGGGCTTAAGTATCTGCTTTTGCACTTTTCCCATGAGTGCAAAAGCGATAGGCAAGCGCATATCAGCATTGGCGATGTGTGCCGTCGTCGAACCATCTGCAAAATCAATCATCGCATGGATGATAGACTTCGTCTCCATAATCGCATCAAGATGATCGATATCAAAGAGCCACTTGGCTTCTAAAAGTTCAAAAAGTTTATTGGTCATCGTGGCAGAATCAATCGTGATTTTACGCCCCATCGACCAGTTTGGATGGTTAAGTGCTTGCGCTACTGTGACATTTTCAAGCGCGTCTAAAGGGGTATCGCGAAACGAACCCCCACTCGCAGTCACCGTCATCTTGGCTATCTTTTTATCCGCTTGCAAGAGATACCACAACCCAAAATGTTCACTATCTATAGGGATAAGCTTAGAAGTATCGATAAATGCCCCTGCCACGACCAAAGACTCTTTATTTGCCAATGCCACGCGTTTGCCTAGCTTTATCGCTTCGATAGTAGGTTTGAGTCCTGCAAAGCCCACAAGAGAATTGACCACCAGTTCACTCTTGCCCTCGTTGAGTGCCTGAAGTATCCCCTCTTCACCATGATAAACCCTATCATGATAGACATCTTTTACAGATGCTTTATCCGCTACCACAACGATAGAAGGCTGAAACTCTTGTATCTGTTTGTTTAGAAGTTCGATGCTTTTCCCTGCCACAAGCACCTCTATCTCAAGGTCAAATTCTCGCGCGATGTTGAGTGTATTGACCCCGAT
>CAZCUH010000126.1:0-4519 GCA_964501795.1 uncultured Sulfurospirillum sp.
GCAACTTCGCACCATCTAACTCTTTTTGTGAAAATTGTATCGATTGATTGTGTGCGCTATAAGATTGATAAACCAAAAAGGAGGTATAAGTGATAGCGATGACACCGATAAGTATAAACTTCGCACGATAAGAGATACTGCTTAAAAACTTGATAAGCGGGGAGAGAAGTGATTTCATATTAAATCCTTGAAAATATTTTGATACTCCTATATCGACTTCTGCTAAAATTTTTGTAGTACCTTTTGCAAAGATTCTTGGTCAAATTTTAAACGAAACTTCACATACACACCCTCATCACTCGATCTCAAATCCTCAAAATCCCTATCATGATAGCCCATAAAGTTATAACCAAGTCCTACATAAGTGTTTTTAAAGAAGTTATAACCGACCCAAACCCCCAAACTCTCTTTGAGACTCTCGCTATCATAGGCATGCAACAAACTCCCGCCAAATCCAAGCTCTATCTTTTTATTGAGCGCATAAAGTAATTCAACACCCGCTGTATCTATCCAACTCTCATAGGATTGATTATCGATGCTATCTTGGATATATTTCAGCCCATAGTGCCCTGAAAGTCTACTTCGTTCACTAGGACGCATCGTCGATAAAAAACTCTCAACAACTTTAGAAGTCTTGGCATTTTCATCCTTGTTGTAGAGATACTCCAGACGGTTTATCATGATAAAGTCCCCTTGGGGTCTATATGCTAGAGAAAATCTTGCACTCGCATCTTGGCTACTTGACTCTTGGCTTGTGCTTCGATGACTTCGCAAACCAAATGCCATACCAAGGTCACTATTGACCTCGGTATACACCCCAAAATCTAGATTGATTTTATCTTCTATCTGTGCAGTTTTATACTCTGCTTTGGCATTGTAAACCCACGACTTTTTATGATAATTCACCCCCAAGGCATAGGCAGTAAAATCTTCACCTTGCCCCTTTATCGTCTGCTCTCTATCTATGGAAGCATTGAGTATAAGGTGCTTGTTGACTTGATAGTTTTGATTCACTCCCAAGAGTCCAAAAAGACGCGTTGTGTCATTGTCAAACTTATTTGAGATGGCACTCTCTAGTGTCGCCCCCCTCCAAGGTCTGCCTTTGATTCCTGCACGGCTGTTATTGGTCTTGATAGTTTTACCCTCTTGGATTTCATGATTGGCAAAGATTTCTACATATTGATTGACAAAGTAGGAAGCTTCAGCAAAGATACGATTTGCAAAAACATCAGATTTTCCACCAAGCGTGTAGTCATAAGCGCCTGAAAGCTTCACCTTGTTGTGAAAAAAGCGTTTTGAGATAGTCGATAAGAGTTGCGAATTGCCAGCATTTTCCTTATTTGACTTACCATAGCGATAGCCAAGGCTTGCTAAAAAATCCTGTTTATGATACGCCAAAGAGGCTTCAGCGACATTTTTTGTCTCCCCACTTTCTAAAACCTCATCTCCATAAAGTGACAAATTAATAGCCACATTTTTCCAGTAATCAATCGTCGAATCTATCCCATACTTCTTACTACCAGATTGTGAGCGATTTTGTTGCCCAAAACCAAAATCACCCCCCTGCTTTTTATAATAGATTTTACTCTGCATACCCCCATCATGATGGGCGATTTCTATGAGATAGGCATCGTCTGTTGTCGCATTTTTATCGATACTTTTATGGCTACTGGCATACTCAGCATTGACGATGATATGCTCTGTTGCATTGATTCTCGCATCAAAGCCATAGAGTGTGTCAAAGTCATCATCGCTATTTTCTTGCGCGAGTGTGGTGACGCCTAGTTCAAGCTTGCCCGTGAAAAACTTCATCGCCCCACGACCACCCAAAGTGAGCCGTTTTTTGCCATGCTTTTCACTTTCACTCTCGACGACGATATATCGCGGATTTCCTGCCTCATCACGACTCAAAATCGGCGCTTTAAAGTAGAGCGTCCCCGCTTCATAATCGATATTGTAATCCAAAAGAGGATTAAGCACTTTACGCGATACGATCACCTCATCACGGTATCTATCTCTCACCTCTATTGTCACCCTCTCAGAGCCTATCATGATAGGGTGAGATTTGAGATGATAAAGCCCACTTGTGCCATCAGCGCGTATCTCATCTCTGAGGTAACGCGTCTGGCTTTGACTCACAAAGGCTTTATACTCAAACTTTTGCGCTTTAAATTCTGATTTTATCCCATTAACACGACGCGAATAGCGACTCAATTCATGCCCATCAAGCCCCGTATCAAAATCACCAAAAAGGGCATAAAAACTCTTTTTCTCTATCTTGATATAAAGTTTTTTACTACTTGGTGCTTCATTTTGTTGCATACTCTCATCCGCATACACGGTATATTCACTCTTGGGATCTATCTCTTCAAGTATGCCTAGGTCATTTCGTTTACCACTGTCATACGCGATTGTCAAGAGTGCATCTGCCCCCACTTTGCCCTTGGCAAAAAGAGAGATGTGCTTATCATGATAGAGGCTTGGTGCTTTGCTTGGTTTGAGTTGCTCTTTAAGCGTTTTATAGCCAACACTTCCCTCTGCAAATCCTACGATAAACCACGCTCTAGCCTCTGAAGAGAGCCACACTTTACTGTATTCATTGCTATTTTGAAAAGGAAAATGCAGCTTCACTTCACCAGAAGTGGTAGTCGGCTGTAAGGCGATATAGGCGATGCCATCTTCTTGAATAGTATATTTATCCTCACCCTTGATATTAGAGAGAGGATTATCTTGCAAGATATCCAAACGCTCTTTGGGATAGTAAGGCTTTTGCACAGAAAATGTCCCTACCATTCCCGCACGAAGCGGATATCCAGCGGCGTCAAAAAATTGCACAGCTATAACAGGGGCACTTTTACCATCACTGCGTAGAAATGACTTATTTTCAAGAATTTTAGCGCGTACAGGAGAGGTAGAGAGGTGGATTTTTCGCTGGATTGTTTTGCGTATCTTGCCACTTTTATCCATCACTTTCATCTCTAGGAAATTATCCCCATTGATGATATCAATCCCTCGATACTTACTAATCATCTGCTTTTTATCACGCGATTTTACAAAGCCATCGTAGTTTAGCATATCTACTTTTGTGCCATTGAGATAAAGGACTGTTTTCTCATCTGCTTGGTGTAAAAATGCCACTTTTATGGATGGCATCGGTGGTACATAGTCCTCTTTTGGCCAGAGAAAGGCATCTGTTTTTTGCTCTTTCTTAAAACTGCCTTGCGTAAACTCTGGCATCTTCTCTATCTCTTTTTTGGGTATGCTAAATGAGAGCGTGGGGTGGAGTGCAGCAATCTTTTTATCCACACGCACACAAAAGTTTACTTTTTGTATATGCGAAGCGCTCGTATCGACAAATGCCGATGTTTTACTCTGCATATGATTTAAATCATTTTGACACTCCTGCAACACAAATCGTCCAGAGATACTAGCAGGATCGATACTCACAACATGAGAGCCTAGTGTTACACCATCAAAATGAAATTTTCCCTGCCTATCACTATGGACAAAAGTACCATTATCAAGATAAAACCGCACCCCTGCTAAAGAGGCATTCTCATCCTTACTAAGCTTTAACGCACCTACAATCATAGCGCTATCGTCAAAATCCTTTTTGATTTTTGTGCTAGCACGGACACTATTTGACGCTCTCTTTGCAAAATGGACAACACCACGACTTTGCACCACGCTTTTGGCATCGATATCGACATTGGTGATAAAGGTAAATACACGCGTTTCTCCCCCGTGGATATCAAAGAGAAAATCTAGGGATTTTTTATCTTTAGAGATTGAGAGTTGCTTGACTTTTTCATCATCAAATCTAAATGTATCTTTTCTATAAATCAAGCCATCAGAGAGTTGATTATGCAATCTAGCACCCAACGCATCCTCATCCCCTCTATTTTCTATAGTACAAGTATATTTGATAAACTCACCCAAAGAGGCTTGCTCTTTACTTGCCTTTAGACCAAGCCAGATATCCGCCTCTTTTTTCTTTGCTATGGCTAGTGTATTCAAGGCTTCACTCTCCACACTTGCCACTGCAAAAATCGTAGGTGAGATAGAACGACTTTTGTTATCTTTCTTCTCTTGCAAAGTGGCTTTGATTTGGCTTCCTTTTTCTACAAAAAGTTTACCATCACATTTTTTGAGACACTTTGTGGTGGTGTTGATATAACCTATAAAAGTTGAACTATTGGTATCACTATTTTTTAGACGCACTATCTCTTTATCTTTTTGGGTTCTGATAATGAGTTTGATACGCTTTTTTGTCTTGATATCCCTATCATGATAGACCAAAATCAAAGGTTCATTTCTTCTAAAAATGAGACATTTTATCGCTGGAATCTTTTTAGTGATTTCTATCGTTTCACCATTTTCTAACAATAAAGGAGTCATTGGATTAAATACTCCACTCACTGCTTCATTGGGTTGAAAATCGCTCTCTTGGATAGTGAGGTATGTATCAGAACTGCTATCATAACGATAAAAAGAGAGTGTGGGTTGTGTTGGTGTAGGA
>CAZCUH010000127.1:0-4519 GCA_964501795.1 uncultured Sulfurospirillum sp.
GACACATGGATCAAAAGTCAGCTCTTCTGGTAAAACTTACTCAAGCTTCTTTTATGGTGTAGAGCTTGATGGTCGCATCAACTATGATCGGGTGATGGATATCGCCAAGATTGTCCAGCCAAAGATGATTATCTGTGGTGCTAGTGCCTATGCTAGAGAAATTGACTTTGCGAAGTTTCGCGAAATCGCTGATGAAGTGGGTGCAATCCTCTTTGCTGATATCGCCCATATCGCTGGTCTCGTCTGTGCAGGTGAGCACCCTAGCCCATTTCCGCATTGTGATGTAGTCTCTACAACAACACACAAGACTTTAAGAGGTCCTCGTGGTGGTATGATCATGACCAATGATGAAGAGATTGCCAAAAAAGTAAACTCTGCTATTTTCCCAGGTATTCAAGGCGGACCACTTGTCCATGTCATCGCGGGCAAAGCAGTCGGTTTTGGTGAAAACTTATCTCCTGCGTGGAAAGTGTATGCCAAGCAAGTCAAAGCCAATGCAAAGACACTCTCAGATGTGCTCATCAAAAGAGGCTTTGATGTCGTGAGTGGTGGTACAGATAACCATCTCGTGCTTGTCTCCTTTTTGGACAAGGATTTTTCAGGAAAAGATGCCGATGCCGCGCTGGGAAATGCTGGTATCACAGTCAATAAAAATACTGTCCCAGGCGAAACAAGAAGTCCTTTTGTCACTTCGGGTATCCGTATAGGTGCACCGGCATTGACGGCAAGAGGGATGAAAGAAAAAGAGTTTGAAATCATCGCAAATAAAATTGCAGATATCTTGGACAATATTGAAGATACTGCATTGCAAGCAACTATAAAACAAGAGATGAAATCTTTGGCACGAAATTTTATCATCTATGATAGAGCAATTTATTAGGATTAATCATGTACAATGTTGATGTATCATTAATCAAAATGGTCAATAGCCACTATTGGATAAAAAGAGATAAGATAGTCAACAAAGTAACGCATAAAGGGCGACTATTTTTTGATAAGTATGAGAGAATAGATCAGCCTCTTTCGCGTAGTATCATGAATGAGCATGATGAGCGAAAGATTATTGTCGCGCATTCGCTCATCAATGAACGAGATAAAGTGGAGAACATTGTCTTTGACTATAACGGTCGCAATACAGAGAAGTTTTGGCACCGTGCGCAGTTGATGCTCAGAGAAGAAGGTTTTTTGAATTTTACTGCGTATGAGAGTAAAACACCCGGACATTTGCACCTCTATGTGCACAAGGGGCATACCACTTTGCAAGAGGGGTATCAAATCGCCAAAACTCTTTCTATGAAGTTGGCACAAAAGTTACCAAGGGAGTGGAAAATGTTTCCAAATCCAGATATACCTCGTGAGTTTAATATACTCAATCTGCCATATAAAGTTTACGCAAAAGAGCGTGGTGCTTCATGGGCAAAACATTTATAATTTAAAGGAAAAAAGATGGAAGATAAATTAAAACAGATGAAAAAAAGAAGCAATGATTTAAGTGACATCGTCTTAGAAAAAAGTTCAAAAAAGACAGAAAACACTAAAAAATGGCTCTTAACTGCCGCCTCTATGATACTTCTATTTTTGATTATACTTGTCATCATGAAAATGCTCAACAAAACAGATGTTCCTGATAGTGAGAATATTGCAAATGTCGGTGATAGTGTAGAGACACTGCTCCCTTCTGATGAGGAAGATGCTAGTGAAAAAAAGGAAGAAAACCTTTTCAAAAAAGAGCCTATCATTGATGAAACTTCTGAGACTGATTTAAAATTTGAAGAGATGGTAAAGAAACTCAAAGAACAAGATGCTATCTCTGAGCCTGCTACGCAAAAAGCGCCAGAAGTAAAAAAAGAGACAGAAAAAGTTGTAGAAAAAGAGGTCAAACCACAAGAGATTAAACCTGTTGTTGAAGTGGTAAAAGATGTGACAAAACCTGTTGTGGAGAAGATGCCTGAGATCAAAACACAAGCAGCAAAAAAAGTCGCTCCAGTGGTACATAAAGAGATTATTAGTAATTTCCCTGAGACAAAAATTCCTAGTATATCAGGCTACTTCATCCAAGTCGGTGCAACAGCAAAATCTTTCCCTGATAAACGCTTCTTAACCAAGATAAAAAGAGCTGGATTTGACTATATCGTCCATGGTGTGACTATCAAAGGTAAACATATCAAAAAAGTATTGGTAGGGCCTTACAGCACAAGAGATGGAGCGAAAAAAGCGCTCGTCTCTGTCAAAGCCAATATCAATCCAAGTGCCTATATTTATCGGATAAAATAGTTGATTACACACAAGCAAGTACTCTTTGATCAACTCACTCCTATTGCTATCTATGCCAAGTTAAAAAAGAGATTTCACAAAGAAATCTCTTTTTTATTTGAATCTGCTATCAACTCTGAAAAAGGCAATTACAGCTTTATCTTTATCGGTGCTAAAGAACGCCTCACTTATCATGATAGTATCACCACACATATCGATACGCAAGGGCAAAAACAGATCCTAGAAAAAGATCCTTTTGAATTTTTAAAATCCTATTATGCCACTATCGATGCGGAAGCTTATAAACGCAAAGCACAAGAACTTGATATCGGTTTTGTTGATGGATTTATCGGATTTATCGGCTATGATGCTGTCAAAGTATTTGAGCCTATCTTGCATAAAAGTATGGATGATTTACAAGATGATTTACAGACTCCAGATATTGATTTGATTCGTCCAAAATTGGTGGTCGCATTTTCACATAAGACCAACAAAATGACCCTACTCACCACGGATGCAACGATGGCAGAAACCTTAGATGAGATAGAGTCCTACCTCAAAGAGCCTTACACCTATCATGATATTAAAAAATCACATATAGATAAAAACAAGGGCAACTTCGCTTTTGATAAAGAGCGTTTTTTTGAGATGGTCGAGATGTCAAAAGAGATGATACGAAGTGGAGATGTCTTTCAAATTCTTATGGCAAACCGCTTTACACAGCATGCGCGGATTGATACGCTTAGTTTTTATCGCCTACTTCGCAGTAAAAACCCCTCCCCCTATATGTTTTTATTAGAGTTTGAAGATTTCACTATCGCTGGCTCTTCCCCAGAGGTGATGGTAGGGCTACACAACAATCATATCCTCCTTCGTCCTATCGCAGGAACCAGAAGACGGGGCAATACACCAGAGCGCGATGAAGCGATGGCCCAAGAGATGCTCCATGATGAAAAAGAGTGTGCAGAGCATCTCATGCTTGTAGATTTGGGGCGCAATGATGTCGGGAGAGTTGCCCAAAAAGGGACAGTCAAAGTCACTGACATGATGCGAGTTGAGCGCTACTCTCATGTCATGCATATGGTCAGTGACATCGATGCCCTGCTTGATGAAAAATATGATATGTTTGATCTCTTTGCTGCCACTTTTACGGCGGGTACGATGACAGGTGCACCCAAGATTCGGGCGATGGAGGTGATTGCAAAATTTTGGGGGATTAAACGAAGCTTTTACTCTGGCGGTGTTGGTTACTTTGGCTTTGATGGCAATATGGATAGCGCTATCGCCATCCGTACTGCACTTTTGACAGCTGAGAAAATCATCTTCCAAGCAGGAGCGGGCATCGTCGCTGATAGTCAAAAAGAGCTCGAATACCTTGAAGTCCATAATAAACTTGAAGCGATGATGAGTACCCTCTCAGAACTCAGTGATGAAGCATAAAAATTTCACCATCTTTGGTGACCCCGTAGAACACTCTATCTCACCCAAGATGCACGGCTTTGCTATCGAGGGTTTAGGACTTGATGCTACTTACACAAAAACCCATCTCGAAGGCGCTTGCAGGTTGCACACAATCTTTATGGAGAGTTTTGATGGTGCCAATGTGACCGTACCGCACAAAGAGGCTGCCTTTGGACAGTGTGATGAAGTCAGAGGCATCGCCAAAGAGATAGGCGCTGTCAATACCCTCATCAAAGAGGGTGAAAATATGATAGGCTATAACACTGACGCAGAGGGTTTTTATCGCTCGATGTTAGATTTTGGTGAGATACAATCAGCCCTTATCCTTGGTGCAGGAGGCACTGCCAAAGCACTCTCCTATATCCTCAAAGAAAAAGGCATAGAAGTCACTGTTCTAAACCGCTCCCAAAAGCGACTCAAAGATTTTCAAGACTTTAAAACATTTGATTGGGAAAGTTATGAGAGTGGCTATCATGATATCATCATCAACACCACATCCGCAGGACTCCAAGAGGAGGCTCTCCCCGCACCAGAGCCTATCATGATAGAGCTATTTTCCCATACAAAGTATGCTATCGATGTGATTTACAATAAAGAGACACCCTTTTTAAAGATGGCAAAAGAGTTTGATTTACCGACTAAAGATGGCGCAGATATGCTTCTCTATCAAGGTGTTTTAGCGTTTATGCTTTTCTATCATGATAGGTTTTCTTTTGATGAGATTTTGCCGTTTATGAAAAAGGCGTTTGCTTAAACTTTTACCCTATCACTTAACGCTTTTGAAAGTGAGAGCATATCGACATTT
>CAZCUH010000128.1:0-4502 GCA_964501795.1 uncultured Sulfurospirillum sp.
CCTAGATAAAAATATCTCGCACTCAATCCCATAAATCCTATGCCTACAAGCACAAGTACAATTCCAGCCAACATCAAAAGTGTCATATATTTTCCTTTGTAGAAGTCTATTATTAACTCTATATCGACATATTTGTGATTTTGGGTAGTTTTAATTTTTAAAAGTGGCGGACAGGGAGGGATGGTCCTCGTTCCTGCGGGATTTCGCTTCGCTACATCGAACACCTCTTATCGGGTTTGAATCCCTCCATCGGTTGTTTATATATAATGATAAAATGATATATTGAAAGTGGCGGACAGGGAGGGATTCGAACCCTCGGTACCGTTGCCAGTACGCATCCTTAGCAGGGATGTGGTTTCAGCCAACTCACCCACCTGTCCATTTTGAAGAAACGAGATTATATCTGAAAAATTATTATATCTTACTTAAAATTTTCTCAACTATTGATTTTGGATTTTCTGCTTTATAAATGGGTCTTCCTACCACGATAAAATCAACTAGTTCCTCTGTTGCCATAGCGATGTCAGCGACACGCTGTTGGTCTCCTGCATCTTCACCAAAGGGACGGATACCAGGGGTGAGGGTGAGAAAATCTTTGGAGGTGTGATTTTTTATCATCTTACTTTCATGTGCGGAACAGACAACACCTTGGATACCTGCAGCATAGGCATCTTTTGCAAACTGTAAGGCTTTGCTTTGGATGTTATCATGATAGATGGCTTGAAAGTTCTCTTCATCAAAGCTAGTTAGCGCTGTTACTGCCAAGACTATCGGGGGATTTTCTACACTTTCTAGTCGCTGCATCACAGTCTGCATCGCTACTTTCCCTGCAGAGGCATGAACATTGAACATATCTACACCAAGCAGGCTTATCTCCTCTGCCGCATCTGCCATAGTATTTGGGATGTCATAGAGTTTTAAATCTAGAAATATTTTAAAATTTGGATTGAGTGATTTTAGTGAATCGATGATTTTCTTACCATCTCGTATGTAAGAGCGAAATCCTACCTTGAGCCAGACATCTTCAGTCGATATGGCTTGCGCAAGGGCGATATTCTCCTCAAAAGTAGGTAAATCAAGTGCGACACACAACTCCATCATTTACTCTTTACGACAGAATCTAAGACAGCATTGATAAACTTTGGTGCCGTATCTGAAGCAAGTGATTTTGAGAGTTCTATTGCTTCGTTGATGATGACAGCATCATCAAGATCAGTTTTGAGGATTTCATAAGTACCAAGGCGCAAAATCGCACGCTCAATATGCCCGATACTCTCCATCTTCCACTCTTTTAGATGTGTATCTAAAGCCCCATCTAGCTCTGTTAGATTGTCACTGACACCTTGAAAAAGTGAAAGTGCAAACTCTTTTTGTTGGTTTCTGATTTTTTTATCTTCAAAAATCTCATCGACAAACTTATCTATCTTTTCATTGCCTATATCTTTTGCGTAGAGTAGTGAAATCACAGACTCTCTGACTTGGTGTCTTGTTGCCAATATTGATCCTTATAGGTTTCTATAAAGACTCATCATCTCTATCAAACCAGTCATTGCTTCAAAGCCTTTATTGCCCGCTTTACTACCTGCACGCTCTATGGCTTGTTCTATCGTGTCAGTGGTGAGCACTCCATAAGTTACTGGTATGCCACTTTTGAGTCCTACACTTGCGATGCCTTTGGTCGTCTCAGCAGAGATGTAGTCAAAGTGTGGTGTACTTCCACGAATCACCGCACCAACACAACATACTCCCGTATATTTACCACTTGAGAGTACCTTTTCTAGCGCAAATGGTATCTCAAATGCACCAGGTACTAAAATCAAATCGATATTGTCTGTATTCCCACCATGTCGAAGAACGGCATCCTGTGCTCCCTCAACTAGTCTATCTGTGATGATATGGTTAAATCTACTATTGATAATCGCTATTTTTTCATCACCGCTTAGTGATAAGTTACCTTCTATGATGTTCATCTTTTGCCTTATTTTTCTTGTAGTTAGCGTATTTTATCGAAATTATTTAATTTTTTCTAATGTCAACAGCGCATCTTTATAGATAGGTTCATCAATAAATCCATAATCATCATCCATAAAACCTGTCTCACCCTCGGCTGCTTTTTGTTCAAAAACCGACTTGATATGTCGTGCTTTTTCGATGATCCACTCCTCTTCTTTGAAAACTGTATTGGCGATTTTTACCTGTTTTGGTCCCAAACAACTCTTGGAGCGATATCCCATGCTCTTCTCCAATTTACACCAATTTCTAAAGCCCTCTACATCATTATAATTTTGGTAGGTAAATCCCACAGGAATCACGCCTGCTATCTTACAATCCACTAAAAAGCGGCTCATGATATATTCTGCCGTAGGATTGTGAAACTGCATCGTAGCTTGTGGGAGCTCTAAATCTGTCAACAAATCAAGCGCACCCAAATAGCAAGCTTCTACTTTACCACTCATGTTGATGTAGCGCAAATTATTAAACGCCTCTTTGGTCTCTATAGAGAGATGAAGCGTGATATCTTCATCAAGTACTTCCAATATATTTTCTATATCTTCCATCTCTCTGACTTTTGCTACTCTTATCGCATCAGGTTTAACGCTATTGAGAAATGCTATCTCCTCTTTTCCTCCTTCAGAAAAAGGATTTACTCTGACTACCACTTTGACATGAGAAGCTGTAAGGTTAGAGATAAAAACTGCAGCCAAAATCAATGCTCTCTCTTTATGTTCTTTGGCAATGCCATCTTCTAGATTTATCACGATGACATCCGCATCTAGTTCGTCCATTTTGTTAATGTGTTCAATTTTTAGTGGATTTATCATCATCGCAGACTTAAAAAAAGTGATTTTTTCTCTTTTTCTTAAGGGCTCTACTATCAATCCTTTGAGCCAATTTAGGTCAAAATTGTCAAAAAATGAAATATCTTTAAATATCATACCTTACCTTACTTTTTTTCTTCTATGGTATAATAATTTTATGGAAAAAATAATAAATTGTATGAATAATTACCTAAAAGATTTAGAGGATGAGATGATGAAAATCGTTTCAGATGAGTCAATCCCTCTAGCCGAAAAGAACAAGCTGATGGCACCCATTGCAGATCAAAAAAAAGTGATAGTGTATGGGAGAGAAGCCCTAGAGAAGATAAAAACAAGAGAATACAAAGCAGAGTGTGGCATGAGTGCGCACCGTTTAGATGATTTGAAAGGGCGTTAAGAGATGAAAAAACAAGAGATGTTAGCAGAGATGTTCAGGTTGCAACAAAAGCTCAATGATGATACCAATGGCATAGGCTGGGAGAAAGGCTACAATAAACACAATCGTATCATCAATTGGCGTCGTTGCATCACGATGGAATGTGCAGAACTCATCGACTCTTTTAACTGGAAGCATTGGAAAGATATCAACATCGAACCTGACTGGGACAATATCACCATCGAACTTGTCGATATCTGGCACTTTGTGATGAGCCTAGGCTTAGAGTACTACAAAAACAGAAACTTAGGCACGATAGATGATTTGGTCGCCTATGTCATAGATACCAAGTATTTTGATGAATTTTGCACTGATTCTATTGCCCCTGACAATGAAGATTCATTGGCGATTATCAACAACATAGAACATCTGATGAAAGATACGCTAACCCAAGAAAATTTTTACAAAATCACTGATGACTTTTTTATGATTGCTATTGAGTGTGGACTCAGTATGGATGACTTGTACAAGTATTATCTAGGCAAGAATGTGCTCAATGGTTTTAGACAAAACAATGGCTACAAAGAAGGCACCTACCAAAAAATATGGAATGGCAAAGAGGACAACGATGTCATGATGCGTATCCTCGAAGAAGATTCCTCCCTCACAGCAGAAGGTCTGTATCGTAAACTAGAAGAAGCTTACTCACATATCTCATGAAGCTCACAACGCTTATCATGATAGCGATTTTGCCTATCATGATAGAGGCAAAAGCACTGGATATGAAACAAATTCTCACACTCAAAACTGTCAAAAATATCGCCCTACAATACCCAAACAAAGAAGGTAAAACCTTTGAAAAAACGATGATGGCAATCTGTATGGCAGAAACGAGTGCAGGAAAAGTCAAGTATGGAGACAAACAACTCCTCAAAAAAGGGTTAAAAAAAGGCTCTTATGGGGTGATGCAAGTGCGTTTAGAGACAGCAAGATTTGTCGCTAAGGCATTTCATCTTTTGGATATACGATTGATGAGTGATGTAGGGCTTATCAAAAAACTGATGCATGAGAGTGCCTTCAATGCCAAGATAGCAACACTTTATATCGTATGGCTTAGCGAACACTCTCAAAGTTATTTTGAGATGGTGAGTCGCTATAACGGAGGAAAAGCCAATCATCCCTACTTTCAAAAAATCCAAAAATATGTGAACTACTTAAAACGCTACAAACTTTAGGGCACCTCTAATAATAGGTGATGCCCGAAGGGTGGGCTTTGCAAACGCAATCTTGCACAAAAGATTTAAGGC
>CAZCUH010000129.1:0-4386 GCA_964501795.1 uncultured Sulfurospirillum sp.
TTGGATTTGCTCAATAAGCATGGACTCAATAACCTCGCTTTGGAAAATCAAAAAGTTCACAAATAATACACAATCAAGACCTATCATGATAGGTATGAAATAAAAAGGAAATGTATGAAAAAAATAGTCATCATGATAATGCTAACCTTGAGTTTGCAAGCTTTTTCATCGACTTATGATGTGAAATATAAAGGTGTTAGATTGGGTGAGATTCGTGATTTGAGTACGCTAGAAGATCTCTACCTCAAGGCAGAAGTGACAAGTCGCGTGGCGCGCTTTTTACTTGGCAAGGATAGCGTAGTCTTTTATGCAGGCGATAAAAAACCTGATGTTGCAAAAGCGAAGTTTAAAAAAGATAAAAAGATGATGCTTTTTGCCTTTAAAGAGAGTTTGAAAAATCGCCCGAAATTTAAGCGATTTGAGATAAGTCCTATCAAAAATATCACACTTAGTTGTCAGGGTAATAGTTGTCAATTTTTTTATTACAAAAACAATAAAATAAACGGTAAGGGTAAGATACTCTTTGATGATGACAACAACTTTCTTAGCCTTAGCGAAGAACTCTCAGATGTGGAGATAGTAAGAAATTAACTTACTCTCTTCATTTATTAAATACCACATCACGATGTGCCGCATTGAGCTCTATGATAAATCCACCCAAACCATCGATAAATGCCATCGCTGTGAGAAATAAAAAGGTGACATTGTGTGCCCATGGTGTTGTGATAAAGAGTATGAGATAGACGATAGCGATGATGATAGAAAATAGGGATTCTAAAGAGTTAAAGCTCTTAGTAGTCGCTGCTTTGTAAATCTCAATGAGAAGTGAAAAGAGACCGACAAAAATAAAAAGATTGTCAACAGTGACCTTGAGGGTTTTATGGACATAGAGTACATGGCGAAAATCAAAGATAGGACTATGAAAAGGTCCTGGTAAGTAGTTGGAATAGACGATACCGACATAGCCAAGTAAAATCCAAAAAAAAGTTGTGATTGATAAAATTCCCATAAAATACCTTTTGGTTTATTAAGTGATTTTAGTGAGATTTTTGTTAAAGAGAGTTGAATAGTTTAAATTACAAGAGATAGCTATCTCTTGTAATCGTTGCGTGAGATTAGAGTCTTGACTCGTATCTTCTAAGCATATAAAGCTTTTTAAGCATTTTTTTCTTAGCTGCGATTTTCTGTTTTTTTCTTATATCTGTTCCTGTTTCATAGAACTTTCTAGCTCTTTTCTCAGTAACAATCAAGTTTCTATCAGTTTGTTTTTTGAATTTTCTATATGCTTCCTCAAAAGACTCGCTTGGCTTGACAATTATGCCTGGCATCGGACATCACCCACTTTCTGTTAAATTTAATCTCGGATTATACCACAATTTAATGAATTTGCGGTACTTTTTTTATCTCTTTTGGTGTTTTTTCACTTTTTTTCATCTCGTCAGATGTTTTTTTAAGACTCTCTTTGCTTTTTATATGTTTTATGATTTTCAGTTTTTCTTCTTCTGATTTTAGAGGGGGATTGCCTGTCAGGGCATTGGTGATTTGTTGTTTTGTCTCTTTGATATAAAAGTCACTCTCACTGCGGATATATTTTTCGGCTTTGTTGACATATTTGAGTGCCTCTTTCATCAGCTTTTTATTTTTTCGTTTAGAATTTTTATAGAGAATTTTTGCCAAATCGTTACCTACATCACGATATACTTTCATCTGCAATTGTCCCAATTCTCCCTCTTCCCAGATGCCTTTTGCTGTGGATTTGTCTAGATATCGTAGTATCTTTTTGGCAAATTTGATATAAGTTTTTTCATCTTTTTCATCTCTCTTTAAATCTGCCAAGATAGCATAATGTGCATAGAGATAATCATATTGGTCAATATTCTTTTGACCTTTTGATTGACTTGCTTTGAGTAGTACTCTGATAAATTTTGGTGTAGCCTCTTTAAGCTTACCTTTTTTATATAAGCTTTTTGCTTCTTGCATCTGTTTGTAGATGGGATAGGCACTCTCAGGTGTGATCTCTGGGTTTTTGTAGATACGATGAGGTAAGCTCAAAGCAGACAGAGAAAGCATGAAGCTTGAGAGTATGGTTACGATTTTAATCATCTGATTTCCTATGATATGTTCTTATTGTTGAAGTAGTATATCATAGAAAAGTAAAATAAAATTTAACCCAAATCTAGGCTAAGACCAGTAGCGAATAGGCCCTGTGTCAATGTGCATAAATCCTGTTTTAGGGTAGTACCCCACACCACCGCGTCTCAAAAACCTCGCCAACTTTTTTAAATCCTTTAATTGTGTGCCTGGTAGATTGATATCGATAGCCTGCGCCTTGGTATGAAAAGAGTTTTTTGCTACACCTTCTGTGGTCTTTCGTAACATAGCATTGGTCTTGGGCGAGCGGTACCCTGATATCACTTGAAAAGGTTTATTGGTATCTCGTATGAGTTGGATAGCGTAGAGTTGATCTAAAAGTTTATGATCCATCTTTTGCACATCACCAGTACGAAAGTCGCGTAAAAAGTAGTTGATTTTTTCCATCTCTGCTTTGACAAAGTGATCTTTAGACCAGTAAGTAGCAGTGAGATGTTCGTGGGTATGGATGTTGTAAAGTTTGATAGTCTTATCGGTTGGTATCTTCATCGCAAAGAGTTCATAAGGACTGACCGCCAGTCCTGTGCTTAAGATGATACTCTTTTTTAAAAATTCTCTTCTTTGATTCATCATCAATAAATCCCCTATATAGCATGTCTTCATAGCTATATCGGAGATAAATTAAAAATGTTTAATAAATTGGGCTATTTTTCGCAAAATTCTCGTATGCGTTTGATTCCCTCACGAATGGTATCTTCATCTGTGGCAAAAGAAAATCGTACATATCCCTCACTGCCAAATCCCACACCAGGCACAACCGCAACGCCTTTATCAGCGAGTAAATCTTTGGCAAATTGCATAGAATCGTTGCTTACTTTTTTGATATTGACAAAGAGATAAAATGCACCATCTGGTTTGTTGACAGAGAGTTTGTCGCTTTCATTAAAGAGTGTGACAGCCAAATCTCTTCGCTTTTTAAAAGCTTGTCGCATCATCTCGATGTCTGCATCAGCGGAACCATCCAAGCCTGCGATAGCTGCATATTGGGTGATAGAGCAGATATTTGAGGTGCTTTGGCTCTGGAGTTTATTCATCGCAGAGATAAGCTCCTTGTTTGGCGTAGCAAGGTAGCCAAATCGCCAACCAGTCATCGCGACTGATTTGCTCAGTCCATTGATTGTGATAGTGCGTTGAAACATATCGTCTGAGATGCTCGCAGCTGCACTAAAGGCTTGATCATAGACAAGTTTTTCATACATCTCATCGCTGGCTACTAAGATATCTGTGCCTTCTAGTACTTGGGCTAGTGCGGTGAGTTCTTCTTTGGTATAGAGGGAGCCAGTAGGATTGGAAGGTGTGGTGAGAATCAACATCTTGGTTTTAGGTGTGATCGCTGCTTGGAGTTGGGCAGGGGTGATTTTGAAATTGTCCACATCTTGGGTCTCTATGAAGATAGGCTTTGCACCCGAATAGATGACAAGTTCAGGATAAGTGACCCAGTATGGGGCAGGGATGATGACTTCATCACCCTCTTGTAGTGTGACTTGAAAAAGATTAAAGAGGGATTGTTTAGCACCATTGCTTGTGATGATGTCACTAGGGGCATACTCTAAGTCATTATCTCTTTTAAGTTTTGCAGCGATGGCTTCTCTTAGTGGTATGATACCTGCTACGGCTGTATACTTTGTGTGCCCCTCTGTGATGGCAGCGATGCCTGCGTCTTTGATGACTTGTGGCGTGTCAAAGTCTGGTTCGCCTGCGGAAAATGAGATGATATCTTTTCCTTGGGCTTTAAGCTCTTGGGCAAGGGTTGAGATAGCTATAGTGAGTGACGGGGATAAACTTTGGATTCGTTTTGAAAGCATAGGTTCCTCTTTTATAAAAATTTAGAGATTATAGTATAAGAGGGGTTAAAAAAACAACCATATAAGTAGTCCAAAGCCAAAGAGGAGATTAAACCAAGAGCCTTCACCAAATAACATCTCCAAACCTTTGTAGTAGTATTCTTGTTCTAAAGGTAGATTGTGTGAGAGCGCTGCTTGTGTATAGGCAGTGATGGCATCTCCCCACACAAAAGCGACTATCTCAGGAAGTATGAAAAGGACAACGACAGAGAAAATACCCCACAAGTTTTTTTGAGGTTTGAGGGATTTGAGTGCCTCTTTTGTTGCTGGATTGTTAGCGACGCGTTTGAAGTGTTCTATCATGATAACAATAACTTATAAAGCAAAATTTTCATATCTTTAGTATATCATGATAAATATAATTTTAGAAAATGCTTGAAATGCCGATATT
>CAZCUH010000130.1:0-2429 GCA_964501795.1 uncultured Sulfurospirillum sp.
TTTCTCTCTCGTTTTCTTCTCTATCATGATAGAGAGTGCCTTGAGATGTTTTGGCTTATATACTTCAAATGCCTTCATCTTTTTCACCTATTTAAAAAGTTTTCAAGCTCTTTGACGGCTTGTTCATTTTTGATACGAAACTTGATTTCGATGCGTCTAGATGCCTCTTTATCTTCATTGCCATAAGCATCCAATATCAAATCTGAGTAGGAACGACCACTCGCAGAGATATATTGACTATAAAGTTCTCTGTTATTTGGATCATCTTCATAAAGAAACTTCATCACTTCAAAAGCTCTTTTTTGAGAAAGCGCCAAGTTGTGTAGATAACTGCCATCTGAATCGGTATGCCCCTCGATGGTGATATGATCGATATAAGCTCTTATCTCATCATTAAATAAAAGGGTATGAATATACTTTTTGATGATGGCACTCAGCTCTTTTTTTGCTCTTGGCTTGAGCTTATACTCTCCACGATTAAAGAGGATATTGGAAGAGAAAGCAATCGCACCTGATTTTGGGTCTATCATGATAGAATTCCCTAGTGTATCACGAAGCTTGCTGACGACTTTGATACGAATCCCTGTGAGATTTTTGATCTTTACTTTGGTGATGTTGAGCTCCTCGACCAAGTGTTGGTGGGCTTTGCTCTCTTGGAGTAGCTTCTGTCCCAAAGTCGCTAACTCTTCATCCTTGAGAATTAAAATATTTTGATTGTCCCTTAATCTATCTTGCATAGCAACTAGATTTTCTTGTAGCTTTGTGCTATTGAGTTCATATCCCATGAGCAATGCTTTGAGCTTTGCTACATCATTGGCTTGGAGTGTGAGGTGCGCTTTGAGTTTATCTTTTTGGGCTTGTTCCTGCGCCAAAGCCTCTTTGGCTTGCCTTAATCTATCTTTAAAGAGCAAGACCTTTTCATTTTGACTACTGAGGGCACTCTCACTCTCTCCAAGAGCTGCTTTTTTCGCTGCCAAATCCTGCTGCACAAAAACATAGCGCACGACAATAGCGCCTACAAGCAAGATAAAGACAAAAAGCAATCCCGCCATCAAATCCGCATACGAGATCCAAAAATTTGACTCATCATGAGCTTTCTCATTTTTATACATGATACTTACCGATTGTCGATGACGCGCAATGCGGAGAGTTGTTTGATGATTTTGGCACTCTCTGAGTCTATCAATTCTAGCGAAGTGCGTAATTTTTGCGTATATTTTTCATCAAAATCGTCCAAATGTTTATTGAAACTGTACCCTATCTTGGCAGATTCACTCTTCATGATTTCTAGATTTTGTACCACTGCCCCATAAAGTTCTTTGACATTATCTGCTGAGAGTTGTGAGAGAGATTGATTGAGTAACTCTATATGATGCGCCAGTTGCGCTTCACTCTCTTGGATTTTATGTTCTTTATGTGTGATTTTCTCCATAGATTGGCGCATCAAGATATTATTTTCTTCTAGGCGATTGACTAGATGTTGCATCGAAAGGGCGATATTATCATAGGCATCATAGAGCGCTTCACTCTTGGCGATGCTCTTATCCGCCTCTTTGACCACATTGATAAAGTGCGTTGAAGCATTGTCGAGTGTAGTCTGCATATTTGCCATAAATTCATTGGATCCCATCGTAGAAAAAACAGCGTTGAGTTTGTCAAAGTTTTCCATACTCTTGGCAAAATGCACCTGCTCTATCTCTTCACGAGACCAAAAATATTGTTTGAGATTCTCCTTGATTGTTCGGATATTTTTCTCAAAACGACTCATCCCTGACTTTTCAAAGAAAATCCACCACAAAGAGAGAAAGATACCATAAATAGAGACATAAAATGCCGTTCCCACACCACCTAATAGAAGCGATATCTCCCGTTCTAAAGCAGCGGCATTTTGAGAAGAAAAGTCAGGCATACTCAGTGCTATAGAGATAAAAGTCCCCAAAATACCAAGTGTGGGAAATACCCCCGCCGCCACAGAAGCAAAATTGTCATTACGAAGTGCAGAGGAGAAATCTTGCATAAAAGTATCAAAAGGAGCATTGGCTTTGGTCGTCTCTGCGATAGTGAGACGGTTGTTTTTGATGTACCACTTAAGCGCTGTTGCCATCTCTTCGTGACGCTTGATAAATTTACACGATGCGTAGTAGGCATTGTGTTTGACAAAAAGCAAAAAGATAAAAAATATAGCGCTTATCATGATAACACTATGAAGCTCGACCTTAAAGTCAATATAACCCAAATAGCTAGCAATCAAAGCAAGCAAGAGTAGCAAAGGTAGTGAGATTAACCAAACCCAACGCATAAAACAATTTTTCTTGACTGCTGTACCAACTTGTAAGTCTATATAATCCTCTTCTATCATGATAGGTCTCCTTGATGAGAATATTATAACGCGCTTTAGTTAGATTGTTCTATGAAAAAGATTTATAATA
>CAZCUH010000130.1:2529-4362 GCA_964501795.1 uncultured Sulfurospirillum sp.
TGAGAATATTATAACGCGCTTTAGTTAGATTGTTCTATGAAAAAGATTTATAATACAATCAAATAAGAGAGAGTTAAGATTCCTACAATTTTACGCTTCGAGAGATTAGTTATACTTATACTATTTTTGTTATAATAAACGCAACAAATACTATCAAGGAGTCTATCATGATACACAAATTACCTGACCTACCGTATGCTTACGATGCCTTGGAGCCTTATATCTCAAAGCAAACTTTAGAGTTTCATCATGATAAGCATCATGCTGCCTATATCAATAATTTAAACGAACTTATCAAAAACCGTGAGTCCTATCAAAATATGACGCTCTTGGAGATTGTGAGAAATTCGGAAAATTCCATCTTTAACAATGCTGCCCAAGCCTATAATCATGATTTTTACTTTCACTGCCTTACAGCAAACAAAACCAAACCTTCCGCAGCCTTACTCGCTGCTATCAACCATCACTTTGATTCTCTAGAAACTTTTAAAGAGAACTTCACTGCTGCGGCTTTGGGGCTATTTGGTTCTGGTTGGACATGGCTTGTGATGGATCACAAAAAACATCTCTTTTTGGAAAATACTAGCAATGCACAAACACCCGTAGTAGGAGAAAACAAGCCACTATTAGTCTGTGATGTCTGGGAACATGCCTATTATCTTGATAGACAAAATGCGCGTGCACAATACTTAGAAAACTTTTGGCATGTCGTAAACTGGGAAGCTGTCTCTAAGCACTATGAAGGCTGAAATGCCAACGCTTTTTTAGCAAAATCGATATTGTAAAAAAAGAGGAGTTTAAAGATTAGGGAAATCTCCGTTTTCTCACTATCACTGCTGTCGATGATAGGGATTGTAAACCCTTTGCCATCTTTGATATTTTTAGGCTTGATGGTGAGCACAATGGGTTTGAGCGTTTTGAGCATATTGGTAACCCGCTTTTGATCTCTCTCTTTAAGCCCCTTGAACATATCTCCCTCTCGCTCTTGCGTGATGATAGCGGTCAAGAGAAGATCAAAAGTTTCGGGAAATATCACTTTATTCCAAGTCACAAAACCTTTTGAAAATGAAAAATGTTTCTCTTTAGAGATGAGTGGACTCTCTTGGGTGCGCTTCACATCTTCTATCAACTGCAAAAGAAAATTTTTACCACCAAGATCTGTTGCGTGGGATAAAATCTCTGTGTGAAGCGCCTCTTTTTGTGCTTGTGTAAGGTCTTTAAAATGCATACTCTTTAATCTCTTTTCATGAAGTCTCTCTTCGCCACTTCATAGGCATCATCAAATCGCATCACTTTACCACCAAAAGCGTCTGCAAAGGCTTTAGCATCAGATTTTTTAGCAAAGGCATATTTGCTGATACGGCTCATCGTTGCGGGTTTTGAACTGCCTACGACATAGTAAGCTTTGCGCGCTGGAATCATTTTGAGACTATGGGTATCCACGACGCGTAAGTTTTTTAAATCTGTTTTATTGATTTCATTGTCATGCACCACACAATGAAGGGAACAGTACTGCTTTGTCCCCGCTTTCGTATCTGCCGCGTGATTTGTCTTGTAAAATGTCGGTAAGTGCATCCCACAAATCGCACAAGATGCCTTCTGCTCGCCGCTTTGTAAAAGTATCGCTTTATCAGAAGAGACACTTTGAAATCTTGTCTTTTGTATAGGAGATTTCACCAACGCCTCCTCCTTCGCACAGCCTGAAAACAAAACACTCACAGCCACTATCATAAACAAAATAGAACTTTTCATCAAAAACCTTCTTAATTTTGTCAAATTATAGCACTAGCGACTTTAATACATACAACTTTAGCCGATATTATCCTATAATAC
>CAZCUH010000131.1:0-4314 GCA_964501795.1 uncultured Sulfurospirillum sp.
CCATTTTTACGCTAAAATAACTGCTTTTTAAAACTTCATCAAGGAAATAGAAGTGAAACATTTTTTAACACTGCATGATTTTTCTAAAACTGAGATTTTAGAGATGATTGACTTGGCATTTGACATTAAAAAAGATCTCAAAAATGGCAAGAGAAAAGAAGAACTTTCCGGTCAGACTTTGGGTATGATATTTGAAAAAAGCTCGACACGAACACGCGTGAGTTTCGAGGTTGGGATGTACCAACTAGGCGGTCACGCACTCTTTTTATCCTCCAATGATAGCCAACTAGGTCGTGGGGAACCGATGAAAGATACTGCGCGTGTGATTAGTCGCATGGTCGATATGGTGATGATTCGTACCTTTTCCCAAGCGGGACTTGAAGAGTTTGCCGCACATTCAAAAGTGCCTGTTATCAATGGACTCACTGACGCTTATCACCCTGTGCAACTGATGGCAGATTATATGACCATGATAGAGCATGGCAAAGATAAAAATCCTATCGTTGCTTATGTCGGCGATGGTAACAACATGACGCACTCTTGGCTCATGCTCGCAGCAAAACTTGGCTTTGAACTTCGTGTGGCTACACCTAAAGGCTATGAAGTCGATAGCGAGATACTACAATCAGCGTTAACTTTTGCTTCACAATCTCATGCTAAAATAGTCATCACCAATGATCCAAAAGAGGCAGTCAAAGGTGCAGATGTCGTCACCACGGATACATGGATATCTATGGGTCAAGAAGATGAAAAAGACAAACGCATCAAAGATTTTGACGGTTTTATCGTCGATGATGCCTTGATGAGTGAAGCCAAAGATGATGCACTTTTTCTACACTGTCTGCCTGCCTATCGTGGTTATGAAGTGAGTGAAGCAGTCTTTGAAGCACATGCAGATGAGATATTTTCAGAAGCTGAAAACAGACTCCATGCGCAAAAAGGCATCATGGTTTGGCTAGATAAACAGAGGGGATAATGATGGAAAATGAGAAAAAAACGGATTTAATCAAAAAGGTAGAAACGCTCTCAAAGAGCCTTGGTTTTGGAGAAAATGACAAAACGCTTTTTGAAATCAAAAATACCAATGATCCAAAAGTCAAAGAGTTACACCTCAAATCAGGCTCTTGGGAGTCCGAAGATCCATGGTTTGCCATCGATGAAGAAGATACTAAAAAAGCTTATGCCTTTATACCAAGTGACTCTTTTTCACAGATGCTCACCATACTCAAACAGACACAAAAAGAGAATTTTGATCTCAAACTTGAAAAGACGATTTGGCAAAATGTGCCCAATGACTTTGATGATGTTTGGGTTGTTGCCATGGATGAAATCCGACAACTTGCACAAAATGAAGGCAATAAACCAGTCAGCATAGACCTAGAAAAATTAATCGCCGACATCAAAAAAGAACACCCCAATCTCTTTATCAATCTCAAAGATTTCTATCCCCAACAGCTCGAAAACCACCAAGGGCTATCATGATAGATTTCGAGAAATTCACCAAGTACTCTAAACCTGGTCCACGCTATACCTCTTATCCAACAGCACTAGAATTTAAAGAAGATTTTGATGTCCATGCCTATATCACAGAACTTGAAGCACAGGACGCTACGGCACCCATATCACTCTATTTTCACCTCCCTTTTTGTCGTAGTGCTTGTTACTTTTGTGGTTGCAATGTCGTCTTTACCTCCAAAGAGGATAAAAAAGAGCGCTATATCCACTACCTAGAAAAAGAGATGCAAATCCTTTCAAGTCACTTGGATATGAACCGAGAAGTGATTCAGATGCACTTTGGTGGGGGTACACCGACATTTTTTGATGAAGTACAACTCCAAAAAGTGATAGACTTGATTCACAAATATTTCAAAAACTTTGCCAAAGATGCGGAGATATCTTGTGAGATAGATCCACGATTTTTCACGAAAGGGCATATGGATGTCCTCAAAAAAGGTGGCTTTAACCGTATCTCTTTTGGGGTGCAAGACTTTGACCCTAAAGTGCAAGAAGCAGTACACCGCATACAACCTTATGATGTCACAAAAAAGGCTATCATGATAGCTAGAGAAGCAGGGATCAAATCCGTCAATGTAGATTTGATTTATGGCTTGCCTTATCAAACTTTTGAGACTTTTAAAAAGACACTTCATACAGCTAGAGAACTCGATGCAGATCGCTTTGCTGTCTTTAACTACGCCCATGTGCCTTGGCTCAAAAAGACGATGAGAAAGATAGATGAGACCACCCTGCCCGCTCCAAAAGTCAAGCTTGAAATCCTCAAATATACCATCGACTATTTTGAGAAAAATGGCTACAAGATGGTCGGGATGGATCACTTTGCCATACCTGAAGATGAACTCTTTTTAGCCATAGAAAAAGGTGAACTCCATAGAAACTTCCAAGGCTACACGACCAAGGCAGGCGCTGATCTCATCGGCATCGGACTCACGAGTATCGGTGAGGGCAAACGCCACTATGTCCAAAACTACAAAGATATGAGCGCCTATGAAGAAGCCATAGATGAGGGACGACTGCCAACTGAGAGAGGTGTGAAACTAAATGAAGATGACTTGATTCGACAAGCGGTGATTATGGAGCTGATGAGTAACTTCAAGCTCAATATCCCACGCATCGAAAAAGTATATAACATCAACTTTGCTTCTTACTTCAAAGAAGCCTTAGCTGAACTAAAAGTATTTAAAGATGAAGGGCTTATCATGATAGATGATAAGGAGATAAAAGCCTCTGCTACGGGTGCCATGCTCATACGCAACATTGCCATGGCGTTTGATGCCTATTTGCATAAATTTAAAGATGCGAAAAAAACTTTTTCAAAGACGATATAGATGAGCTTAGATAAGATATTTAACTTTCAAGAGACTAGCGATGATTGTATCAAGTGCGGGAAGTGTATTCCCGTCTGTACTATCCACCAAGTCAATGCCGATGAAGTCACCTCTCCACGAGGTTTTATCGATCTTTTAGGGCAGTACCAAGCGGGAAATCTCGAACTTGACAAAACAGCTAAAAATATCTTTGAAAGTTGTTTTCTCTGCACCAACTGTGTAGAAGTCTGCCCCAACTCTCTCGCCACCGATATGGTCATCGAAGAGGTACGCGCCGATATCGCTGAAAAATTTGGTATCGCTTGGTTTAAACGAGTCGTTTTTTACCTCTTTGAGCACCGTAAAGTGATGGATATGGTGATGAAACTAGGCTTTATGTTCAAGACTTGTGCTTTTAGAGAGGATGAGAAAGGTCGGGGTCTCTTCTCACGCTTTTCACTCCCGATGATGAAAAAAGACAGACTCATCCCTTCGCTCTCCAAAGTGAGCTTCTTAAATAGCCAACCTGAAGAAATCCTAGCCAAAAACCGCGAAAACAAACCCCAGCGCGTCGCGATTTTTATAGGCTGTCTAGCAAACTACAACTATCTAGGCACAGGAGAGAGTTTGGTAGAGATTCTCAAAGAGTTAAACATCGACATCTTCATTCCTAAAAAACAGCAATGCTGTGGCGCACCTGCTTACTTCACGGGAGCCATTGGCAGTGTGGAGCGGATGACCAAAGCCAATATCGAATACTTTGAGACTTTTATGGACGAGTGTGATGCTATGTTGATTCCTGAAGCAACTTGTTCCGCGATGGTGAAGCATGATTGGGAGATATTTTTCAAAAATCATGATATGCCAGAGTGGGAAGAGAGAGCGAAAAAAGTGACACAAAAAATCCACATGGCAACAGAGTGGCTCGATAATCACACAGGTTTGCAAGCACTCTTAAAAGAGAAAGGACAGCTATTTGACACGACTGTCACTTATCATGATGCCTGCCACGCCAAGAAAGTCCAAGGCATCTGGAAAGAGCCACGCAATCTGCTTTCTCAAAACTATCCGATGGTAGAGATGAGTGATTCAAATCGCTGTTGTGGTTTTGGTGGCGTGACGATGCAGACGGAGAAATTCGACCTTGCCAAACGCGCAGGTATGCCAAAAGCCGCCATGATAGAGGACACCAAAGCACACTTCGTCTCAGCAGAGTGTTCTGCCTGTCGTGTGCAAATCAGTGAATCACTCAACAACGCCAAGGTAGAAACCATCTTTAAAAATCCACTAGAACTCATCGCAAAGGCACTAAAATCATGACCGCATGGAACCACATCTACGAACAATTTGACCCTATCGCTTTTTCACTAGGCCCTATCAAAGTCCACTGGTACGGCATCATGTATGTTACCGCCTTGCTAGTAGGAATCGGTGTGGCAAAGTGGCTTGTCAAAAAAGATAAGCTACCTGTTGAGCAGAGTATGCTTGA
>CAZCUH010000132.1:0-4299 GCA_964501795.1 uncultured Sulfurospirillum sp.
TTTTCTGTTATAATAACTCTTATTTTTAGGAGTCTTTTTATGGTTGACAAGTTAGCTATTACTGGTGGTACACATGGCAATGAGCTTACAGGTGTTTATCTTGTGAAAAAGTGGCTCTCAAGTCCTTCTTTAGTCAAGAGAAACAGTTTTACTACGCTACCTATGTTGATGAATGAAAAAGCAATAGACGAGGTGCGTCGCTATATTGACTGTGATCTCAATCGTGCATTTAATTTAAATGATTTATTGGATGAAAGTTTGACAAGCTATGAAGCAAAATTGGCCAAAAAGATAAATAGCATTTTGGGTCCTAAAGGTGTGCCAAAACCAAAGGTGGATTTTATCGTAGATTTGCATACAACGACTGCAAATATGGGACTTTCTATCGTTGTGAGTAATGAGAGTAAATTGACTTGGCAAGCTATTTCATATTTGTGTAAAAAAGAGCCTAGATTAAAAGTTTATCGTTGGCAAGGTGATGAAGAGGATGCTTTTGTGGATTCTATTGCGACACATGGCTTTGCTATTGAAGTAGGTGCAGTACCTCAAGGTGTGCTTCGTGGAGATATTTTTTTAGAAACTGAAACTTTGATCTATCATCTTCTTGATTTTGTCGAAGCGCATAATACCAATACGCTGGAGTCACTACCTACAGAGATTGAGATTTACACGCATCAAAGCTTGGTTGATTATCCTCGTCAAAAGGATGGTGATATCATGGCAATGGTACATCCTGATAGGCAAGATAGAGACTTTGCTCCTATAGAGGACGGAGAGCCTCTATTTTTGACTTTTGAGGGCAAGATAATACCTTATGAAGGAGAGAACCTTCATACGCTTTTTATCAATGAAGCAGCCTATTATGAGAAGGGGTTTGCTATGACTTTGGCGAAGAGAGAGTTTATCATGATAGAGAGCTAGAGTGTGCCTTGGCTCTCTTTGAGGATTCTGTCTAAATCTTTTTTGAGTTTTTGAGCCTTTTTGATATGTGTTTCAAAAATAGATTCTGATGCTGGGAAGGCGGTTGCTAACTCTTGATAAGTGTTAATCTTATGGTCAATGAGGGTATTGAAATTTGCAAACATTTTTTGCATATCTTCGATGGTAAAGATACTCTTGAGCAAGTCAGTAATCATCCGTACACGCTGTTTAAGGGAGATACTAAGCTCAAAGGCAAGTCCCAAGTCTCTAAAATCTTTTTTACTAAAATAGAGCCCACAGCGTTCAGGTACGAGCATCTTGGTGGTCAGCTCTACGATATAATCCGCATACTCTTCTTCGTATTCGTTTTCACAGCTACCATCACCACAGTCATCAATATCTTTTTTCATCAATGCGTCAAATTCTTTTCTTAAATCATCCATGTTCTATCCACTCTTTTGTTTTAATTTTTGCTATCTCTTTTTCTATATCGATAAAGGTTAAATGTGTACTATCATGATAGCCAAGTTCTAGTACGGTTATTTTATCATGATAGTGTAATTTATTATTCATTTTTGCGTCTATCATGATAGCACATTTATCTATCATGATAGTATCTTCTATGCGCACGACATCGACTTGTATATCTGCTGGTATCATCTCCATTAAAGGAAGTGTCTCTTCGATAATTTCTGCATACAATACAATCTCTTTTGGATTATTTTTTACGAGATGGTAGAGGATGCTCTTGACGCTTGGCGTATTGCCATAGATGCCGACTATTTTATCTTGAGGCTCTAGCAGTGCATTGGCAGCTCTTCCTTGAGAGAGATAGGCAATATTTTTACCTGATTTGACATCGATGGTATCGACAATACCACATTGCTTGGCTTCAGGACTCATCTCTTCTAATAGTTCGTAGAGTTTTTGCCAATACTCTTCTTGGAAATAGGCCGCTTTGATTTTGGAATCTTTAAAGCCATAGATAAAAAAGCCTATATCATCCATACGAATGTTTAAAGGCATCATTTTTGCATCTACATCTCGCTCTTTAAAGAAGGCATTAAAAAGTGCCTCTTTTTTACTCTCGATGGCATTTTCGCCAATGAGAGAGAAGAGTAAGGTCTCCTTTCCTATCATCTCTATTGGATACCCCATAAGCGTTTTGCTTCCTCCTCTTCGATATTGCAGCGATGACAAAGTTTCTCATCATTAAAATAACTAAAATAGACACCACACTCTTCGCAGCGTCTAAGATTAAAGCGGATGAGTTCATCTACTTTTGGCTCAAAGATAGACGCTGTCTCAAATGGTTCTAAGTGCAAGGAATCGCTCTGACAGACATCGTGACAGAGGCGACACTTGACACAAGCAAGCGCATCAAAATCTATTTTGGATCCTCGTGTATCACTACTAAGCGCACCAGTAGGGCAAATACGATAGCAAAAGGAGCAGTTATCACAGCTTTCATCGATACTTTTTTGCGATATAAAAGAGAGCTCTTCGTGTGGGATGCTTGTGAAGTGTGGCTGGTCTTTGACGCGTTTGAGTGCCATATAGAGAAGTTTTCTTTTGTTTGGCAAGCTTTTTTCCCGCATCTTGGCAGTGGTGCTCGTATCTAGTGTACCTCTCTTGTCGATTGCTTCAAGTTCTTGTTCAAAAACGACTTTACTTTCAATAGCCCCTTTGAGTGAAAAACGCTTTAAAAAATCACGACGATTACCCTCTTCTTGTGGTGTGGGGCTATCATGATAGGCTATTTCTTGGCTAGATAGTTGTTTATCACTACCGATATTGGTGAGAAATTGATTGGCTTCTTGGATATTGTTTTGTATGAGTTCAAAGAGTGGTTCTTTGATGTCACAGCTTTGACAATGTCCGATATCCAAGATATTTTCTTCTTCACTGAGCAGTGCTAAGGAGATGAGATTTTCAACGCTTAGTGTGGCAAGACAGGGGATATTTTTCTTACAAGAGATAAGCTTTTCGTCACTTTTGAGAAAATTAAAGATAAAATCAAGTGTATTAAAATCATTGAGCGAAATAGCTTCTGTCGGACAGACACCGATACATCCACCACAGTCGATACAGGCATCTTCAAGCGAGAGGATATTATCATGATAGGTGATAGCATTGACGGGACAAGCATCTGCGCAGAGCGTACAATCTGAGTATTTACTAGATGCTCTAACACAAGAGCCTAGTTCTATCTGGAGTTTTCCCATTTATGAAATAGCACCAGTTTTGAGATATTGGTAGTCGCTGAGTAAAAATTCAGTTGCCAACATCGCCCCATCATGATAGAGGGGTGTTTGTGCCTCTTGTTTGACTTGCATCAAGTAGAGAGGTGCCCATTTGAGGAGGTGTTTTTCTAAAAAATCTATCTCTATATCTTTGTATGATTTGGCAGCGATAGCATCACCTTCCTCGAGTGCTTTGATCTGCGCACCACAAAGCATATACATAAATTCTAACTCTACACCGATATGATCAGGAGAGAGCACTCTTGCTTTATCTTTTTCGACAACAAATTCAAACTCTTCATAAAATCGTAGTACAGGGTTGTCTCCTCCACTCTCTATCATACCGTCATCTCGGACATAGAATGTTTCATAAGGGATGAGATTGATAAGGGAGATTTCTGCAAAATCAACATTTAAATGTCGTTCTATCAGCTCTGCTCTCTCTAGGCTATGGTACTCTTTCCAATCGTCCAAATTTGAAAAGAACTCTTTTATATCTTCATGCTCAAGTGTTTTTAAAAAGTCGCTATCTATCTCTTTCATAAATAGTCTTGATAAAAGAGCATAAAAAAATTCTCTCTGTTTTGTCTCTTGTAATGTTTGTGTCATGTAGTAAGTCCTATCTGAAGTAAGAGGGAAGAGAAATACTTCCCTCTGTAGTTTTTTATGATTTTATCGAAACAGCATAAGCTTTGTCTGAAAGCTTTGCACCTGGACGCTTCATATGTCTTGGGCGTCTGAGTTTATCACCAGCCGCTAGTGGTCTAGTGAGGTCATCTCTCCATACTTGGAAAGTTTTGAAGTTGTTTTCATAGTTGACATAGATGTCACCTATTTTATCACTTGCTCCTGCTTTCTCAAGGATTGCTTTTTGGTGCCAACCGTGGTTACCTGCGATTGGATCTGGGTGTACTGGAGCGACAGCATTTTGCCATGCACCTGTGAGTCCATCCCACCAAATGTTCTCTAAATCTTTGTTGTATTCAGCAAACTGCCATGGTTTTCTCGGCTGGATACCTTCTTTGGCATGTAAGGTACCAATTTTTCCATCATCTTTCATTTCATAAAGAGGTGAACCTATACCCATCACACCTAGTTTGTGTTCAAAACCAGGGATTGAAACGGCATTTTTAAG
>CAZCUH010000133.1:0-4298 GCA_964501795.1 uncultured Sulfurospirillum sp.
CTAAAATGCAATATCACGCCGTAAACAATCAAACTATCTGTAAATCTGTACAACTATATCTAAAAATTAAAATAGTTTCAAGCTTAAAAAAATATTTTAGTCCTATCTTTTCCAAATAACAGACAAAGTGTATGTTATTTGGAAGATTTGGGCAATAACACACATGATGCATGTTCATACCTCAAACAACATCCACCTTCACATCCTGATAAATAGCACTCTCACCCTCTTCGCTCAGTTTGTCAGGTGTGAGATAGTTCACGCCTGCTGTACCAGAGTAGATGAGTACACAATCATCTCGCAAGGCATCATCGACTTTCACTTCAAATTCATACGATCCATATTGTGATGAGACCAGCACCCTCTGTCCATCGCTAAAGCCTGCACTTTTGGGTAGGTGTGCATATTTTGCCCGTTTGAATTGGGAATTGAGCGAATATTTGTATTTTGGTGTGATGAGATACAAGCCTAGACCTTTGAGTCCATCATCTTCTATCTCATCGACAAAGATAAACTTCTCATCATCGGTATAAAACTTATCATGATAGGGGATAGTATCATAAGATTTTGAGACTTTATAGTCCCCCTCATCTTTGCTATTTGACGCAAGGATATTTGCGATATACGCGCCCTCTTCTTCGAGTCCTTCATAAGCAAATTGTTCCATCAAAAACGCTGTCAATGCATACTCTGATATGCCTATATCTGACGCTTCTAGCTTTGGCATTGCTCCTACATAATGATGTCCATAAGAGAGTCTTAGATCCTCTTTTTCCAAAAAGTTTTTGGCTGGAATCACCAAGTCAGCCAACTTGGATGTCTCATTTTCATAAAGCCCAAAATAGACCACACAAGCACTCTTTTCTAGACCTTCTATCACTTTTTGTGTACGAGGCATCTGATTGGCGGGATTTGCTCCTTGGATAAAGACCAAATCATACGCGCCAAAATCCACCGTGGCAATAGGCACACTCTTTTTGGGTTTGGAAAATGGCAAATCAAATCCATGACTTGAATTGCCTAGATAACTCACCCCACAGCCCTCTTTGCCAAATTTTCCCATCATCGCAGCAAAAGAGTCTATCATACGAAGTACGGAAGATCCATGGCTATACTTCTGCACACCCACACCCACCAAAAAGGCTGTCTTTCGATCCTGTATGAGTAAGAGTGCGGTGATGATATCCACCGCAGGAATACCACAGCGACGCATCAATTTTTTCATAGGATAGGAGCGGATAAAATCCACAAAATAGTCCCACTCTTCTCCTCTCTCTTCGATAAACGCCTCATCCTCCATGATGTCGATATAGGCAAACCGTGCCATCAATATCGCGACAAAGAGATCAGAACGGGGCTGGATTTGTAGATGTAAGTCTGCCTTTTTGGCAATTTCTGTTTTGACGGGGTCGATGACGATGAGAATTTTATTTTTGATGATTGGCATGAGATGGGAGGAAGTTGTCTCTATATTTCTCCCCCAGACAACCACCACTTCTGCTTTGGCTATCTCTGAAAGTGGCATAGAGAGGTTCGCCCCTCTCCCTGCTATCACCCCTGCTTCTCCTGCCCCATCACAGAGTGAACCTCGGGTAAAAGTAGCACCATATGCTTTGAAAAAAAGCCCCGTGATATTTTGCATCACAGCAAAATTGCCCTGCCCTTTAAAATAGAGTGAAGGCTTATCATGATAGCGCTCTAACGCTGCTTTGAGTATCTCCAAGGCTTCATCCATCTCGATCTCTTTACCTTTATATCGGGGCTTTTGGATGCGAGGTTCTTTGAGATAATGGTTGAGATTGGGGCAGAGGTACCCTTGGGTGATGGGGTGGGCTTTGTCCCCTTTGAGTTTGCCATCTTCATAGATGACACTACAGGCATCATAACAATCAAGAGGACAGCTTGTCTTTTTCATCATTTAAACTCGACTTTCATCAGACTTGAAAATACCTTTGGCTGATTGATGATGATTTCACAGCGATAGGCAGAGATATTTTTACTATCTGCGATTTTCCAGAGTTTGGCTATCTTGTAGTCTGTTGCTTTATCATTGAGATAGATTTTTTTCTCCTCTATCCCCTCTAAATCCTCTTTGTTTACATAGATGACCAAGCGTGCTTTGGAGATATCGGCACTATCTACCAAAGGCGCGCCCATAGTGACAAAATCCCCGACTCTTGGATAGAGTTTATAGATGTAAAGACCACGATCTATGGAGATATTTTTCTTGCTGATACTATCTTGCAGTCTTGCGATGCGTACTTTGAGATCTGCAAGCTGGGTTTTGAGAGTTTCCAAGGCACTTTTACTTTGTATATAGCTATTGTTACTATTGATAAAAGCGAGGCGTTTGGTATCTTTTTGGAGTGTTGAGTAAGAGGCGAGATGCTGCACTTTTTTATAATTGGCTTGATTGATTTGCATCACTTTTCTTGCATTGGAAACGGACTGTTTACTCAAGTCTATATTGCGCTGTAAAAAAGCTAACTTCTCCTTGGATGCGTCTAACTCGATCTTATCCATCCTATCATCTATCATGATAAGCACACGACCGTCAGATACTTTGCCCTCTTGGTTCTCATCGACTTTTATCACTGCCCCGCTGATGGATGCTTTGATAGCATAACGATCCACAGGCTCTGCTTTTGCATAATATTCACTCGCCCATAAGGCGTGCGCGAGTAATAAACTTAGTATTAGTGCTTTCATATCTATCCCCATATCTATAGTTGTGAAAATATTATAGCGTAAAATGAGAGGAAAACACTCACACGGGGTAAGCGTGTGAGGTTTAAATTTTAAAGGAGGTTTTATTGTCTAACAGGGGAAGTATAACGCACGATTGTGTATAAACTGTGTACCAAGAGTAAATAAGCTTGAAAATAAGTGTCAATTATGTTAGAATTTTCAAAATTTTATGAGGATTGTCCATGGCATACGAAGTGAGCAAAACAGTAGAAAATGAAAAAGTACCATTCAAAAACCCTTCTCCCGAATTTTACAAAGCAGTAGGTGGCGCAGAGGGTATGCAAAAATTGATGTATAGCTTTTATGATATCATTTATGAGAGCGATATCCAAAATTTCTTCCCGCAAGATAGAGAAGAGTTCGATAAAGTCAAAGTCAAAAATACAAAGTTTTTTATACAACTTTGTGGTGGTCCTGCTGTCTATGAAGAGGTCTCTGGAGGGCAAGATCTCGATACTTTTATGATTCATATGCATGATGACTTCTCTATCGATGACAATGCCCGAATGGAGTGGCTTGGATGCATGAGACAAGCGCTAGAAGCTTATGACATGGATGAAGCACTCAAGCAAGATTTTTGGAACTATGTCGAAGCCTTTTCCAAGCTCACGGTCAATAAATTTAAAGATTTACAAAAATTCAACCCTTATCATTAAACTACGATGTCATCATCTTCGGTGCTGGCATCGCAGGGGCAAGCAGTGCATACACCCTCACCCAAATTTATAGGAGTCTTATAGACCTTTTTGCGTGAATATCGTATCATGCACACTGTTTAACTCCTCTTTGGAAAGCTTGATGATATATTTATCATGTGGTATCTTTTTGTTTGTCTGATCTGCTGATTCGATGATGATACCATCTGTGATATGACCACTCTCATCCAATATATTTAACTTTTTCAACATTTCATCTGGGATAATATAAAAAGCATGATGTGGTTTAATATCATGATAAAAAATTGAATCATCATATTTTTTTATTTGATTATGAATTGGGTATATTATCACATTTACTAAGTTACCAGGGAGTCTTATCTTGCCCTCATACTTTATAATCAAGCCAATAGAAGGCTTTAGCTTGTCAAACTTACCTGGATAATAATAAGAAGGTATAGAAGTTTTTCCATATAACTTGTCGTAGTTGAGTAGAAATTCTTTTGCTTTTGCTTTATCAATTATCATAAGATCTCCCTCTTTTTCAATGCTCACAGAATACTTACCTCCACCACAGGCAGTCATCAATATCAAAAGAAGTGTGAATAGAAATATTTTCATTTTTTAATCCTTGTTGTTTTAGATAAGCATGGATTGTACATAATCCATGCTTTTATGATCGTTATTGCACCCATATATAGGATATAGCTCCTACTTTCCAGTATCTAGATCTACTGTCAAAGCGAACATACTGTTTGAAACCAAATTCTGAGTCAAGTAACAACCAGTTTCTATTTGGCCATATCTTTTTGGCACACCAGCCTCCATAACTCTCTGTCTTCCATCCAATGATTGGCATTGAGTGGTAGTCATTTTGATCTGCGAGCGTATTGG
>CAZCUH010000134.1:0-4275 GCA_964501795.1 uncultured Sulfurospirillum sp.
ACTTCTGTGATTCAAGCACACCTAGACAAACTTGAAGCACTCAAAGATGAACCCGTGGTGCTCTACTGTAGAACAGGCAATAGAACCGGTCAAGTGATGGCAGCCTTGGAGCGTATGGGCTATGAAAAAGTAGTACATCTAAGCCGTGGAATCATCTCCTACACAGGAGCGACATCACATCAGGCGAAGATACCTAACCAACTATAATACGCTTGATAGTCGGTGAAAGCTTGACTAGCACATCATAGACAATCGTATCATGATAGTGTGCTAGGGCTTTTGCATCTGCAAAGAGGGAGATTTTATCACGATTTCCCTCGACAGATAGATTGTCCATCGAAATACGACCTATGATTTTCAAACCTTCCGCCGTCTTTAAATCTCCCTCACCCCTATAGCGAAAAATCCCATCTCCATAACCGATATCATAAGTTGAAACAGCAGCGTCACACGAGAGCTCACCCACGCCACCATAGCCTACTCTTTCACCCTTTTTGAGATTTCGGCTTGCGATTTTTTCACCCCACAACTGCAAAACACTCCTTAGATGAAAAGCACCAAATACCGCGTCAAATTCTTCATATCCATAGGTCGCAATCCCACAACGAGCGAAGTCATCATGATAGTGCTGTAATCGCAACAGTGTAGCAGAGTTTGCACTATGAAAAAGAGGTTTTGCAAAGCGATGTTTTTCTGCCAAAACAAGGGCTTTTTCTTTGATTTTTTTCCAGACTTTCATCTGCCAAAAAAGCTCTGTTGAGAGTGCATCTGCCGAACGAAAGTGTGTCATCACTCCCTCCAAAATCAGCCCCTTCTCAGCTATCATGATAAAGGCTTCTTCTAGCTCCTCTTGAGCGATACCATTGCGGTGCATACCTGAGTCTATCTTGAGGTGAACTTTTGCCCCTTTGGGTATATGCGAGAGCATTTCCACGGAGTTAATCACGAGAGAAAATTCTGTTGTAATCTCTTGGATATTGGGAGCGAGGATGAGTATAAAATCAAATAAATCTTTTATCACTCTTGCTTCATCATAGTTTTTGACAATCGCTTTTGTGATACCAAATTCCGATGCAAGTGTTGCCATCTGCATGAGTCCATGTCCATAAGCATTGTCTTTTAGCACCACTGCTAACTTCTCTTTGGCACCTAGCTTGTCAGACAAAAGCTCCAGATTATGAAAATAGTTTGTTTTACTTAGCGTTATATAGGACATTAGCTAGGGTGAATATCTCGCGCTTCCATCAGTAAACCTCTGATTTTTCTCGCTTGATAATCCAGCTTAAAAAAGTTTTTGTAAACATCCTCAGCATCGACAGTAGGGTTACTTGAAAAGTCAAATTGTCCCTTTGCATCTTTGGGAATACTCACATCCAACAGTGCATAAAACGCACTTCGTATCTCTTCCAATTTTCGCATCTCTTTTTTTACATCATCTATACTTGTCATCTTCTTCTCCTATTATAAATTTACCGCTACTTTATAGGTAGGGTCATCTTCTTCATAGACACAATAAGGTCCAGCCGCTTTGAGTAGTGCTTTACAATCTTTACTCAAGTGACGAAGCGACAATTTGCGTCCACTTTTCTCATACTTTTTCGTGATATTATCCACAGCTTCTACACCTGAAGAGTCCATCACGCGTGTATTTTTAAAATCTATGACAATATTTTTGGGGTCATTTTCTATATCAAACTGTTCAAAAAATGAAGTCACTGAACCAAAAAATAGAGGCCCATCCAACGCATACACCTTGGTGCCATCTGCCTCGCTATGCGTACGAGAAAAGATTTTTGCATGTTTCCAAGCAAAGACCAATGCCGAGATGATAATCCCCGTAATCACCGCAATCGCTAAATCAAATTTCACCGTTACCAATGTCACTAAAATCAAAACAAACGCATCACTTTTTGGCATCCGTTTGATACGAGAGAGTGAGGAAAACTCAAAAGTTCCAATACTCACCATAAACATAATCCCCACCAAAACTGCCACAGGGATAATCGCAATCAAGCCAGAGAGTGATACCACAAAGAGGATAAGCAAGACCGCTGCGGTAAACGAAGAGATACGCCCCAACCCACCTGAAGTAAAGTTGATGATACTCTGCCCAATCATCGCACATCCAGCCATACCGCCAAAAAACCCCGTACAGACATTGCCCGTACCTTGCGCGATACACTCTTTATTGCCATTACCGCGCTCTCCACCCATCTCATCAAGTACAGAGAGTGTCAGTAAAGACTCAATCAAGCCTACCAATGCGACCAAAACAGCATAAGGCAAGACAATCATCAAACTATCCCAGTTCAAAAGTGACCAATCAGGCATGATGAAGTGCGGAAAATTCCCCTTGATATCTGCCAAATCTCCCACCGTCTTGGTATCGATACCAGCAAAATATGCTACTACAGTTAAGAGTACAATCGCTACCAAACCTGCAGGCACTGCCTTGGTAAATCGTGGCAAAAACTGCATAATTGCCATCGTAATAGCTACAAAGATATACATCTCATAATTTTCAGCAAAAGAGTGAGATATCCTTTCACCCCATGTTGTCAAGCTATCATAATCCGAAGATTTAAAAAACTTCAACTGCGCCATAGCGATGACGATAGCTAGACCATTGACAAAGCCATACATCGCAGGTTGAGGCACGAGACGGATAAATTTTCCCATCTTGAAAAAGCCTATGCTTATCTGAATCAATCCAGCCACAATCGTTGTCAAGAGAATATAATGCAGTATCATGAGAGAGAGGGCTTCACCTGAAAGTTCAGGATGCAGTTTGCTCACTGCCAAACCTAGCCCGACAAATACCACAGCCACCGCGCCCGTCGCACCCGAAATCATACCTGGTTTACCACCCAAAAGTGCCGTCACTAGCCCCAAGATAAAAGCCGTATAAAGCCCCACTAATGGACTCACCCCCGCGATAAAACTAAAGGCGATCGCTTCAGGCACCAATGCTACGGCAACGACGATACCTGATAGGACGCCATTTTTGATATTGAATTTTTCATAGTTTTGTAAATTAAACAACGATTTCCTTTTCTTCATAATGGCGCGATTATACATAAATAACTTTTAGGTAGAATAAACTATGACAAATTTACTTGAAATCCTCTATGCGCAAGAGTTTAAAAAGCCTAGTTTTTATCCTAGAAAATTTTCATTTAAACAGGACAAAACGCTTCTGTATGGGCCTAAAAAGTCGGGCAAAACTACCATCATCTATGAGTATCTCTCTACGAAGAAAAAAGGCTCATATCTCTATATGGATTTTGCAGATTTGCGCCTCTCTCAAGCGATACTTTTTGGCTTGCCTAACTTTTTAATCAAGCACCAAATCAAACTCTTGGTATTGGAAAATTTTGACTTCTCTTTTAAGATTCCTCCTTGTCAAGAGGTCATCATCACCACTACTGTGCCACGAGAGATAGAGGGCTTCACACAAGAGATTCTTTATCCTTTAGATTTTGAAGAGTTCATCGCCTTTGAGAAGCGACAAAGCACGATCGAATCGACCTTTAATGATTTTGCTACTTGGGGTACTTATCCTGCGGTGGTGCTCTCTCACAAAGAGGGCTTTACGAAATTTTTTCAAGAACATATCCAACTCATTTGTGATAGCCCTTTGGAGTTCACTATCCTTAGACACTTTGCCCTCGCTCAAGGTGATAGCATCTCCCCATTTACGCTATTTAACGATATCAAAGTCTTTCATAAAATCTCAAAAGATAAATTTTATGCTATCGTCAAAAAGTTACAAGAAGAGAGAAGTATCTTTTTAGTAGAAAAATTTGCCATGCCAAGGGCAGATAAAAAGATTTATCTCATTGACTTTGCTATCAAAAGTGTGCTGACTTTTGAAAAAGATTTTATCAAGAGATTTGAAAATATCATCTTTTTAGAGTTATTAAAATCCCACGAAGAGGTCTATTTTACCGATTTATTAGACTTTTATCTTCCCTATCATGATAAGGCAATCTTAGCCATGCCTTTTTTGCCATCTTCTATGATAAAGAGTAAACTCTCTCGCCTAGAAAAAGAACTGCAAAAATACAAAATCAAAACACTTACTATCCTCACACTAGAACACGAAGAGCACTTCTATCATGATAGCGTTTTGGTGGAAGTATTGCCATTTTGGGATTGGGCATTGGCACGATAATAAAACCCTCTGTATCATATATGTCATCTCAAACGGCTTCACGGTGGGTACCCCAAAATTTCGATGAAATTTTGACCCTTCCGTTGCAGAGGTTGTTCGAT
>CAZCUH010000135.1:0-4230 GCA_964501795.1 uncultured Sulfurospirillum sp.
GATATGTTTAAAGATGATTTCAAAATTCTTTTCAAACTCTTCATCAAGTTTAATTTGCATATTTTTCTTCAAGTTCTTTTTCTAGCTTATCCATTTTGATTTCAAAATCCTCAAAGTTAGTTAATATTGATGGATTTTTATCCATTTTATCTACTATTTTTTGTAACTTTTTTTGTCGTTCATAAAAATATGGATCAAGTTCTAAATTTTCATCTTGTGTAATTTGTATGCTATCTTTAAATTGGGCAAGAACTGTCATGACTTCTGATACTAAATCATCTTTTACTTTTATAGTTAGTGTTTGCATGATTATCTCCGATGCTTTTATCTTTGATGATTATAGCAAATTTTTAGTGTTTTTGTTTTTTTTAAGATTTTTCAAGGAAAGTTTGCATTGCAAATCACTTCCACTACGAAGCAAACCCCGAACAAAACCCATCTTTCGCCACGACGATTGATTTTTGTTTCTCTTTTCTTTTGGTATCTTTTTCGACAAATATCTTTTTTCGTGTCACGGGATCCATCTCGGTGTAGTACATCACGGCGGAGTAGGTGCTAGGGGTGGGTGTGAAGACTTGGGCTTGTTCGGGGTTCATTTGTAGTTCTTCGCTGGTGAAGCGTTTGAGTTCGTGCATATCTTTCTCTTCACAGCCGGGGTGTGCGGCGATGAGGTAGTAGGTGAGAAATTGCTTTTTGCCTTCTTCTTTGTTTAGCTTGTCATAGAGTTTTTTGAAGTCCACTAGGGTCTGTTTGCCTGGTTTTCCCATGAGGTCTAGGACATGTTGTTGGGTGTGTTCTGGGGCGACTTTGAGTTGTCCTGAGATGTGGTGCTTGACGATCTCTTTTAGATAGGCGTACCCTTTGTTTTTGTCCTCGTTGATGAGGTCATAGCGTATGCCCGAAGCGATAAATGCCTTTTTGATACCTGGTACGGCGCGGACTTGTTTGAGTAGGTTGATGTTGCGGGAGTGATCGACTTTCATGGTTTTGCAGAGGTGTGTGGAGTCCACGCAGCGTTGGTGGTCGCAGGTGCCTAGTTTGAGCTTTTTGCCACACTCGTAGCCGTACATATTTGCGGTGGGACCTCCGACATCGGAGATATAGCCTTTGAAGTCTTTGTACTGGGTGAAGTCTTTGGCTTCTTGGACGATAGATTTTTCGCTTCGTGTGCGGATAGTGCGTCCTTGATGTACACCAATAGCGCAGAAGTTGCACTCGCCCCAGCATCCTTGGTGTGTCATGATAGAAAACTTTATCGTCTCTAGGCACTTGACTTTGCCCTCTTTTTTGTGATAGGGATGTAGCTCTCTGGTAAATGGCAAGGCAGAGAGCGCGTCCATCTCATCTTCATCTAGGTAGTCGCAAGGGGGATTTTGGATGAGGTAGCGGCTATCTACTTTTTCACACAGTCCATTGGCAGAGATGGGGTCGTTGTTGTCATAAAAGGCATCAAACATATCGATATAGCGTTCTTTGTCTTTGAGGCATTCATCATGGGAGGGGAGCTGGATGTATTCTGGTTTTGGCTCTTTTGCGATGTAGCAGACTCCTCGGATATCGGTTGGCGCTTCTCCCTTTTTTATCGCTTTGGTGAGGTCGATGAGCGCTATCTCTCCCATGCCATATATCATGTAGTCGGCTTTGGCATCAAAGAGGATGGGTTTGCGTAGTTTGTTGGACCAGTAGTCATAGTGGGTGATACGGCGCAGGCTTGCTTCTATACCACCAAGGACTAAGGGAACGGTGTTTTTGAAGTGTTGGCGGATGAGGTTGCAATAGACTAGGCTTGCGCGATCTGGGCGCTTGTTGTTGACGCCACCGGGTGTGTAGTCGTCGCTGTTTCTAAACTTCTTGGTGGCGGTGTAGTTGGAAACCATGGAGTCCACGCTTCCACCGCTGATTCCCCAGTAGAGCTTGGGTTCGCCTAAGCGTTTGATATCTTTGTCGGACTTGATGTCTGGTTGTCCTATCATGCCGACACGATAGCCTTCTCTCTCCAAGATGCGTCCGACCATGGCTACACCGATAAAAGGTGAGTCTATGTAGGCATCGCCACTGACGATGATGACATCGAGCTGATCCCAGCCACGCCGATGCATCTCTTCTCGCGTGGTGACTAGAAAATCTGCTTCTGTAAAGCCGTTGTCATATTTGTTTGCGCGTCTGCTCATCATCGTCCTTTTGGTGATTTTAACATATTTTTGTGTTATTTTATCAATTATGAAATAGGAAAAGAGGTTTTTGTAGAGGTTAGAAAATTTATTTTGTTCACAACTTCCCAAGATATTGAGAAGTTGTAAGTGGTTTTATTGTGCGCAACTACTTTTGTCACCACCGATTTCGCCAGTGAGTGTCAAGAAGTCACCAAAAGGTCCCATCACGCTCATCGCTTCTACTTTTGGACCATTAAATTTTAACTTTCCTGTTGCCATCGCTCCCATGGCACCACATCCAAAGCTACCTTTTCCTATACAAGTCCAATCCTTATCACTAGCATGCATGACATAATCCATACTGCTATCGAGAGCTTTGCCATCTGGTTTACCACCACTAGCACATACGGCTTTGCCATCTTGCTCTTTGATAGTCAATTGTATCTTGCTACTTTCTCCACATTTATCTCTAAATATTTGAATGATTTTATATCCTCTTTTGCCATCATTTTTAATCCACTTTTTACCAAGCTCAGTGGTCAAAGTTGCGTTTTGATTCCACGCTTTGCAAGCCTTGTCAGCCCATGCTGCATCCATAAAAGTACCCGCATAAGCACTTTGTAACATAAACATCGTAGCACCTAGTGTCACTATTTTCATCTTCATCTTTGTATCCTTATTTTGTAAATTTTTGTTCTACAACTATAATATATACTTATTTAATAACTGCTTAAGAATATAATAAAAATTTATATTGTGTTGTTCTTTAGAGGTCTCCTTTAGTACATTGTTGTATAATACGCCTAAAATACTCTTTAAGGAGCAGACTATCAAAGCATTAGCACTATTTTCGGGTGGGTTAGATAGTATGATTTCTATCAAGTTATTGACAGATCAAGGTATAGAGGTGACTGCCTTGCATATCGATATGGGATTTGGTGGCACCAAGGACAATAGCGCACTATTAAAATCCCGTGCGGCGATGGTGGGAGCGGATTTGCTCGTGGTCAATACACGAGAGCAGTTTATCCAAGAGATACTTTTTGCGCCAAAATATGGTTATGGTAAACATTTCAACCCTTGTATTGATTGTCATGCCAATATGTTTCGTATCGCCCTTGCTTTGTTAGAGGAGCACAATGCCTCGTTTATCATCACAGGTGAGGTGATAGGACAGCGCCCCATGAGTCAGCGTAGTGAAGCGATAAAAAATGTTACAAAACTTGCCAATCAAGAAGAAGATGGACTCATCTTGCGTCCGATGTCTGCCAAGCTGATGGCACCTACGACACCTGAGATAAAGGGCTGGGTAGATAGAGAGAAGCTTTTGGGTATAGAGGGTAGAAGCAGGGAAGTGCAACTTCGCCTAGCCAAAGAGTGGGGATTTGAAGAGTATGAGAGTCCTGGTGGGGGATGTCTGCTAACTGAGGCTTCTATGGCAACCAAGATTCGTGATGTGATAGAGCATGGGGATTTTGAAGTTGCGGATATTGATTTGCTTAAATATGGGCGACATTTTAGGCTTCCAGATGGTGCAAAGCTTGTGATGGGGCGCAACAAAGAGGACAATGAAAACTTGCAAAAGATTTCACATCCTGACTATGACTTTGCACGGACGGTGGGGGTTGTGGGTGGTTTATCCTTGCTTTCTAAAAATGCAAGTAGGGGTGATAAAGAGTTGGCGGGCAAGTTGATGCTCGCTTATACCAAAGCGCCAAAAGAGAAGCTAGGTACTATCATGATAGGGGAAGAGAGCCTAGAAGTGATGCCACTAGCAGATAAAAAAAGTGCGCAAAAATATTTTGTATTACAGTAGGAGCGATAGATGAGTGCCATGACAGCAAATGTGGTCATTATAGCAGCGGGAGTGATGGGATTATTGGTTTTTTTAGCCATCTATATAGGATTACATTTTTCTAAGAAATCTGCACAGAGATTACAAGAATCTCGCAAAAAAGAGTTAGAAAATAGTAAAAAATAATATTTTTTTGCTATAATCTTTTCTCTCACATATTTGGGGGCTTAGCTCAGCTGGGAGAGCGCTTCGCTGGCAGCGAAGAGGTCAGCGGTTCGATCC
>CAZCUH010000136.1:0-4228 GCA_964501795.1 uncultured Sulfurospirillum sp.
CAAAAATTCATAAAAAGGCTAATTTTCTCTCTTTTCTTATCATGATAGATATGCTACACTACAGCCATGAAAATAAAAAAGTTCCTCAAAGAGACCATCGTTACCCTCATTCTAGCCTATATTCTAGTGAGTGTCATTGGCTATTTTAAAAGACCAGAACTCTCCTTTAACACCTTGCCTTCTATGACCATACCGATGGTAGATGGTGGAGAATTTCAAAGTAGTGCCTATCATGATAAGCCCCTCATTGTGCACTTTTGGGCGACTTGGTGTCCTACTTGTAAGCTAGAGATTTCCAACTTCAATACCCTTGCAAAATCGTACAATCTCATCACTATCGCGGTGCAATCAGGGAGCAATGAAGAGCTTGAAAAGTTTATGAAAGAGAAAGGTTTGCAATTTCCACTCATCAATGATCAAAATGGGCAACTTGCCAAAAAGTTTGCAATCAAAGCCTTTCCCACTACTCTCATCTTTGACAAGGATGGTAAGGTAGCATTTTCTGAGGTGGGGTATAGCTCTACTTGGGGGATGAAACTTCGGATGTGGTGGCTTACTTTAAAATAGTATCTACTATCTTTTTGGCACCATCTGCTGCTATCATGATAGCGAGTCCTTCACTCATCTTGGCGATATCTTTTGCAAAAATATCTTCTAAGATATCTGCCTTTAAATCCTCTTGTTTTACCAACATAGCCAAACCCTTATCAGCTAAAAACTTTGCGTTGTGATACTGATGATTCCCTGCCGCGTAAGGATATGGGACAAAAAGCGCTGGGAGTTGTGCTGCTGTCAGTTCCCAGAGCGTACTCGCCCCCGCACGACAAATTGCAAAATCCGCTTTTTCACTCTTCTCCTCTAAGGCTGTTGAAAAATCAAACAAATCAACCTCTATCCCCGTATCATGATAGAACTTTTGACATTTTTCCAAATCCCGTTTACCACATTGGTGGATGATTTTAATCCCTTTTTCTTGTAGTGTTGGGGCGATACTTAGCGCAAAATCATTAATCGCACTCGCCCCTTGAGAACCCCCTAAAAAAAGTATCGTTTTTATCTCTTTTCGTACTCTCGCCTTCTCAAAATAACATGCACGCACAGGATAATCTCTCACTTGGCTATCATGATAAGAAGAAAATAGCATCGTAGCTCTAGGGGCTAGAAGTTTGTTGAGTCTTCCCATCACGGCATTTTGCTCATGCATATAAAACTTTTTACCCATCATGATAGCCCCAAAGGAGGCAGGTGCGGCAGAGTAGCCACCCACAGAAAAAACCGCTTCTATCTGGTTTTGTTTAAAAATTTTTCGCACTTGTAGTGTCGCTTTAAAGATATCTCGCAAGGCTAGTATTTTTGCAAAACCTTTTTTATTGACCACGCCTGAAGTCTCTAAAAAGTGCTTCTCACACCACCCCTCATCCGCTTCAAACCACGCCCTATCCTGTCCATAAGTCGAGCCGATAAATATGGGTTTTATCCCTCTATGATTCAGCTCTTCTTTGATGGCTTTGGCGATTGTGAGATGTCCTCCTGTACCGCCTCCCGTGATAGCGATATTCATAGTCGCACCTTTTTAGAGAGCATCAGCACCATCCCCACGGCTATGGCATGTGCCAAAATAGACGAACCCCCATAGCTCAAAAATGGCACAGCGATACCTTTGATCGGAGTGATTCCTGTGATACCATAAGCATTGAGAAAAAAGGCAAGAGAGATGATCAATCCTACCCCTAACACAAAAAGCGACTCCATGCGATTTTCCAAGCGATTTGCGATGCGAAAGATGCGAAAGACCATAAAGAAAAAGAGTCCAATCACGATAGAAAGCCCCACAATCCCAATCTCTTCTGCCATACCTGCTAAGACAAAATCCGTATGTACTTCTGTCAAATAGCCTAGCTTTATCGTACCATTGCCCAAGCCCTCACCCAAAAATCCACCATGTTTTATCGCATAAAAAGAGTTGGATATCTGATAAGGTTCTATGGTATCTTTCACGCGCAGGGTATTGGCTAAAGAATCTGGCAAAAAAGAGAGGATAAAGTCTTGGATATTGCTCCACCATAACTTTACCCGTAATATTCTATGATCAGAAGTGACAATACTCACGACAAACAACGCAATAGCAGAAAAAATAGCCACCATAAAAAACCGCGCACTCGTCCCCGCCATCGATGCCATGATGACGAGGCTCAGCCCTAGTACGATCACTTGCCCCAAGTCATTTTGCATGATAGCGATGAGATAGACCACGACTGCAAATGCCGCTACATAAGGTAAAAAAGTAATCATCTCCTCTTTGAGACTTTGGGCGTGATGTTGAATCTTTCGTGAGAAACTCCACGCCAAGAAAAAGACAAATCCTACCTTAAAAAACTCCACAGGGGCAATAGAAAAACCCGCCAATTTAATCCAGCGTTTCGCACCACCCACCTCTGTCACAAAAGAGGCTGGCAAAAAGTGCATAATCGTCATCAAAAAGAGAAAAAGTCCAAAAAAAGCAAATCCAAGAAAGGTAAAGCCATGTTCAGGATTCATGCGAGAGATGATCCACATCATCAAAATCCCCAAGATCCCTGCAATCAACTGTTTTTTGAAAAAATAAAATTGTGATACATCTTGCAAGGCAGAGACATAAGTCGTCAGCGAGTAGCTAAACACGATACCTATCGTAATCAAAGTGACACTAACATAAAAAAGTGTTTTATCCACGCGCAATCCATTGTCCTTTTGTTGATTGAGCCTTATGTATGTTAAGCGTTCAACTCAAACGGCTTCACGGTGGGTACCCCAAAATTTCTACGAAATTTTGACCCTTCCCTTGCAGAGGTTGTTCGTTGAACGCTTAACATACATAAGGCTCAATCAAATAGTTTACATTAATCTCAATTAAAATACAAATTGGATAGAATAATTCAAATAATTTAATTTTTAAATGATTTTGGCACACTCTTTGCTCTCTTTTGGCTAAGAGCTTAAGAAAGGTTAAGATGGCAATACAGATAAGTAAGTATCAAAATATCGCAATAGACGCCCTCAAGTATCGTGGCATTCGCCAAGATATGATTGCGGGCAATATCGCCAATGTGGATACCCCTTATTATAAAGCAAAAGATATTGACTTTGAAACGATGCTAGCAAAGAGTGCTGCACTTTTGGATGACAAAGCACCTAGCTTGCAGATGGCAAAGACTGATGCGATGCATCTCTCTGCCTTACATGAGGTAGATGCAGGCAAAGCCAATATCTTTTTCCGTCCCAATCACGCAACGCGTAATGATGGCAATAGTGTGGATTTAGATGTAGAAACCACAGAGATGAGCAAGAACGCTATCATGATAAACGCCATCACCGCAGCGCTCAAGAAAAAATCGATGCTCTTTAAAAGCATGATAGATACTTCATCAAGAGTATCATGATAAGCAAGAAAGGATAACACATGGCATTTATGAGTAGTTTTGATATCAGTGGATATGGTCTCTCTGCACAGCGACTTCGTATCAACTTGATCTCGTCAAACATCGCCAACGCCAATACAACGAGAACGGCAGAGGGTGGACCTTATCGTCGCAAGGAAGCGGTCTTTAAAGAGATAAGCTTTGATAGCCACTTAAACGATGCTATCGCCAAAAATAGTAACTTAGTTCAAAATGAAAACTATATCAATGACCCAGCCGCAAAAGAGTTCCCAAATCCTGCGCTCTCTGCAGTCGTGGTAGATAAGATTGTGCGAGATGATAGTCCATTTAAATTACGATTTGACCCATCCAATCCTGACGCGGATGAAAATGGTTATATTTCTTTGCCAAATATTAACCCCGTCATCGAGATGGCCGATTTAGTAGAAGCAACCAGAGCGTACCAAGCCAATGTGGCAGCGTTTCAAAGTACAAAAAGTATCGCCCAAAGTGCGATAGACATGATGAAAGGATAAATAGATGGCAGCAGCAATACAAAACATATCACCTTTAGCAATCTCTGATGCTATACAATCCAAGCAAGATGGCAATCAAAATGGCAGTGACTTTTTCTCTATCTTGCAAAGCACCATCGGTGAAGTCAACGAAAAACAAAAATCCGCAGACACAGCCCTAGGTCAAATCGCCACAGGACAAGTCAAAGACCTCCACCAAGCCGCCATCGCCATCGACAAAGCAGAAATCAGTATGAAAGTGATGCTAGAAGTGCGAAATAAAGCGATAAATGCGTATAAAGAGTTGCTTAAAAC
>CAZCUH010000137.1:0-4182 GCA_964501795.1 uncultured Sulfurospirillum sp.
ACAAAGGTCGTGGTGACATCACGATTTACATCACTTTCGTGCACCTCTAGCCCTCCCCAATCATAGAGTTTAAAGAGTTTGAGATAGAGCGATTTTTCAAAGGCTTCATTTTTCAAGAGCCGTATGAGTCGATTTTGGTCATTGGAGAGTTTCAGTGACATCAGCAGTGAATTTGGCGTGATCTTTTGGGCATAGAGTTTCTCAAATTCATCCAATCTAAAAGTCGGTATCTTCGCCTTATAGACTTCATAGGATACCTCCTCCTGTGCTGGTGTCATCATCGTACTCTCTATCACCACGGCAACATTCTCATCCAAAGTATCGGTATAACTTGCATCATATTGTTTTAAAAAAATGCTCACTTCATCTTCTGTAAAATTTTTTAATCGCCCTAAAAATAGAACCGATTTTCCTTGTGCCTTTTGGAAAGCTTGCTCTATCATGATAGGCTCTTTGCGATGGCTTCTTCGAGCTTGGAAAATGCCTTGTCCATCTGCTTGACGATGCTATCTGAGTCAGATTTTGAAGGGAGTGCGAGTTGGAAAAATTTTGCACTTTTTGTACCATTTTGCGAAATCTCCCACGAAGCATTGAGGAAAATTTTACCCTTAGTATAGATAAAATTCTCTATCTTAATCGTGACTTTTTTGTCTACTTTTTGACTCACATCCCAAGGGAAGAGATAGATATCGGTTGTATTAAAATAGCGTTTGAGATATCCTATGAGTACATCCGTTAAATGTTCATCCATATTGCTCACCCAGTTGGCACGAGGAAGAAATATGACACGATTTTCTCCCTCTTTGATCGCAACAGAACTTTGATTGAAATATCGCGGTAGTGTCATCGTCTCTATCCCGATACTACCCCTTAATTTTTGACTACTTTGTTGCACCTCTTTATTTCCATCAAGTAGATAGTAGCTTTTAGATCGGATGCTACATCCAGCTGCTAAGATCCCTATCATGATAAGTGTTATAACATATCTCATCTATTCATCTCCAAACAGTAAAGCATTGGGCTTTCTCTCTAATTTATCGGTGAGTTGTTGTACCGATTTTGACATCTTTGTAAGCTCCCTTAACATCGTCGTCACTTGCGCTGAAAGCACAGAACTATCACTATCTCCCTCAAGTAGCTTATTGACAGAGCTGAGTGTGTTTTTGAACTCTTTGAGTGAATGATCCAACTCTCTTGGTAAGTTTTTCACCCCTTTTGCATTGGTAAGTTTATTGAGATTATCGGCTGATTTGCTCAACTTTTTAAGCAGATTTTGTAAAGGTGCATTGCTATCATCGACCAGTTTATTGACAGAGGCTAAGAGCTTTTCTATATCCAACTTATTGAGCTTCTCTAACAATCCTGCTACTTTATCCATCACACCATCAAAGTTACTCTTGGTGGTCGGAAAGAGCGCAAAAGTGCCATTTTCTACGATTTCACCTGCAGATTTTGCATCTCTTTTTAGCTCAATATAGAGCGAACCAGTGAGAGGATTTCCTTGTGCCAGTCGTGCTTTTAGACCTTTTTTGACTGCTTCTTTGAGATTGTCATATCCATCACCTTTGTTGACGCTAGATTTAAAATCAAAAAAGACAGAAGTATCAATCAAACCAAGCACAACAGAACGCACCCGTCCTTTCTCCTTGTCAAAATCAGACTCGATATTGACCACAGAACCTATCTGAAAACCTGAAAGCTCTATCGGCGCGCCTACCTCTAACTTTGCCACTGATTCATCAAATTGGAATTGAAAAGTTTTCATATTATCCCCACCAAAACCAATCTCTTTTTTCATCGCTTCATCATAGTCTTTATAGAGTGGAAAGATATGATTTTGCGCCAAGGTTTCTCGCCTTGTTGATTTTGTCGTCGTACTCAAGGCGATACCACCATTGAGTAAGTTAGCAATCGGTGCGATATCCATTCTAAAAACATTATCATGATAGCTAAATGTCATATAGTTTGTTCGCCAAAATTGCGTCTGTGAGTTGACAAACTTGGTATAAGGCTCTTGAACAAAGACTGTAAAATTGACCTTTTCACCATCGTCTGCTAGATGCACACTCTCTAGCGTACCGACCTTGATCTTACGATAATAGACATTGGCACCTACGGTCAAATCCCGTGCATCAGGCGCTGTGAGTTTATAGCGTTTACCCGGTGTGGCTTCTTTGTCGATATAAGGCTCTTCGAGTCCCACAAAGTAGTTCTGTCCACCCTCACCTTTATCGCCATACATCTCGACATAAGAGCCCGACATCAAGGTATCTAAACCTGAAATACCATTGGTATCAATCTTGGGTCTTGCTATCCAAAACTTTGTCTCTTTATTGAGATAGGGTGCTGCGTCTTTGTTGATTTGTACGGTGACAATGACACCTTTTTTTCCATCAAGCAAGGTGATATTTTTGACGATACCTATTGGGACATCGCGCATCCTCACTTCACTCTGCCCTGCTTTGAGTCCACTAGAAGATTCAAAGACGATTTGCACTTTGGGCCCTAGCTGTGAAAAATACTGCCACGCCAACCACAAGGCAATCAAAAGTGCGATTAAAGGCACCATCCAGATAGAAGTCAGCACCTGAATCCGTTCAGACTCTTCCACCTCTAACATCTCTTCTTTTTTCATCTATTTTTCTCCCATATCAGTCGTGTATCAAAACTCAGTGCTGCTAACAGCGTAAAAAAGACCATCGCAGCAAAGGCAGTCGTCGCAACCCCTGGCTCAATTTGCACGATAGAGAGTTGCACCAAGGCTGCTAGTATCGCGACGACAAAGACATCTATCATCGACCAAGGGCCTATGATTTCTGTGATATAAAACAGTTTCTGCTTGTCGATTTTTTGGCTTCTTCTACCATACTTGGCTGAAATCAAAAGATAGCTTATCATGATAAATTTCAAGATTGGCACAAAAACCGAAGCAAAGAGGATGATCAAGGCAATCGGATAAGAACCATGTTCCCACAAGAGGATGATACCTCCAATAATCGTGTTGCTCGTGGTTTCTCCAAGTGTCCTTGTGCTCAACATCGGATACAAATTGGCAGGGATAAAAAGAATCATCGCCGTGATGAGATATGCCAAAGTCTGCTGATAACTATATCCCTTATCATGATAGATATCTTGCTTGCATCGCCTGCACGAAATCTTGGATGTGGTATCTTCATTGACTGCTTCACAGATGGGACAACGGATATATTTAGACATCTTGCCCCCTAAAAATTCTCTTTTTTGCTCGCCACAGTTCATCGATGGAGATACTCTTAGACAGATACAAATCAAAGCCCACAAAGACAATCAACGCCCACAAAGAGAGCCCCAAATGAATCTGCGCATACCCGATAAGCTTCACCAAGGCAACAAAGATAGAGATGAGAAAAATCTCTGTCATATTCCACGGTAAAATACGGGCTAAAAAGATTAACAAACGCTCCACCTGCTTCTGCCCTTTACGAATCTTCAAAAGCCACATAATCCAGATAAACACCACCAATACCGTAAAAGGAAAAACAAATATCACCAAGGCACAAAACAATCCCACGATAAAATACCCATTTTCAAACAAAGAGAGCAATACTGACGGCAAGGAGATAGCCTGATGCGCACCTCGTAGCTCAATATCCACGATAGCAAAGGCATTGGCAAGGATAAAAAATATCAATGCCGAAAGCCCGATAGCCAAGCCATACTCCACAAGATTTCGATGTCGTCTATACAGTACAGACCCACACTCTCGACACTTTGCGACATTCCCAATCTTGAGCTTTTTCTTATGGTGCAAGGAGTCACATTTTTTACAAATAATAAGATTATCTAAGGGTACTTGTTCAATCATTTAAATATTATACCATAAAGGCAAAATATAAATGAGTTTTTGGTATATTGCAGGAAATACAAAAAAAGGAAAAGAATGGAAAATTTACCAAATTGCCCAAAATGCAGTAGCGAATATACTTACGAGGATGGACCACTTTATGTCTGTCCAGAATGTGCTCATGAGTGGTCACAAGAAGCAGCTCCAGAAGAAGAAGGACTTGTTGTCAAAGATGCCCACGGCACTATCCTCCAAGATGGCGATAGCGTCACAGTCATCAAAGACCTCAAAATCAAAGGAAGCTCTTCAGGTATCAAAGTCGGTACAAAAATCAAGACAATCCGCCTCGTAGAAGGTGA
>CAZCUH010000138.1:0-4167 GCA_964501795.1 uncultured Sulfurospirillum sp.
AGAGTTGTCCACTTGTAAAGAATTCTATGATGGTGTTAGTAATCGTTTTCGAGTTGACTAAATCATGAGGCATTAACTCTTCAATAGACCCACTAAGCGTTGTAAATTTATCTCTGATAGATTTTTGCATCTTCACGAGACCTGAATGCAATTCACCAGAGAGAAGTTCACCTATTGCACGGATTCTTCTGTTTCCTAAGTGATCTCTATCATCAATGTGACCCTTACCATTTTTTACTTTCACTAGATACTGCACAACAGAGATGATATCTTCAGAAGTGAGCACTGTGATGTATGCAGGTACATTGATACTCAATTTATGATTCATCTTCATACGACCAACTTTTGTTAAATCGTATCTTTCTGGATTAAAGAACAAATCATGTACAAATGCTATCGCTGCCTCTTTAGTGACAGGCTCACCAGGTCTCATCACTTTGTAGAGTCTAATCGCAGAGAGATCATTCTCATCTTCAATCTCTTCTGTCTGTTTTAACATTTTTAACATCTCATGATCGGCAACAAAAGAGTTGATGATAGAGTCATCAACACCAGGCGCTAAATCATTGGCAATATCAATCTCTTTTTGACCCATTTCGATGAGTTTGGTTAATTTTGTTTCATCCAAACGCGTTAATGCTTCAAATAGTACTTCTCCACTCTCATTATCAATAATTGGTGATGCTAAATATCTGTTCATCAAGACTTCTACAGGATACTCAATAGTCTTAAGACCCTCTTCTTTAAGTTTAGCAGCTTTTCTAGCGGTCAATCTTTTACCAGCAGCGATAAGTAGATTGCCCTTTTCATCTTTTAAATCAAATTCTACTTTTTCTAAAAAATCTTCTTCATTAAAGTCAATTAAAAATTTATCTTTTTTAATTTTGATTTTTTGAATTGGATAAAAAAGTTTTAAAATATCTTGCTTACTATACCCTAAAGCCCTAAAGAGAATTGTAACTGGTACTTTTCTTCTTTTGTTAATTCGCACATAGAGAATATCTTTTGCATCATATTCAAAGTAGAGCCAAGAACCACGATCAGGAATAATTTGCGCAGTATAGAGAAGTTTGTTAGAAACTGTAGTGCTCTCTTCTTTTTTAAAGATAACACCTGGACTTCTATGGAGTTGATTCACCACAACTCTCTCAACACCATTGATAATAAAAGAGGTTCTATCTGTCATCAAAGGAATATCTCTGATATACAAAAATTGCTCTTTGATATCTTTAACCCCTGTTTTTTCACCTGTTTTTTCGTTTTTATCCCAAAGAATAAGCCTAATCTTCATCTTGAGATGTACAGAATAGGTTAATCCTCTATCCATACATTCTCTGATAGTATACTTAGGTTTTCCTATCTCACTTTCAACATATTCTAATGATAATCTATTTTGTGCATCATGAATAGGGAAAATAGCTTTAAATACTTTTTCAATACCACTATCAGTTGCTGCATTACCAACATCTAGAAAATGTTCATAACTTTTTTGTTGAAGTTGCAGTAAATTTGGGACATCGATATGTTTTAGATGTTTGGAGAAATCTACTCTTAGTCTGTTTCCTGACTTTAATGTGTTTAACATTGGCCTACCTTGTAGAAGTTTTTTAAATTTGCAAATTGTTTACTATAATTAGGAAAGAAGAACTATTCTATCCAATATATTTTATAAATAACCTGATATTTACAACATATATTGGATACTGTTCTCAACATGAGTGACATAAAAAAGAGAAAAACTTCTCTTTTTTATGATTATAACTACTTGACTTCTACTTTTGCTCCAGCTTCTTCAAGTAATTTTTTTGCTTCTTCTGCATCGTCTTTAGAAACACCTTCTTTTACAGTTGTAGGTGCACTTTCGACCGCTTCTTTAGCTTCTTTTAGACCTAAACCAGTAAGTCCTCTCACTGCTTTAATAACATTGATTTTCTTTGCTCCAGCATCAGCCAAAATAACATCGAACTCAGTTTTCTCTTCAGCAGCAGCGCCAGCACCAGCAGCAGCGCCACCAGCTACAACAGTTGGTTGTGCAGATACACCAAATTTCTCTTCAAATTCTTTCACTAATTCTGAAAGTTCTAATACAGACATATTTGAAATAAATTCTAAAACATCTTCTTTAGTAGTTGCCATTTTTCTTTCCTTGTTTATTCATATTTATTTTCTTTATAAGAGAGCAAGCTCTCTCATAATTCATTGCATCTACAACCACGCCTTTAGCGAGAATATAGATGTATATTGACCTATCATGATAGGCTGACTATCGTTTATTACGCGGACTCTTCTTCTAACTTTTTACTCAAGTTGTCTAATCCTGTAACCATATTTCTTGCCGGAGCAGTCCATACAGAAAGCAACATACCAATAAGTTCATCGCGTGATGGTAATTTAGCCATCGCTTCGATAGTCGCCATATCAGCAACTTTACCTTCAATCAGACCAGCTTTGATAACAAATTTCTCTTTAAAATCAGATGCAGCGTTATCTGCAATTTTACAAGCAGAGATTTGATCTTCACCCCAAACAAGTATATTTGTATCTACTAATGCAACTTCTTCTTGTTCAGCATTTTTCATCGCAAGTGCTGCCAAAGTATTTTTACATACTTTTATTTTTGTCCCTGATTCTAGCGCAGCTTGTCGAATTTTTTCAAGTTCGATACAAGTCATACCTTTATAATCACAGACCAAGATAGCATTTGCATTTTTGAACTCTTCAGTTAAATCAGCAACTATACTTACTTTTTCTTCTCGTGTCATTTTTCCTCCTTTCTGATTTCATCGATAGGGAAAGTCCCAAAGGACAGAGAGATTCGGAGGAATCTCTTTTTTAAGCTTTCGCCCCTATTTTCTTAAATCAAAGATAAATGTAGCCCAGCTACACAATAATTATTTAATTTCCAGTAATTCTAATACATCTAAGTTAACAGATGGACTCATTGTCAATGATAAAGACGCAGATTTGATATATCTACCTTTTGCAGATGCTGGTTTTTGTTTGTTTATATTCATCAACATTGTTTTAAAGTTTGCTTCAATATCTTCTTTAGAAAAACTTGCCTTACCAATGCCTGCATGCACATTACCGTGTTTGTCAACTCTATAGTTAACTTGTCCACCTTTAGCATTCTTTACCGCAGTTGCCACATCCATTGTTACTGTACCAGTTTTTGGATTAGGCATAAGACCTTTTGGCCCAAGAACGCGTCCAACTTTACCAATCATACCCATCATGTCTGGTGTTGCAATCAGTACATCAAAGTCCATTTTACCTGCTTGAATATCATCAATGATTTCAGCACCACCAGCGATGTCAGCACCTGCTGCTTTTGCTTCGTCTGCTTTTGCATCTTTTGCAACCACTGCTACTCTTACAGTTTTACCCGTTCCAGCAGGTAATATCACAGAACCTCTTACCATTTGATCTGCATGTCTTGGATCAACATTGAGCTTTAATGAGAGTTCAACTGTCTCATCAAACTTTGCTGATTTTAGTTCTTTTACTGTCGCTACAGCTTCTGTAGCACTATACGCTTTATTTGCGTCAACTTTGTTTAATAATTCCGTAAATCTTTTTGATACTTTTTTTGCCATTATCTATTTTCTCCGCATTTTGCTTCCACATTTCAAATCCTGTGGTTAGGATGATTTTAATCTACTATCTCTATACCCATACTTCTAGCTGAACCAGCAAGTATTCTTGCCGCTTGCTCAGGGTCATTGGTATTTAAATCTGCAATTTTTTGATCGACTACTGCCATCAACTGCTCTTTAGTCAATTTTGCAACTTTATTTTTAAGAGGATTATCTGTCCCTTTTTTAATATTTGCAGCTTTTAACAATAAATCAGATGCAGGTGGTTGTTTGGTTGTAAATGTAAAACTTCTATCCGCATAGACTGTGATGACAACAGGGATTTTAAAGCCCATTTTATCTTTAGTTTTTTCATTGAATGCTTTACAAAATTCCATAATATTCACACCTTGTTGACCTAGGGCTGGACCTACAGGAGGTGATGGGTTAGCTTGACCAGCTGGTATATGTAGCTTAATTTGACCAGTTACTTTTTTTGCCATTATTTATCCTTTTTTATTTAATGTATTGTATCTAAAGCCACGGTAGTCACCGAGGGAACTCTACTACAACTCTTTTTTGACTATATAAT
>CAZCUH010000139.1:0-4163 GCA_964501795.1 uncultured Sulfurospirillum sp.
ATCATGATAAATATCACTATGCCATTACATCGACATTTGAAAATATTTTTTTAGTTAAAAGAAGCTATAATTCAAAATACTATAAGGACATATCATGCATGACAAGACAACCGTACTTCACGCTGGCTACGAAAAAGATGCACAATCTACGATGGCAGTACCTCTTTATCAAAGCACCGCTTATGAATTTAGAGATGCCAAACACGCTGCTGATCTCTTTGAACTTAAAGAGCTAGGCAACATTTATACCAGATTGATGAACCCCACCACCGATGTCTTTGAAAAACGCTTTGCTGCCCTTGAAGGAGGTGTAGCTGCGATTGCAACATCAAGTGGTATGGCCGCTATCTTTAACACCATCGCCAATGTCGCAGAAGCAGGGGATAATATCATCGTCGCTTCCAAAGTCTATGGTGGTACTTCCACACTCACGATGCATACACTCAAACGCTTTGGCATAGAAGCACGCACCTTTGATGTCCACAAACCCCAAGAGCTAGAAGCCCTCATCGATGAAAAGACAAAATTGATTCTCTTTGAAAGCATCACCAATCCTAGCGTTGATGTCCCTGACTTTGAAGGCATCACAACGATTGCCAACAAGCATGGTATCTTGACCGCTGTGGACAACACCGTCGCGACACCAATTCACTGTAAACCATTTACCTTGGGATGCGACTTGTCACTTCACTCAACTAGCAAGTACACCACAGGACAAGGGCTTGCCATCGGTGGTATCGTAGTCGAGCGAGAAAATCTACTTGAGAAAATCAAAGGCAATCCGCGTTATGCACACTTCAATGAGCCAGATGCTTCCTATCATGGCTTGGTCTATGTGGATGTCCCTCTGCCTATCTTTTCGCTTCGTATGCGACTAGCACTCTTAAGAGATTTGGGAAATACACCTAGCCCTTTTAACTCATGGCTCTTTATCCAAGGATTAGAACACTTGCCACTGCGTATGAAACAGCACTCTGCTTCAGCCTTAGAGATAGCAACATTTTTAGAAAATCATCCTAAAGTCACCAAAGTCAATTATCCAGGATTAAAGTCGAATGTCAACTACCCTTATGCACAAAAATATATCCATGGGGGTTGTTCAGGTCTGCTTAGTTTTGAAGTAGCGAGCTTTGATGAAGCTATCATGATAGCCGATAAAACAGAACTTTTCTCTATGGTTGTCAATATCGGAGATAGTAAATCCATCATCACACACCCCGCCAGCACTACCCATCAACAATTAAGTGCTGAGGAGCTTGTCGCTGCGGGTGTGCCAAGTGGATTGATTCGTCTCAGCGTTGGTTTGGAAGATGCTGCTGATTTGATAGCAGATTTAACACAAGCACTAGAAGGTTAACTTGAAGTTAGAGACAAAAGTAGAGAAATTTACCGACCCTCTCTACCTAGAGAGTGGACGGATTTTAGAGCCTTATGAGCTAGCCTATGAAACCTATGGGGAGCTCTGTCATGATAAGAGCAATGTCATCGTCGTCTGCCATGCCCTCACCGGCAGTCACCACGCAGCAGGGCGTTATGAAGGCGAGAGAAAAGCAGGCTGGTGGGATGGACTCATCGGAGATGGTAAAGCCATCGATACGACCAAATACTTCGTCATCTGTGTCAATGTCATCGGTTCTTGTTTTGGCTCCACAGGTCCACTCTCACCCAAGTATCCCTCTGCTAAGGAGTATCGCCTCCAATTTCCCGTCATCACTATCAGCGATATGGTCAAAGCACAGAGAAATCTCTTTGACCGCTTAGGAATCCATCATGCAGAGGCTATCATCGGTGGTTCTATGGGTGGCATGCAAGCACTCTGCTTTGCCATCGAACACCCCAACTTTGCCAAGCGCCATATCATGCTCGCTTCCACCTACGCCACCCAACCATGGGCAATCGCCTTTAACAAAGTCGCACGCGAAGCGATTATCAAAGACCCCGCCTTTAAAAATGGCGAATACGGCTCATACAAAATCAAACAAGAGGGCTTTAACGGTCTCTCTATCGGACGCATGGCAGGGCATATCTCTTATCTAAGTCCTCATTCTATGCAAGAAAAGTTTGGTAAAGTTTATGATGAAAAAGATGGACTCTATGATCTCTTTGGGCGCTATCAAGTAGAGAAATATCTTGATTATAATAGCCGTAACTTTGTCACATGGTTTGATCCCCTCTCTTTTCTCTACATCACCAAAGCGATCAATATCTTTGATGCGATGCGAAACTATGACTCTTTAGAGGACTCTTTGAGTCGTATCAATTCAAAAATAACCCTCATTTCTTTTAAATCAGATATGCTCTTTTTGCCCCAAGAAATGAAGCATATTGAAGAGACGATGACAAAACTAAACAAGGCTCACTTATGTGACTATACCGAGATAGAGAGTGACTATGGACATGATGCTTTCTTGGTAGAACTTCCTAAGTTTGAAGAGATTATAATGAGAGCACTGGAGCGATAAATGACAAAAGAGAATTTAAGTTTTGAAGATAAGATAGCAAAATCAAAAGCGATTTTGGACAAGTTGATGGATCCTGAGATTACCCTAGAAAATTCTGTGAAGTTTTATAAAGAGGGTTTGCAAGAACTTCAAGAAGCACAAAAACTACTAGAAGAGGCAAAAATAGCCTTTGAAGAGTTCCATCATGATAATGATGCAGTATAGTTTTTCTCACCTAGGGCGAAGCTTCTTGAAAAGGAGACATTAATATGAAAATAGCAGCCTTACAGCTCGCTACCCTACCCCTCTCCAATCAAAAACTTGGCGAATATTTTAAATCTATCCATAAAGAGGGCATCGAAATCGTCGTCCTAGGAGAGTATGTCTTAAACAGCTTTTTCAAAGAGCTTGAAAACATCCCTCTCATGCTCATCCGTGAACAGAGTAAACACAAAATAGAATCGCTCCAAGAGTATGCCAAGATGTATAAACTCACCATCATAGCCCCTATCATCACCGTCAAAGATAACAAACTCTACAAAGAGATAGGCAAATTCTCACCCAATGAGACAACATACAGAAAACAAGAGTTTCTCATCAACTATAGCCACTGGGATGAAGAGAGCTTCTTTGCCAATGAACCCACAGGCGAGATCGCGCCTATCATCTTTGAATCTCATGGACTCACTTTTGGTGTGATTTCAGGCTTTGAAGTGCATTTTGATATCTTTTGGTGCAAGATGATGCAAGAGGGTGTTGATGTCGTATTATTACCAACCGTCTCTACCTTTGGCTCAAATTTTCGTTGGAATGAAATCCTCAAAACAAGAGCCTTTACCAACTCTGTCTATATCCTGCGTGTCAATCGTATCGGTACTTATCATGATGAGGATAGTCTGTGGAAGTTTTATGGAGAGACTTACCTCGTCAATCCTGACGGGCATATCGAAAATTCACTCAGCACCAAAGAAGATATGCTCATCGCCAAGATAGACAAGAGAGAACTCAAAGATGCCAAACAGTCATGGGGTTTTCGCAAACAGTTAGAAAAACGAGACTTACTATGAATGCCTACTTTCACAGACAGATACAACTCTGGGGTGAAGAGAAACAAAATGCTTTACAAACAAAATCCATCGCTATCATCGGTTCTGGTGGACTAGGTAGCTCTCTAGCCATCGCGCTTGGAAGCTCAGGCATAGGAACTATCCACCTCGTAGATTTTGACCATGTTGAGGTACACAATATCCATCGACAGATAGCTTTTACCACAGATGATGCAGGCAAGTCCAAAGCCCAAACAACTGCCACACTAGTCAAAAACCGTTGCCCTTACACCAATATCATCGCCTATGAAGAAGATTTTGACACATTCTCCAAACGAAACATCAAAGTCGATATCATGATAGACGCCACAGACAATCTCCCTGTGCGCGCTGCTATCGACAAACACGCCACAAAGAGTCAAACCCCATGGATCTATGGTTCTGTAGAAGCTTTCAATGGACAAGTCTGCTTTTTTGATAAAAGTGACTTTTCCGCTTTTAAAATCACTGATAAAAAACCCGAAGGCATCGCCGCCCCTATCGTCATGCATATCGCCTCCCTACAAGCCAATCTAGCCCTTCGTTATCTTGTAGATTTGCCTGTCAAAAAAGAGTTACTGTATTATCTCTATTTTGACAGTGAAGGGGAACTACAGACACAGAAGTTTAAGATACC
>CAZCUH010000140.1:0-4125 GCA_964501795.1 uncultured Sulfurospirillum sp.
TACCCCTCCTGATGCCAAAACGGCGTCCCAATCGTGGGCGTAGAGGGTGATGCAAATTCTCTTTTTTGCATCGCTCCTGCGAGGTATCCTCTTCTTCCTGCTTCCACTGCGTACTTAAATCCTTCCGCCATCATGATAGGGTCATGCGCTAGGGCAATCGCTGAATTTAACAACACCCCATCAAACCCAAGTTCCATCGCTTGCACCGCATCTGAAGGTCTGCCTATCCCTGCATCTACGATGAGATTGAGAGCTGGAAATTTCTCTCTGATGGCTTTGAGATTGAGTGGGTTCATCAATCCTCGTCCCGATCCGATAGGAGAACCCCACGGCATAAGGATCTTGCATCCCACATCGACCAAGCGACTTGCCACGACCAAATCATCTGTCGTATAAGGAAAGACTTCAAAACCCTCTTTGATGAGTATCTCCGCTGCTTTTAGTGTTTCAAAGGGGTCAGGTTGGAGGTTGTATTGATCGCCGATGACTTCAAGCTTGATCCAATTTGTCCCAAAGACTTCTCGTGCCATCTGCGCCGTGGTGATGGCTTCTTTGGCGCTGTGAGAGCCTGCGGTATTTGGCAAGACTTCTAAGCCCATCTCTTTGATGATATTCCAGAAGTTCGCACCCGCTTTGTCCCCTGCATTTTGACGACGCAGTGAGACTGTCACTATCTGCGCGCCCGAAACCTTGATAGACGCTTGCATATTTGCCGGTGAGGGGTAGAGCGCTGAACCTATGAGCAATCTACTTTCTAACTTTTTACCACCTATTTCCCACATCTCATCCTCCTACCATCGGGGCTAAAATCTCTATCTCATCCCCCTCGTTTATCTGCCTATCATGATAGCTTTTTAGTGGTACAAAAGTCCCATTTATCGCTACGGCAAACGCCTCATCTTCATAGCCTAGTTTCTCAAGCATCTCTTTGAGTGTGCAAGGTGCTATTTTCTCTTTGACACCATTGAGTAGTATCTCTATCATGATAGCGCCTCCTCGACGATAGCAGGGGCTAGTAGATAGCCGTGCCGATAGAGTCCATTGATACGCGTGAGCTTATCATGATAGGTGATACGGGGGAGATTGTCCTTGAGTGTGGGGCGACAATTGGTCACACACTTGATGATTCTCGCCTCTGCAAACCCTTTGTGCATACTATACACCGCAGAGAGTAGCTCTAGTGAGGAGCGCACCGACATCGGGCTTTTATCCTCACTCTCTATCTCTGTCGCACCGATGATATAGCGGTCATTGGGGCGGGGGACGATGTAGATTTTGTATCGGGGGTGGAGCATCCGTGTTGGACGGCTGATTTTCACCTCTGGCGCTTCTAGCCAAAAGACTTCTCCTCGCACCCCTCGCAAATCCCCTATATCGACATTTGCCCCAAGTCCTCTGCTATCATAGACCCAGTCAAATTCTTTGGTCAGCGCTTGGACATCCTCGATTTTTTTCTCTTGATGCCAGAGCACATCAGGATGAGAGAGCAGATAATCACTACTTGCTTTCATAAAGCGCTGTGCATCGACTTGTCCCTCTTGTGGGATAAAAAAAGCTTTGTTGTGTTGCTCCAAATCAGGCTCTAGCGCGACAATTCCTGCCTTATCTAGAAGTTGTATCTCTTCTGCCTCTTTGACCTTGGCTTTGAGTGTGGCGATGAAGTGGTCGAGTTCACTCACATCTTGGGGATGGGCAGTGATGATACTTCCTATCTGTTGATACGCATCAGCAATCCCCACCTGCTCTAGCAAGTCTGGCCATAAAGCGATAGAGCGCTTGCCCTTTTCATAGATGATGGACTCCGCCGTTTCTAGCTCTGCAAAAAGTGCAAGCATCCCAGCGGCTGCCATCCCAGCGGCAAGCTCTCCATAGGCAACATCTTCATCATAAAGTGTGAGTGAATGCCCTTGTTTTAAGAGATTTAATGCCAATACTCTACCGACTAAACCAACCCCGACTATCGCTATATTCATGGCTCACCTCGCAATATCTTTAATACTTTTGCTGGTTCATCACTCCCAAGCACCGCGCCACTTACTGCGAGCATATCCGCCCCAGCGTCATAAACGGCTTGAAAATTATGCGTATCAATCCCCCCAATCGCCACCACATCACAAGTGGCGATTTTTACTACCTCTTTGAGTGGCTCTAGCCCAATCACCCTCGCATTTTTCTTCGTGCCTGTCGCATACATCGCGCCAAGTCCTATGTAATCCACCCCCATCATAAAGGCATTTTTCGCTTCCTCGATGTTTCCCACTGTCAAGCCAATGATTTTATCAGGTAACTGCTCTCGACAAAAAGCATACGAGAGGTCATCTTGTCCGATGTGCAAACCATCTGTGTGAAGCACCTTTGCGATATGCAGTCTGTCATTGATGATAAACTTGATACCGCGTTTTTGACACAGTGTTTGATAGCGTTGCGCCTCTTTTAAAAATGCCTCATCACTCACTGATTTGAGTCGCAGTTGAAAATAAGCTACATCCTCCGTAAGCGCTTTTGCGGTATGGTCAAAATCATACTTTTCATCCCCTATGAGATAAATCTTAGCCATTGTTTCGCCCCTTTATCATATAGAGGTGATTGAGTGAGCCACTGCCTTTTCCCGTAGGATACGCTTCCAAAATAGTCTTGGCAAGATAGACGATAGCCTCATCACACGCCTCGACCATATCCAAGCCTTGTGCCAAATTTGACGCGATAGCGCTAGAGAGGGTGCATCCTGTACCGTGGGTATTTTGGCTCTTGATTTTACGGTGTTTAAATTCGCTAAACTCCCCATCATGATAGAGTACATCCACGATGATATTGCCCTGCATATGTCCCCCTTTGAGCAAGATACTAGGGGCTTCTATCTCCAAACAAGCTGCTTTCATATCTTCAACGCTCTCTATCTTTTTTCCCGCAAGAAGTGCTGCTTCTGGGATGTTGGGGGTGAGGAGTGTAACTTTTGAAAAAAGATGCTTTTGCAATGCTTTGATAGCCGCTTTGTTTAAAAGTTCCACGCCTGATGAGCTTATCATGATAGGGTCAAGGATGATGGGTATCTCTACGCCTTCTAAGAGTTCGCCAAGTTGTATGATGTTTTCCTCACCACTTAACATCCCTATCTTGATAGCCGCGACTTGCATATCCTCCATCACCGCTTCAAATTGTTCTTTGATACTTTGGGCTGGCATCTGCACGATACCTTTGATGCCCGTAGTATTTTGTGCGGTGACAGCGGTAATGACTGAAGCACCATAACAGCGATGTGCTGCTATGGTTTTCAAATCTGCCTGAATCCCTGCTCCTGCGCAGGAGTCACTTCCTGCGATAGTCAATACGATAGGATGGCTCATCATGATACCTACTTATCCGCCGGAATATAAACTTCCGAACCGTGCTCTTTAAAGACTTCACTCATCTCATCCATCCCTTTTTGTTGTGCAGCTTCCAGACTCAAATCTTGTTCATCTGCATAATCTCTCACCTCTTGGCTAATCTTCATCGAACAAAATTTTGGCCCACACATCGAGCAAAAGTGCGCAACTTTGGCAGACTCCATCGGTAATTCTTCATCATGATAGGCGCGTGCGCGTTCAGGATCAAGCCCGATATTAAACTGATCCACCCAACGAAATTCAAATCGTGCCAAACTCATCGCATCATCTCGTGCCCTTGCCCCTGGATGCCCCTTGGCGATATCGGCAGCGTGCGCGGCGATTTTGTAAGTAATCAAGCCCTCTTTCACATCATCACGATCAGGAAGTCCTAAATGCTCTTTTGGTGTCACATAGCAAAGCATCGCACAACCATACCAGCCAATCATCGCCGCTCCAATGCCTGAAGTGATATGATCATAACCCGGTGCGATATCCGTCGTCAAGGGCCCAAGCGTATAAAAAGGGGCTTCATCACACCACTCTAGCTGTTTTTCCATATTTTCTTTTATCATATGCATCGGCACATGACCGGGACCTTCGATGAGGGTTTGGATATCGTGTTTCCAAGCGATTTTGGTGAGTCGTCCTAGCTCTTTGAGTTCGGCAAATTGTGCTTCATCGTTGGCATCTGCGACAGAACCTGGACGCAATCCATCACCGAGGGAGAAAGTAACATCATAGGCTTTCATAATCTCAC
>CAZCUH010000141.1:0-4025 GCA_964501795.1 uncultured Sulfurospirillum sp.
TTAGATGTCGTAGCCAAGCTCTCCTAAAGATTTTTTATCTTTACTCCAACCCGCTTTGACAACTACGAAGAGCTTTAAAAAGACTTTTTTACCAGTCAATTCTTCTATCAAAAGTCTTGCATCTTGTCCTATGCGTCTAAGTGTCTTGCCATCATGACCAATCACGATGCCTTTTTGACTCTTAGTCTCCACAACAATTTGTGCAAACACTTTTTCTAAATCTTCAAGCTCTTCAACCTTCTCAATAACTACATCGGAAAAGTAAGGAATTTCTTTAGACAAATTGTCAAATAATGACTCTCTTATGAATTCTTTGTAAATATCTTTCATTTTTTGAGTCGTCAGAATCTCTGAATCGTAGTAGTGTGGTGAGCGTGGTAAATGCTTTGAAAGTGTCCGTAAAATCGCCTTTTGATCAGAGCCCTTTTTAATAGAAGTGGGGATTAATTCAAGATATTTATCTTGGTACTGCACATACTGTGTAATTTTTTCAAATAATTTATCTTTACTCACTTCATCACTCTTGGTAAGCAGTAAAATATGTGGAATATTCTTTTCATTAAGTTTTAAAAACTTCTCATACTCCTCTGTTTTATCATGTACGGGTGCTAAAAAAAGAATCAAATCTGCATCACCCATCGCTTTGAGTGCCTCTTCCATCATAAAGATATTTAAAAGGCGCTCCTTTTCATGTAAGCCTGGTGTGTCGATAAAAACAAGTTGACTGCTCTCTTTTTCATCTTCATACATCGCAATGACATTGGAGCGTTTTCTCGTAGCATTGGCTTTGTGTGAAACCATCGTGATTTTCTCACCTACAATCCAATTTAAAAAAGCAGACTTACCCGCATTTGGACGACCAATGACTGCGATAAAGCCTGATTTGGTTTGTCTCTCACTCATAGGATATACCTTGAGACATCTTCATCTCCTACCACTTCATCTAGCTTCTCATGCACAAGCGCTTTATCTATCATGATAGTCTCACCAGCATGTTCATCTGCCGTAAAACTAATCTCTTCTAAAACCCTTTCTATGACCGTATGCAAGCGTCTTGCCCCTATATCTTCTGTCTTATCATTGGCAAGTTGCGAAATCTTGGCAATAGCACGAATCGCCTCATCTTCAAATACCAAATTCACATCTTCCGTACCTAAAAGCGCCTCGTATTGGCGTAGTAGTGAGTTCTTTGGCTGTGTCATGATAAGGTAGAGTGTCTCTTCATCCAAAGAACTTAACTCCACACGAAGTGGAAAACGCCCCTGCAATTCAGGTATCAAGTCACTAGGCTTGCTCATCGCAAAAGCCCCCGCAGCGATAAAGAGGATGTGATTGGTCTTCACCACGCCCCATTTCGTGCTCACATCGCTGCCCTCAACAATAGGCAACAAATCTCTCTGCACGCCTTCTTTACTTGGGTCTTGACGGCTTTGTGATTTGGCTGACACAGCGATTTTATCAATCTCATCGATAAAAATAATCCCTGAATTCTCCGCACGACGCAATGCTTCAGCTTTGACCGCTTCCATATCCAAAAGCTTCTCAGCCGCTTCACCTTGAAGCGCTTTTTTAGCATCCTTGACTGTGACCTCTTTTTTCACACTCTCTGCTTTATTGCCTAGTATTTTGATAAAAGACTCTTGCACTTTAATCATCTCAGGAGGCATATCACCACCGAGTTCACCAAAGCCTTGTGCTACCTCTATCTCGATAACCAAGTGATCGACTTCACCATTTTTGAGTTTTTCTCTCATGCGTGCATAGGATTTGTCATAATCGGCTTGTTTTTGCTCACTAGCACCTGAGGGTAAAGGAGGCAGTAACTTTTCGATAATCTTTTTTTCGATGTAATTCTCGATGGCTGTTTTGTTCTTCTCTTGATGTTCTGCTTTGACAAGGTTGATGGAAGCTAGCACCAGATCTCTCACCATCGACTCCACATCACGCCCCACAAAGCCTACCTCTGTATATTTACTCGCTTCTACTTTCACAAAGGGAAGATTCATCATCTTGGCAAGGCGTCTGGCAATCTCTGTCTTTCCTACTCCTGTTGTTCCTATCATGAGAATGTTTTTAGGCATGATCTCCTCTTGCATCGCTTCATCAAGTTGCATACGACGATGTCGATTACGAAGTGCTACGGCTATCGCCTTTTTTGCATCTGTTTGCCCGATGATATATTCATCCAAATATGCCACAGTCTCTTTTGGTGTCAATGCCATTAATTTTTCTCCAATGTAAAATGTTTTATTTTGTCGCTTGTATAGATACAGAGTTCACTCGCGATGAGCAGACTCTCATAGACGATTTTTTCCTCGTCCAAATCCGCATGACGATTGAGTGCGCGCGCGGCTGAGATAGCAAAGTTACCACCCGAACCAATAGCCGCAATTTTGCCATCTTCTGGCTCTACGACATCACCATTTCCAGAGAGGATAAAGATATGTTCTGTATTTAAGACAATCATCATCGCTTCTAGTTGTCTCATATATTTATCTTTTCGCCAAGCTTTAGAAAAGGCGACGACGGATTTGAGCAAATCCCCCTTTTTATCTTCTAAGATATCTTCAAACATATCAAAAAGATTAAAAGCATCTGCCGTACTCCCCGCAAATCCAGCCAAAACCTTGCCATTGTAGAGTTTACGAATCTTTGTGGCATTGCTTTTTAAAATCGCATTACCAAAGGTCACTTGACCATCTCCACCAATGACTGCCTTTTTCTCGCCCTTTACAGCAAGTATGGTTGTTGCATGAAACATCTACTCACCCACCACAGCAACAGTCAATTTGGCGTGTATGCCATGTCCTAATTTGATAGCAATATCATAATTACCTGTACCTTTGATAGCATTTTTCTCTAACTCTACCGTTTTTTTATCTATAGAGATACCGTGTTGCTCTTCTAAGGCATGGGCTATCTCCTCTTTTGTGACAGCACCATATAAAGAGCCATTGGCTCCCAATTTCTTTTTGAGAGTGAGTGTGATGTCTGCTAATTTTTTCTCAATCTCTTGCAATCTTGCAATCTCTTCTTCTTGTTCCTTTTTTGCTTGGGCTTGCTCTTTTTCCCATTGGGCTATGACTTCATCTGTCGCTTTGAGCGCAAAGCCCTTGCCCACCAAAAAGTTTTGCCCATAACCCTCTTTGACCTCTTTGATTTCACCTTTTTTGCCTAATGATTTGACATCTTTTATCAATAATACTTTCATATTCTTCCTTATTGTAATTTGGGAGATTATAGTATAAATTTGGTAAGATAAATGTATGAAAATCGCAATACTTAAACTTTCTGCCCTAGGCGACATCATCCATAGTGCTTTTATCCTGCAATTTATCAAAGCCAAAATACCCACTGCCCAGATAGATTGGATTGTAGAAGAGGGATTTGCACAGATTTTAGAACACAATCCCGACATCAGCAGCATCAAAAAAATCAACTTAAAATCCCTCAAAAAAGATAAAACAAAACTCTTTAGCGAAATCAAAAAGATAAAATCTTACGCCAAAGCCAACTATGACATCGTCATCGACTTGCAAGGACTGCTCAAATCTGCCATCACTGCAAGGTTATTGCGTTCACGCGTTGTAGGATTTGATAAAGACTCCACTAGAGAGTCCATCGCCTCGTACCTCTATCATGATAGCTTCGATATCCCCTATGACACCCCTACTATTGACCGATACAGACTTTTAACGGCCAAAGCACTAGGCATCTCAATCACCAAAGAAGAGGTGCAACAAAGAAAACCCTATTTGCACTACCTTGCTTCTGATTTTGAGATTTCAAAACCTTTTTTTCAAGCAGATAAAAAAACCGTTATCTTTATCATCGGAGCCAATTGGCAAAGTCGCATCTACCCAAAAGAAGCGCTTTTAGAGGTCGCAAAATATTTAGAGGCAAATATCCTCATCCCTCACGCAAGCGAAAGTGAAGAGACGATGGGCAGATGGCTAGAAGAGAGAGCCCACAACATCACCCTGCTTCCCAAAATGAACTTAAACGCCCTCAAAGCCTTAATTTCA
>CAZCUH010000142.1:0-3992 GCA_964501795.1 uncultured Sulfurospirillum sp.
TTTTTCAAAAATCAAAGCAGCCTATCCTGATGTCCATGTCAAAGCACTCACCGCTGCAGAAATCAACTTTTTGGCCCAGGAGTATCATCACTCTTACGCGGAAATCATCGATATGATGGTGGAGAGTGGGGTGGATTCTATGCCAGGTGGAGGTGCTGAAATCTTTGATGAAGAGGTACGGGATATCATCTGTAAAGGTAAGGTGACATCAGATCAATGGATGCAGATACATAAGCTCTGGCATGAAAGAGGGCGAAAATCCAATGCTACGATGCTTTTTGGTCATATAGAGGAGCGTCATCATCGCATTGATCACATGATGCGTCTGCGTGAACTTCAAGATATCACAGGCGGTTTCAATACCTTTATCCCGCTTGTCTATCAACGAGATAATAACTTTTTAAATGTCAAAAACTTTCTCTCTTCACAAGAGATTCTCAAAACCATGGCAATTAGCCGCATTGTGCTAGATAATATCCCACATCTCAAAGCCTATTGGGTGACTTCTACGATCAATCTTGCACTTGTCAGTCAAGAGTTTGGGGCGGATGATTTAGATGGGACTATCGAGAGAGAGATGATCAATTCTGCTGCTGGGGCAGCAAGTGGTAGGGGCATGCCACTTGAGGAGTTTGTCAATTATATTAAAAATTCAGGATTTGAACCTATCGAGAGAGATAGCCTTTATAATGCACTAAAGCAATGGTAGTTGTGTGCGTTTTGCTGAGGTATGTCTCTATGATGACACAATCTCTTTGGCTATCTCTTGGGGCGTTTTCCCCTCTATCATGATAACTGCATCAGCCACACTTTTATATAAAGGGATGCGCTCTTTATAGAGTGCTTTGGCTTTTTTACTATCTTGAAAAAGTGGTCTTTTCGCGAGTTTTCGTTTGGCATTGGGGTGGGCTAATATCTGTTGATAGATATAGTCAAATGAGGCATCAAGGAGTATGATTTTTCCTATCTTTTTGAGATTTTTTACCTTATAAAAACCACCACCCGTAGAGATGATGGCATCAGTGACACTCTTCTCTAGCCATTTTGCTGTCTTTTTCTCCAAGTCTCTAAAATAGGCTTCACCATCTTCTCTAAATATATCTTTGATTTTTCGATTCTCTAAACTCTCTATCAAATCATCTGTATCGATAGCATATACTTTAGACTCTTTTGCCAAGGCTCTTGCCACCGTGCCTTTTCCTACACCCATAAAACCAATTAAAACTATATTTTTCATAGATATCGCTCCGCTCTCTCTTCATCTACTTTTTTTGCTTTTGCCTCTATCATGATAGGCACACCCTCAAAATCAAAGGCTTCACGCAGTTGATTGACAAGATAGCGCTGATAGGAAAAATGTAGTGCCTTTGGTCTATTCATGATAAGCGCAATTCTAGGAGGTTTACTCTCATATTGTGTAGCAAAATAGATTTTGACTAGTTTACCCATATCGGCAGGGAGGTGATGTTTGATGCTCGCATATTTGATCACTTCATTGAGTTTAGAGGTAGAGATGCGTCTGCTATAGTTTTCATAAACGCGTAAAATCATATCATTGATTTTATGTACCCGTTTGTGTGAAAGGGCAGAGAGTGTGATGATGGGTGCATAGGAGAGAAATTTAAAACGATCTCGTACCAATTCGACATTTTTATCATAATCCTCTGCAGCGATATCCCACTTATTGAGTACGATGATACATCCTAAGGCAAATTTATCAACCAAATGTGCAATTTTTTCATCCAACTCTTTAAATGGTTCACTCGCATCGAGTACCAAGAGGGCAATATCTGCGGTCTCCAACATCCGTTGTGTCCGTTGCAGGGCATGGCGTTCGATACCATCAATCTTGCCTCGTTTTCGTATTCCTGCCGTATCGACAAAGGTAAAGGTTTTATCTTTGTAGGCAAAAGATTCATCAACAGGATCGATTGTCGTGCCTGCCACATCAGAAACGACAGAGCGCTCCTCTCCAATAAGGGCATTTAAAAGCGAACTTTTACCGACATTGACACGCCCTATGATGGCTATTTTGATGTCACTTGTGCTCTGCTCTTCTTCGATACTCTCTTGCATCTCATCTACCTGTTCAATAGTGAAATATTCTTCTTGATCGGGTGCTTCATCAGCAGGCAAAGCCGGTAAAAATGTATCTATCCAATCCGTGAGAAGCTTCGTACCTCTATTGTGTGAAACCGAGAGAAAAAAGAGGTTTTTCGCCCCAAAAGAGTGAAATTCCCAGCCAATCTCATCCATCTGCTTGTCACTATCCATTTTATTGACGATGAGTGCTAGTGGTTTTCCTAGTTTCTGTAAGGAGAAAAATATCGCTTTATCCTCTTCGCTAGGTAGCGTTTTACCATCCACCATATAGAGGATGATATCTGCTTCTTTGGCTGCTTGAAAAGATTTTTTTTGTACAGATTGAAAGAGTGTGCTAGAGTCATCTAACCCACCCGTATCCATAAGCAGTACGGGTTTTCCATGCATCAGTATCTCTGATTTTTTGATATCTCTTGTTGTACCTGATACATCAGAAGTGATTGCATCGAGCTTGTGGGAGAAGCGATTAAAGAGGGAACTTTTTCCAACATTTGGTTTTCCAAGTAGGGCGATTTTTATCATGATAACTCTTTTTGTCTTTTTAATGGCGATATTTTATCTAAATAAGTATAGAATTTGCCCTATGAAATACCTTTTATTACTCTTACTTACTTTTTTACCATATCAACTTTTTGGATTTGATTTCAAATCTATCGCTGCTGATTATGATGTCTCCTATGGAATTATTGGCGATGTGGGCAAGGCGCATGCTACTTTAAATATCGAAGAGGGTACCTATAAGATTAGTATTCAAGTAGAGGGTAAAGGGCTTGCCAAATTTTTTAGCAAAGGGCGCAAAGAGGTTTATGAGAGTACAGGTGTGCTCAAAGATGGAGATTTTATACCCAATCTTTTTGTAAAAAATCGCACTTGGGGATCTAAACAACAACGAAAACGATATTTTTTTAATCATGATAAAAAAGAGATTGTGGTGATTAAAACAGATGTCAATGGTGGTAAGGTTGAAGAGTCAAGGGAGTTGTTGTCTTACTATGCTCCTAATGATATTTTAACGCTTTTTTTCAACTTAAGAACATTGCTAGGAAAGGATTTACGCCCTGATAAGAAAATACAACTCCATGCTGTTGGAGCCAATAAGCATGATGGTCATTTGAGTATAGAAGTACCCAATAAGAAGCTAGAAAAAAAGATAAAGAGCCTTTTAAAGCGAGATGACAATCTTTTGATTGTGATTTTAAATCAAAAGATATTTTCAAGTAAAAATGGAGAATTTTTTGTCAATATCACCCAAAAAGGACTCTGTGATAGAGTGGTACTCAAAGATGTGTTATTCTATGGGGACTTAGTGGGAAAAATGAAAAATTTAAAGGTAGAAAAATGATACTCATAGCTGGCCCTTGTGTGATAGAAAGCCGTGATAATTTGATGCGTATAGCAGAGGGTTTAAAAGCCTATCATGATGATGAAACGATAGCATTTTATTTTAAAGCAAGCTTTGATAAAGCAAACCGTACTTCTCTTGATAGTTTTAGAGGTCCTGGTGTACATGAGGGTTTAAAGATGCTTGAAGAGGTACAAAAAGAGTTTGGATATAAGCTTTTAACAGATGTGCATGAAGGCTGGCAAATCAACGAGGCTGCATCAGTAGTGGATGTGCTTCAAATTCCTGCATTTTTATGTCGCCAAACGGATTTACTCGTCCAAGCAGCTAATAGTAACTGTATCGTCAATATCAAAAAAGGGCAATTTATGAACCCTGCCGATATGGAGTACTCTGCTTTAAAAGTCTTAAAAACACGAGGTTTTGATGAAGCCACTTATGAGAATAGTCAAAAAGCAAAACTTTGGCTTACTGAGCGGGGGTCTAGCTTTGGATATGGAAATCTTGTTGTAGATATGCGCTCTTTGATGATTATGCGAGCCTTTGC
>CAZCUH010000143.1:0-3857 GCA_964501795.1 uncultured Sulfurospirillum sp.
TCCCGATAGCTTGTACGGCATCGGTATGAAAAAGTACGCCATTTTCTTTACAAATTTCGCCTATCTCTTCGACGGGGAAGATTGCTCCTGTTTCGTTGTTTGCCCACATGACAGAAACAAGCGCTGTTTTGGAGGTGATATTGTCTCTCACTGATTGTGCAGTGACGATACCTTCCTTGTTAATAGGAAGATAAGTGACTTTGACACCTAACTTTTCTAAAAATCTAGCCCCTGCCAAAAGCGAAGGGTGCTCCACCTCTGAAACGATGATATGGTCTTTTCTATTGTTGACGATATAATCAAAATAGATACTCTTCATCACCCAGTTGTTACTCTCGGTCGCACACGATGTGATAATCACGCTGTCAGATTTTGGCGCATGGATACCTGCATAAATCTTCTCCATAGCACTATTTAAATCCAAGTGTGACTCTTGTCCAAAATCGTGAAGCGAGTTTGGATTGCCATAAATTTGTGTAAAAAATGGTTCCATACAAGCAGTCACTTGCGGATCAACTATCGTTGTGGCATTGTTATCGAGATAAACTCTCATTGATTCTCCTATGATTTGGGTTAAAACCCATCTAAATAAATATCATCTTTTTAAAAAGGACAATATTTGTCTTAATTGAATGATACACCCTGATTTATTAAATATAGCTTAAAAAAGGACAATTATGGTGTTATTATAGCGATAAGTTCATTTATAGTGTTTGAAAATGTGCATTTTTGCGCTGAATCTTGCTTTAAAAAGTCATCCATGGCACTTTTTTTCTCAATGGCACGATCGAGTTCTTCATCATTGCCTTTTTGGTAGGCACCGATTCGAATGAGGACTTCATTCTCTTTGAGTAGGGCGTACATCTTTTTAAACTCTATGGCGGCTTGGATATGCTCTTTTGTTGCGACATCACCCATGACCCTAGAGGCGGAGTTGAGGATATTGATAGGGGGATAAATCCCATAATCTGTGAGTTCACGAGAGAGTACGATATGCCCATCGAGGATACTTCGGCTTTGATCAGCGATAGGATCAGACATATCATCACCTTCGATAAGTACCGTAAAAAATGCGGTGATAGAGCCTTTGCCTTCCTCTTTTCCTGCGCGCTCCATCAGTTGGGCAAGTAGGGTGAGAGAAGAGGGTGGATATCCTTTGGAAGTAGGTGGTTCGCCAAGGGCTAGTCCTATCTCTCTTTGTGCCATAGCAAAACGGGTAACAGAGTCCATCATAAAGACCACATCTCGCCCTTGCTCTTTGAAGTATTCAGCCACTGCCATGGCGGAAAAAGCACCATATTTACGCATCAGAGGTGAATCATCGGAGGTAGCGACGATGAGGACGGTGTTGGTCAAGTCTCCACCTAAGTTTTTCTCGATAAATTCTGGTATCTCACGCCCCCGTTCACCGATGAGGGCGACTATCTTGATGGGGGCTTGGGCACCTCGTACTATCATCCCCATAAGGGTCGATTTACCCACACCAGAGCCAGCAAAGATACCGAGCTTTTGGCCCTCTCCACAAGTGAGTAAGCCGTCTATGGTCTTGACCCCTACAGAAAAAGGTTTGTCAATCATACCGCGTTTCATCGCATCAATGGGGGCACGGATAATCGGCATCTTTTTACTAACTTTGATTGCCTTGCCACCATCTTTGACTTGCATAAAAGGATCGACCACGCGCCCTAAAATATCATCAGAGAGTCCTATCATGAGACCCTCTTCGCTAGGATAGACACTATCGCCGATTTTGAGTCCTTCGACATAGCGAAAAGGGGAGACTAAAAAGGAGTGCTTTTTGAGTTCTGTCACCATGGCAAGCTCTTTTCGGTGCTTATCATGATGAGAGACGATTTTGACGATATCACCGATACTGGGGTTGAGTCCTGTGATTTCTATGTTTGTTGCGGTGATCTTCTCTACGCTACCAAAGTGGACTTCTAGGGAGTCGTTGAGTTTGTCTTTGATGGAAGAGAGGGGCATTTAGTACCTTATAGTAGTAGGGGAGTTGATAAAGTTTAAAAACTCACTTCGTGTTTTGCCTTTGTGAAACATCCCTCGAAGTGCGGAGGAGGTGGTGGTAGAGTTGACCTTTTCGACCCCTCGCATCTCCATGCACATGTGTCTGGCTTGGATGACCACGCCCACACCTTTTGGTTGGATAGTTTCGATGATGGCGTCTGCTATCTGCTCGGTCATCTGCTCTTGGATTTGCAGTCGCCTTGCAAAGACTTCGACCATACGAGGGATTTTGGAGAGTCCGACGACTTTGCCATCTGGGATATATGCGATATGGGCACGCCCGATGATAGGCAAGAGGTGATGTTCGCACATGGAGTAAAATTCGATATCTTTGATCAGTACCATTTCGTCGTTTGAACTTTCAAATAGCGCTTCGTTGAGAATCTCTTTGGGGTCTTGTTTGTACCCTTTTGTCATAAATTCAAAGGCCTTAAAAACGCGTTCAGGAGTCTTGACTAAGCCTTCGCGACTGGGATCTTCCCCGATGATAGTGAGCATATTTTTGACTGAATCTTCAAATAGTTTCTTTTCTTGCATAGTGTACCTTTTTGGCTGTTATCATGATAGAAGTGTACTAGGATTTGACTTGTATCATGATAAGAATAATTGTGTATAATGAAATCATAAGTGGCTGTGGGGAATATCCCCTATCATGATAATGCAAGGAGAACAAATATGGATGCAATCGATACGATAAAGATATTGGGAAGTTTACTAGGAAGTGGCGGATTGTCAAAAGGAAGTGGCGGTAATGTCTTGGGCAATTTGCTAGGAAGTGCGTTACAAAATGGTGCTGGGCAAAAGACACAGGGTGGAGATATGCTAGGTAATATACTGGGTTCTCTTCTTGGTGGAGGTGCTGCAAAGACAACCTCGGGTGGTAGTATGGGTGATTTACTCGGTGGATTGCTTGGTGGTGGCGCTGGTGGGGCGAGTCAAGGTGGCGGTATGGGTGATCTGCTTGGTTCGCTTCTTGGTGGTGGACAACAGCAGCAACAAAGAGCACCACAAGGCGGTGGAATGGGTGATTTGTTGGGTAATCTACTAGGTGGCGGTGCTCAAAACAGTATTGCGGGTGCTGGTGGTCTAGGTGGTCTTTTGGGTGGTGCACTAGCAAAGTATGCACAAGCGCAAAATGCTGACGCACCCAATCCTTCACATGCACACTGCGATCATTTGCCAATTGGAATGGATCAAAAAGAAGCCGCCGATCAAGCGACACTCATCATCAGAGCGATGATCAATGCAGCTAAAGCCGATGGCAATATCGACAAAGCGGAGCAGGATAAAATCATCGCTAAGCTGGGTGATATCACACAAGCAGAAGCGGATTTTGTACGCGCAGAATTCAATGCGCCACTTGATGTCAATGCATTTGTGAGAAGCATTCCTAGAGGGATGGAACAGCAAGTGTATGCTGTATCTTTGATGGCGATTGATTTGGATACGAACAAAGAGGCACAGTATTTAGCAGAGCTAGGTAGAGGGCTTGGTATCCAACCTGCGATGGCAAATGCTATCCATGAGCAACTAGGCGCACCAAAGATTTACTCATAAGCATCTATCATGATAGCCCTTATCCCATAGATCGTATGGGATAAGGTGAGTTTTTTAGCTCTCGTTTAAGAGATATTTTCCCTCTTTTGTCTTCTTTAATCTTATCTTCACTAAGCGTTCAGCAAAGGTGAGCGGTTCTTTTATAATTTTCTTTTTTTTCTCTTGCATATCAACTCCTTTTATTTGTGATACGCTGGAAGTATATATCATGATAGTAACAAAACGATAACAGATTAATAACTAAATGTTAATGAAATGATAACTAAAGTAAATAGATA
>CAZCUH010000144.1:0-3773 GCA_964501795.1 uncultured Sulfurospirillum sp.
AATTTTCTAGAAAAAGGTAGTACAAGTCCAACCCCTTCTACTGCACCATAGGCCTTGTTGATAGCACCAGCATATTTTCCACCAGATATCGTCTGTGCAGCGATAGTTTCACCCATGCGCCCTAGTTGTATCATACTCATCCGTTCTGCACCATGTCTAGCGATAGCGTGCGCGACTTCATGTCCGATGACGACAGCGAGTTGATCTTCATTTTGTACCGCACGAAAGAGTCCCTTATAGACAAATACTTTGCCACCAGGTAGACAAAAGGCATTTAAAACATCTTTGTCAATGACAAAAAATTGCCATCTATAATTAGGCTGTGCTGCGGCAGCAGCGATGCGTTTTCCCACGCGTTGCACGACGGCATTGAGTCTAGGATCGCGGGAGAGAGGCTCTTTTTGAAGGATTTGTCTCGCTGATTGGTAACCCATCTGCATCTCTTGCTGTGGGGAGAAGAGAACGAGTTGTTTTCTGTGGGTGTAAGGCGTACTTGCCAAACAGGCACTCAAATAGATAGCTGTAAACGAAAGTAATAGTAGCTGCATCATTTTTTTCATAGAACAGAACCCCTTTTTATCAAAGTGATTCTATTATATCTAAGAAAGCTAATATTTTTTAAAGAGTGCCTTTTGCTTGCGTAAAACTTTGATACTTTTATCGATATCTCTATTTAACTGCTTCTCTATGGATTTTCTCTTTTTAACAATTTTTTTGATGCGTTTTTGTTGCTCTTGTAGGGATTTGTTAGAATTTCTGATATATGTTTTGATAATCAATGCGCGTTTATTGAGATTTATAAATGTAGCAAAATGATAATCTATCTGATCTAGTAGGGATTGCATCTGCGTATAAGATTTTTTATCATAGAAGTGGGCAAAATGATCTAAAATAGTTTTTGTTTTGTAAAGGGCTTTTTTCATCTTTTTATAAGACTCTACATCATGGCATTTATCATATTTTTTTGTTAAAAAAAGTAACTTTTTAAAGTTCCTATGAACAGATGCTTTGACAACTTTTTCAATCGTTGTATTGCTATGATAGGTGCCATGGATGTAACTTTGCTCTTTTAACAAGAGGTCAAACTGTCTAAAGATGATAGAAAATTCTCTGGTCTTAAAGAAGTTTTTAACCTTATGTTTCTCATTTTCGATTCTTTTGTCTAAACGCGCGATAAAGGCGTTGACCTCTTTTTCGCTAAAGGCACTCTCTAAGAGTTTTACATTGGCGCGTATGAGGGTTAAATCCTTATCCACTGCGATGGTTTTTTCAATCATATTAAGGTGCAAAGAGACTTTTTTGTACATATTTTGATCAAAAACATGGCGATAGGCTTCTAATAGAATTTTGGCTTGTTTGAGATATATTCTAAATCGCTCTAAAGCATAGATATCATTGTGTTTGAGTAAATTATCTCTCTGGATTTTGAGTTGGTTGTAGAGACGATACAAGACGATACGAACGCCATCAGAGACGATCATCTCAGGGAAGATAATCTCTGAAGTATCTTGTAATCTCTCTTTCTCGATATCTTTAAAGATAGCGTAAATACTATAGGGTCGTCTTTTAGGATTGCCTAGTAGGGCTAAGTTTTTATTGCGGTATCGATCATCATCGCTGACCTCTTTTTGGACATAGCGCTTAAAAGAATCGGGGATATTAAAAGCTTCTGCTTCTTCTAAATTTTTAAATGAGACTTCTAGTATATCGATGTTATGAAGATGTTTTTTGTAGCGATCAATAGCAAAGTTTGCAAAGGCATCTGTGAGTGTAAATCTCTCTTTTTTTAACACTTTGCCTACTTTTTTCTCCTTGGCTTGGAGATAGTCTTTGCGTGTGATAGCTTTATTGACGATGTTTTCTCTCACTTCACTACCCGTGCGGATAGTCTTGAAAAAAGTATCATCAATTTTTCGATAACGCACCTCTTTGCAGATTTTGATTTTGGTATAAAACTGGGAGATATCTTGCTTAGTGAGTTTATGACTCTTTAAGAGTGCATTGACACGGTCATTAAGAAGGTATTTTTTTTCTACTATAGCCATATATTGATCCTTTTATTATGATCAAGTATACAGTGCGAAGCGAAAAACTTTAAGAAAAATGGCTCATTAAGTTAACTTTTTTGCTTCAGTATTTCTTTTAGTTACATTTTTTTTACTTTTAGTGTCTTTCTTGCTCGTATTCCTTTTGAAAGGTTGATTTGTGATAGAGGATAATGGCGACCAAGAGTAAAGCATAAACGATAGTTGAAAGCAAGATAACGCCAACAACGATGGCATCAAAGAGTTCTCTATGTGCAAAACTTTCAGGTAACATCTGCAACATCACGATAGAGAGTCCACCTTTGATACCCGCAAATAAAAGCACAGACCACCAGCGAAAGTTGATATCTGTCATCTTTTTTGTACGGTTTGAGATAAAAGCAAATTTCGCCATCATGATAGCGCGAATAATCGTCGTGACAAGAAACATCCAGAGGATTTCGCTACTGTACTTCAAGATGATATCGATATGTACGATACTTGCCATAGAGATAAAGAGAAAAGCATTGGCCAGTAGGGCAAGGACGGCGACATAGTTTAAGTTTTGATTGTGGCGCTCTATACTGGTGATATCCTCATTAAGTTTGCTTGTGATGCCACTCATAAAACGGCTTGAAAAAATCTTGCGGCTTTTATTGGTACGATCAAGGATGCGCTTTCCTTTTCTGACGCGTCTGTTTGCCTCTTTGAGTGATTTTTCAGTGATGGAATTGAGTGTGATGATAGCAACAATGACAGCGAGCAGCCCGGCAAGATGAAAGTGCTCTGCCAATTCAAAGGCACTATAAGCTGTTAGAAGGATGAGCAAAAGTTCGCTGATGCCATCTTGGGTTTGTTGCATCAAAAATATCCCTATAAATCCTACAAACAATCCTATCATGATAGATAAAGTGACCACTTTGATGCTGACAATAGCGATATCTACTGGGGTGATTTCTACACCATTGATCAAAGGAAGTGCGATAAAAGCAAAGATGATGAGCGCTGTAGCATCGTTAAAGAGTGATTCTCCTTCGGCTAGGATCTTGAGTTTGTGAGGGATTTTGAAACTCGAAAATACAGAGACAACCGAGACAGGATCAGTGGCTAAAACCATCGCAAAAAGTGCGATGACTGCGCCAAGAGAGAGGTGATACTGGGCAAAAAAAGTGTTTGCTGTCACCAAGCCAAAGAGGATAGAGAGTGCCACGGCGACCACGGCTAGAAAGAGTAGGGACCAGACATTTTTTTTCAAATCACTGAGTTTGAGTTGCAAGGCATCTGAGGTGATGAGTACAGGGATGAGAAAGAGCACCAATTCTGCAAAGCTCTCTTCTGAAAAGAGTATCAAATGTGGAAAAAAATAGTAAAAGCCATATGAGAGCATGATAAGCGTGATAGGCGAGGGAATCTTGAAATGTTTTTGTATCTCAATAGAGAGAAATAAAACGCTGAGTAAAAGTAGTAAAGTGAGTATCATGATAGCTCCTAAAAGATTGGGTAAATTATAGGCAAATAGGGTTAAGAATAGCTTCTTTTTGTTATCATGATAGGTATGAAAAAGATAGTATTGGGATTGTTGTTGTCGCTTACGCTTCTCTTTGGGGATTGGAATGCAACAAAGAAATTCACAGATGAAGTGAGCCATCGTTATTGCAAAAAAGCGACAAAAAGCTACTTTCGCTTTCTCAATGGGGTGGATATGCTCTTGGGTGGAAGCAAGGATCTTAATAGAACAAGCTATAGAGA
>CAZCUH010000145.1:0-3725 GCA_964501795.1 uncultured Sulfurospirillum sp.
ACTATCAAATATTACAGCTGCCATGATACTCCTTTGTCTTGCATACACTTTTTATGCACTTTTTTTAGGTATTATAACAAATAAAGCGACCAACATTCCCATACTTGCAATCATTCTTTTCATATCATTTCCTTTCCTCAAAAAGTACAATAAAAAAGCTTAAAAGTAAATATTTTATTACCTTTAGATTTTCTTTTGATTAATCCTACTGGGTTAGACTTTCATCATGAAAAGATTTATAGTGATTATCATGATGCTATCCTCTGCTTTTGCTGCCAAGATAGATACCCAACTCTTTTTGGGTGAAAATATCCCCAAACATTTAAGCAGCATAGAACAATCCTTACAAAACCCTATCGAGCAAAAACTAAAGTCTAAAGAGACCATCGCACTAGAAAAATCAACCCTGCAAAAGCTCAAAGAGCTCTATGGGGTCAAAGATAAAATCAAGCCCTTTGCAACCATCGCACTCGATACTTTATCCATACCAGAACAGCGCTACTTACAAGCCCTCATCAAACTCACTGCTTTGCAAAGTGAAATCAGCAGACTAACGCGCAAAAAGAGAGCTATACAACAAAAACTTTTTGAACTCAAAAGCACGATAGAAAAATCCCTACCCCACGACAACAACAACTCCCTGCTCAACAACCAACTCCAATATGCCTTCTATAAAATCTCCCAAGAGAAAATCCTTGCATCCCTAGCACTCTACAAACCCTTATTTAGTAAAGAATTTTCCAAGTTTCAAGAGGCCCTTTCTCGTGTGAATTTCAAAGCAAAAGTTGCCAAAAAGATTATCAAACATACCGATAAAAAGATAGACTCTATCAAAAATAAAAATATGCTGTTGACCATCGACAAAGATAGTGAAGCACAACAAGATAACAACGCCAAAAAGCAGATAGTCGCTAAAGAGAAAAACATTCAAAAAGAGACAGATCAAGCCCTCATCCAAAAGACAAAAGCACAAATCCTCCTCTCTCTTCAATGTTTACAACATAAAGATCAAAAAGCATTTTTAGAAGTTGGAAAACAGATAAAAGAGGATTTGAAATCACTCAGCAAAGAAGAAAAAAGCTACTACACTACGATGTGGGAGTTGATTTTACAGTTTTCAGATAAGCGTTTTGATGATGCTTCTCTCAGCCTTGCTTCCACAAAAATTGGATTTGACGATATCAAAAAATCTGCTATCATGATAGCCAACAAAACGCTCTTTGTGTATGAAGATAAAGCCTTCTCAATCAAGACGATTCTGACCTTTGTGCTCATCATCATGATAGGGATCATCACCGCAAAAATCTATAAAAACATCATCAACAAATTTCGCCAAAAAAATCGTATCAAAAGCCTCTCCACTGCAAGACTCATCGCCAATTCTGGCTACTATCTCATCATACTCATCACCTTTTTTACCGCGCTTCTCACTATCGGGCTTGATGTGCATACGATATTTTTAGTCATTGGTGCGATTTTGCTATGGTTGGCACTGGGGCTTCAGGGATTTATCTCCAACTATGCGATGGGTATCCTCATCAAGATAGATCGCTCTATCAGAATCGGTGATTATATAGAACTCGATGAGAAGATATCAGGTATTGTAGATGATATGAATTTTCGTGCTATCACCATACAGACAAGCGATCAGGTGCGCTACACGATCCCAAACTCGCGCTTTATCTCTAGCGAATTTATCAACCACTCCCTTGAGGACAATATTAGGAGAGTTGAGATTGCCTTTAGTGCCGATAAATCGCTGATGCTTGAAACCCTGCAAGAGACCATCCTAGAGGCATTAAAGCAAAGCGATATAGCCTACTTGCATACGACACAACACCCAAGCAAGGTCGTCATCCTAGACCTCAATAGAAAAATCACCCGTTACGCACTGCTTGTATGGATAAAACAACACAATGACCACGATACCACTGTGGTCAAATCAGCATTTCTCAACATCATCCAAAAGAGTCTTGCGCATTTACAAAACTATGATACAATCACAACTCAAAACATAAAGGAAAAAAATTATGATTAAAAAAACAGTATTAGCGCTCGTACTTCTTCTCGTTATCGCAGGTGGTGCGTTCTTTTTGATGAATTCATCAGACAATTATGATGCTAGCAAATACAGCGCTAGCGTTGACAAACTAGTAGAAGGTGAAGCAATCGACTTTACATTGCCTGATCAATTTGGCAAAGCACACACACTTAGCGCGGATACAAAAACGCTCGTTTTGACATTTGCCAAAGCCACTTCACACCTAGTCAGAGACTTCCTAAAGTCCCAACCAGCAGACTACCTCAGCAGTAGAAATGCTTTCTATGTCGCCGATATCTCACCGATGCCTGTCGTGATACGCAATGCTTTTGCGATGCCTGATTTGAAAAAATCAGCCTATCCTGTCATCCTCATCTATGATCCAAAAATCGCAGCAAAGTTTCGAGATGATTCACAAAAAGATGCTATCATGATAGTCTCACTAGATCACAAAAAGGTCACTTCTGTCAAATTTGCAGAGGATGTAGATACACTAAAAGCCTTGCTTAAATAGTGTCCTACAAAACCAACAACCGCAAAAACGCACTGCACGGATTTTCGCTTGGCATTGCCACGACCGTTGCAGAGCCAAATACTATCCTCCCGCTCATCATCCACCACTTCTCTTCCAACCTCATCATCGTGGGGATTTTCACTTCACTACTTCGTGGAGGGGCTATCATCGTACAACTCATCGCTGCCTTTTATGCCCAAGGCTACAAAGAGGTGATGCCTTATCTGCGTATCGTCTTTTTCTTTCGATTTTTGTCGTGGTTTTTGATTGGTGCGGCGATATATTTTGTAGGAGATGCCAACAAAACACTCACCCTTTGGCTCATCGGTATCGGGCTATTTTTCTTCTCTTTTTCAGCAGGATTTGGCGGTATCTACTTCAAAGAGATCATCGCCAAAGTCTTTGACAAAAAAGAGCGCGGACGCACGATGTCCAACAAACAGCTTTTTGCCTCCATCGGTTCACTCCTTAGTGGTGGCGTAGCAGGCTGGGTACTCGAAAACTTCCACGCTCCTGATAGTTATGCCTATCTCTTCATGATAAGCGCACTCTTGATGGCAGTGGGTCTCATCGCCTTTGCTAGCATAGAAGAGCCGATTAAAGAAAATATCACCCAAAGAGAAGATAGCTTTGTCAAATTTATCAAAAATGCCACCCATATCTTTAAAACCGACGAGCGCCTACGCCTGCAAATCCTCATCACGCTTTTAGCCTTTGCCTTTTTGCTCGCCATGCCCTTTGTCATCCTCAAAGCCCAGAAAACTTTTGAGCTTACAGGCTGGCTAGTAGGTGGATTTGTCACGATTCAGATGATAGGAAGTGTGCTGGGAAATCTCTTTTTGTGGAAGCGCTTGACGGATAACTATGTACAGATGATGCAGCTAGCTATCTCACTCATGATAGCACTATTTGTACTAACATTTTTTGCCTCTTCGCCCCTGCACTATGTCATCGTCTTTTTACTCTTTGGCATCGCTAGAGATGGGCTGCGAAATGCCGATATGAACCTCATCCTAGAGATAGCCCCCGAAGCCAAACGCCCCGTCTATGTCGCCATCCAATCCACCCTCACCTCGGTGGGTTACTTTTTTGCGATACCGGGAGGATTGTTGCTAGAGCTATTTGGCTATAATGTGCTCTATATCTTGACTATAGCGATACTCATCATCG
>CAZCUH010000146.1:0-2335 GCA_964501795.1 uncultured Sulfurospirillum sp.
GCATACTCAAATCCATCATCTACTGCGCGTCCACGCTCACCAATAGCATTGACCTCAAAATCCACCGCTTGGGTAAATTGAATCGTCGGTTTAATGACATAATGATCATCAAACTCCACCGTTCTGAGGCTATCTTCTTTGGTAATCATCGCTTCATGGAGTTTCTCACCAGGGCGAATCCCTACCACTTCATAAGGCTTATCCCCGCTCATCGCCATCGCCAAATCAATCATCCGCATCGAAGGAATCTTAGGAACAAATATCTCTCCACCTTGCATCCTAGCAAAGTTCTTAATCACAAAATCCACACCCTCTTGCAGTGTGATGAGAAATCGTGTCATGCGTTCATCTGTGATAGGCAGTTCCTCTCGCCCCTCATTTAAAAGCTTTTTGAAAAATGGCACAACGGAGCCTTTTGAGCCGATGACATTGCCATATCGTACTACCGAAAATTGTATCTCGTGATTGCCTACCATATTATTTGCCGCAACAAAGAGCTTATCGCTGGCAAGTTTAGTTGCGCCATAGAGATTGATAGGATTGGCAGCTTTATCAGTTGAAAGTGCGATGACTTTTTTCACGCCCGCATCTATCGCGGCATCGATGACATATTCTGCACCGTGGATGTTGGTATTGATACACTCCATAGGGTTATATTCTGCGATGTCCACATGTTTCATCGCTGCTGCATGAATGACATAATCCACCCCACGCATCGCTTTTTTAAGGCGTTTAAAATCTCGTACATCACCTACAAAATAACGCATACATTTCTCGCTATATTGCTGTGCCATATCATAGTGTTTTTGTTCATCGCGTGAATAGATGATGATTTTATTGGGTTTAAAATCTCTTAGTAGTGTCTGGGTAAACTTCTTGCCAAAGCTCCCTGTCCCACCCGTGATGAGGATATTTTTTCCGTTAAACATATTTACTCCTAAATAATAATTAAACTATTTTAAGCAAAATATGTGCCAAGCCCTGATAAACTCCTAGCTATGCCACGAATAGATAATGATAAATTTTACAAAAACGCCCTCAAAAAACACGGAGCCAATGCCAAGGGACTCAACTGGCATGATGACGAATCCCAACTAAAACGCTTTGAAGTGATTGTCGCGCTGATAGCAGATGATATCCAGACAGGCGATATCATGATAGACGCGGGATGTGGTTTTGGGGATTTTTATAGCTATATCTCTGCCTATCATGATATCCACTATATAGGGTATGACATCGTCACAGAGAATGTCACCATCGCCCAAGAACGCACCAATCAACCTATCATGATAAAAGATATCTTACACGATACACTAGAGAACGCAGACTTCTATATCGCAAGTGGTTCGATGAATATTCTTAGTCGTTTTGAAACTTTTCTCTTTATCGAGCGCTGTTTTATGCAGTCAAAAAAAGGTTTTGTTTTCAATCTGCCTTATGGCAAGGATGAGAGTCGAAGTTTTAACTATTTTCTCCCACAAGAGATAAAACACTTTGCGAAGAAGTTTGATTGTGAAGTGATTGAGACACATGGGTATCTGCCACATGATTTTACGGTGTATCTGAGAAAATAAGGTTTATTCTAAAGTTCAACCTTATCTGTGAGAAGTTTATAAAAACCCCATATCAAAGAACTCATAAGCATCGTAATAAATAAAATTTCATTCATTCCCATCATATCTCCTTTTCTAACTCTTTTATATAGCGTTTGCGTATGATATTTAGTTTTTCAAGTCTATTAATAGCAAAAATCAATACAACAACAGATATTATACCAAAAATCCATATAACTATGTTGACGATAACTTTATCTTGACTCGCAGCAAGTACCATACCTGAATTGCCTGCGAAAAGTGCCAAAATAGCATTATGCCAAAACCTCACCCGTTCTGAAATCTCATCTATCTCTTTCATAAGACTATCTTTTTTACTCATATGTAACCTTCATTCTTTATACACATATAGTAATATGATTTTTACCTAACTTGCTATTATATTTCAATTTGAAATATTTTCTAAACAAGGCTTGTATTAATATAGACATCATTATTAAGCACTAAGATAGTAATAAAGTAAATATATTTACTTTATATTGATTTAAAACAAATATAATTAATTTTTAAATTCATATAAAGGATTTTCAATATGAAAAAACTTCATGCTATTTCATTATCATTGCTATTAGCTGGTATGCTAGTTGGTTGTGGTGATTCAAAACCCTCTTCAACTACGACTCCAAGCCAGTTAGAAACCTCATCTATAGACAAAGCAGCAGCCGAAAAAGCAGCAGCCGAAAAAGCAGCAGCCGAAAAAGCAGCAGCCGAAAAAGCAGCAG
>CAZCUH010000146.1:2435-3697 GCA_964501795.1 uncultured Sulfurospirillum sp.
CCGTTGCAAATAGCCGTCCCGTCTTTGCAACGGGTGAGAGTCGTTCATTTATGGCTCATGATGATGGTGCAACAACAAGAGGCATCGCGCATAGCTATACCAAAAATGGTAAAACTTTTACAGACAATCTCACGCATCTCACATGGCAAGATAGCGACATCTCTTATAAAAACTACAACCAAGCCCTCGCCTACTGTCAAGGGCTCACACTCGATGGCGTAGCAGGCTGGCGCCTTCCAGAAATGCGAGAACTTCAAACCCTCCAAGACTTCTCCAAACATAATGGTGGCACATACTGGAGTGCGACAGAGTACCCTTATAATCCTAGCCAAATGGCGTATTATATCAACTTTTCACAAGGTTTTTCAGCTGATTATGGTTCTCGTGATGTCTTTGAAAAATCAAAGCGCTATCGCGTGCGCTGTGTCAAGGGTGACAGACTCTCTAAAGGCAAATTTACACGCGATAATGCTACACAAACTGTGAGCGATACAACAACACATCTCATGTGGGAAGATACAGCACATATCCAGCAGACATCAGGCGTAGAAGATGCCATCGCCTACTGTGAAAACCTCACCCTAGGAGGCTATCATGATTGGCACTTACCAAATATCAACGAATACTATACTATCGCCGATAGAAGCCATTATGATGATGCCGTTGCAGATATATTTGAACACAAGCTCTCTATCTCTGATGACAATACCAACGAGCATTATCGCGCAGCCAACTACTGGACTTCGACCTATTATGGTCAACATCCCAATCTACCACAAGTCCACTACTATAGAACCTTCAATGAACGCGATGGAGCAAGTCATCGTTGCCGTTACTATATGGGCATGCATGCAAGGTGTGTGAGAGGCATTAAGTAGATTTTATACCCTTTTTGGCTATTATCCTTTTAACATATATAGAGGAAATAGCCAATGGGACAAACTATCACAGAAAAAATATTTAGCGAGCATGTCGGACGAGAGGTCAAAGCAGGTGAAATCATCCGCTGCGACATCGACATGATCATCGGAAATGACATCACCACACCTATCTCAATCAAAGCATTTGAAGAGAGTGGTGCCAAAAAGCTTGCAAAACCTGACAACTTCGCCATCGTCATGGATCACTTCATCCCTGCCAAAGATATCGCATCAGCCAACCAAGCCAAAAGCAGCCGTGAATTTGCCTATAAACACGATCTCAAACTCTTTTTTGATGAAAAAGATATGGGCATTGAGCATGCACTTTTACCTGAAAAAGGA
>CAZCUH010000147.1:0-3605 GCA_964501795.1 uncultured Sulfurospirillum sp.
ATCAAAACAGACTCTATTTCTACCAGAGTTCTTTGCTTCGTAGAGGAGATGGTCACTGTGGCTAATCATCTCTTCTAGGCTATCATGATAGCTTGTAGCAACCCCTATAGAGATGGTGAAGGAGATTTGTTCGTTTTCATTGACCTTGATGCGTAGAGAAGCTATCTTTTCTTTGAGCGATTCAAAAAACATCATCGCTGGGTTTTTGTCGATATCTTTTAACACCACACAAAACTCTTCCCCTCCAAATCGTGCAACGATATCGCGTCCTTTGATATTGTCTTTGATTGTGCTGGCTAGGAGTTTAATCACTTCATCACCGATATCGTGTCCATAAGTATCATTGACATTTTTAAAGTGATCGATATCTATCATCGCCAAGGCAAAAGGGATGTTGTTGTGTTTGCTTTTGGCATAGTAATTTTTCATATCATGATAGAAAGATTTTCGATTGGCGACTTGCGTGAGATAGTCTGTGTTGGCAAAGGAGTTGAGTTTTTGGATGTTTTCCATAGCGTCTAGGGTGTTGTTGACACGCGTTGCTAACTCTTCTTTGAAAAATGGTTTTTTTACAAAATCATTGACACCATGTTTTAAAAAGTGAATAGAGGTAATATCATCGGTTGAAACACCTATAATAGGAAAGGCATCTTTTTTAAACTGTTTTCTTGTCGTGATGGTAAGCTCTAAACCATCGACTTTTGGCATATTATAATCGGTAATAAGCAGTGAAATATTTTTATTGTTTCGGATCTCTTCTAGTGCTTCTTGACCATCTTTTACGGTGATAGTATTGAGCAATTGGGTTGAGAGCGCCTTTTTGATTTGGGAGCGATAGAGTGCAGAATCATCGGCAATTAGTGCGGTGTAAGATTGATTTTTGAGTACGCGTTTTATGTGTTCTATCATATAGTCTATAGATTCTGCGCGGTCTTTTAGGATGTAGTCTATGATATCTTTTTTGGAGATTCTCTCTTGCAAGGCTGTATCCTCAGAGCTTGTCATGATAATAGAAGGGATTGATTTTTCTAAAAAATAATCCACTATCTCATCTTCTTGTGCATCAGCAAGATAGAGATCTAGTGTGGCAATGGTAAAGTGATGTTCTTCTACGAGTGTTTTAGCTTCACAAAAAGAGTTGGCAGTATAAATCTCCAACTCTAAGGCTTTAGATATTTTAATGGATAATATCTTCGCTAAAGCAATACTATCTTCTACAATTAAAAGTTTCATACCCTTTATATCGACATACTCGACTTTTTTTAAAGGAATTTGCTATAGTTTTTGTATGAAAAGAGATATATTAGTTCAAATTGCCCAAAAACTTTCACAGATGAAGAAGATAAATGCCATCGAGAGAGTGGATGATACGATAGTTAAAATTGTTTTTGATAGAGATAAACCTTACTATTTTGACCTCAAACGGGGTGATCCGTATCTGTTTAAAAAAGAGGAAGCTTACACAAGAGTCAAAAATTATACTGCCCCTTTTGATGTGGTGCTAAAAAAGAAATTTACCAATGCCAAAGTACAACATATTGAAGTCCAAGAGGGCAATAAAATCTTGCGTATCATGGTAGAATCTGCTTCAAAATACAAACACGAAAAAGCGATACTTCAGTTTGAATTTACAGGGAGAAATACCAATATCATCATCTTGGATGAGGATGAAGTCATACTCGAAGCTTTGAGGCATATCGATATAAATACCTCCTTTCGTGAGGTCAGAGTAGGGGTGAAATTACTTGCATTGCCTCCTAAAACTTTTGAAGAGTCTCCTATCATGATAGAGGATATAGATGCTTTTCTTTTACATGAGTATGATAGAAGAGAGACACAAAAACTTGATGGACTCAAAAAACAGAAAATCTTGGCATTAGAGAAAAAAGAGAAAAAACTTCAAAAGATATTGCAAAATCTAGAAGATGAAGCAAAACTCTTAGAAGAGGCTAAAGCACTAGAATATGATGCCAATCTTATTTTGGCAAATATCCATCAAATCAAAAATTATGAAAAAAAGGTAACGCTACTAGATTATGAGGGCAAGCAGAGAGTTATCATGATACCCACCCAAGCACACACGCCTGCCCAAGCAGCCAATCTCCTCTTTACCCATGCCAAAAAGAAGAAACAAAAAGCAAAAAATTCTCATATAGAAAGAGACAACCTACAAGGCAAGATAGACTTTTTGCAAAAACTCTCGCACTCTATAGACAGAGCCAAATCTGTCGATGAAGTCAATCTCTATCTACCAAAACAGCCCAAAAAGCAGAAAAAACGTGCCAAAGTCGATAGCAATATCGAATCTTTTTTCATCGAAGGGGTGAAAATCAGCCTTGGAAAGAATGAAAAAGGAAACATTACGCTACTAAAAGAGGCAAAAAGTAGTGATATTTGGCTACATTTGAAGGATATGCCCTCAACTCATGTTATAATAACAACAAATAAAAGTTCAGTTCCTGAGAGTGTACTTGCGTTTGCTGCAAAATTGTGTGTGCAATTTAGCGTGAGCGCGGCAGGGTCGTATTTGGTCGATTATACCCAAAGACGCCATGTCAAGATGCGAGAGGGAGCGAATGTCAATTATGTGGAGTATAAAACAGTTTCTATCCTAAAGGAGTCGTAACCCATGCCAATTACACCTCTAGATGCCATCACCTTTGCCAACCAAAACATGCAAGTAGCAGCTTCCAAACAAAACGACTATAGAAATCGCATAGAGAGTCAAAAGTATGCGGCAGTCGTGGCTTCTGTCAAAGGAAGCAGTGAGATTGGAGAACTCAATGAGCTTAAAGATGACCAAAAAGTAGACAGCGAACGCGAACACCAAAAGGAAAAGTCCGAAGAAGAAGCAGGTGAAAAAGCCAAAGAGACGCAGATAAAACAAGCGTTAAATAATAAGGATAAAAGAGAAGATAAAGAGGAGTTTGATGCGCCTTATCGTATACTTGACATAAAAGTATAGGAGTAGTGATGTTTAAGAGTCTTGACAAAGAGAGAATCACCACGGGCGCAGTGTTAGTCGCTGTTATCATGATAGTGGCGTGGGTGGATAGTTTTTTTCTGACTTGGCTCTTTTTGGGTGTGGCATTTCTATTTTCCTTTTATGAGGCGATGAAGCTTTTTGGGGTGGAGGATAATTCACTCTATTTTTATGCCTTGGCACTGTGGCTTTTGGCGGCTATCTATCCAAACCCTGATGATTTGGTTTTTGTGGTGCTTATCGTCTTTATCTCCCTGATGATTTATAGAGGTAATCCTGACTTTAAGAAGATTCAACCTTTTGCTTACCCTGCTGCACCATTTCTCTTTTTGCTTTCACTTTATACGGGTTTTGGGATGGAGACGCTGATTTGGCTAGTGTTGGTCGTAGCGCTTACGGATACGGGGGCGTACTTTGTGGGGCGTTCATTTGGTAAGAGCCAGTTTTGTGAAGTCTCCCCAAAGAAAACTTGGGAGGGCGTCGCAGGTGGTGTCATCCTCGCGACTATCGCAGGCAGCTGGTATGGTGCGAGTTTTGTGGCTGTACCTTTGGCGTTACTCATCTCCTTGGTCGTGGCATTTACCTCAATCTTTGGCGATCTCTTTGAAAGTTATCTCAAACG
>CAZCUH010000148.1:0-3603 GCA_964501795.1 uncultured Sulfurospirillum sp.
TCATCCGAGATGTCAAAGAACATACTTCCTTACCACTAGCCGTCTATAATGTATCGGGCGAATACGCCATGCTCAAAGCTGCCCAAAAAGCAGACCTCATAGACTATGAGAGAATCATGATGGAGACACTCCTAGGCTTTAAAAGAGCAGGAGCAGATATCATCATCACTTATCACGCCAAAGAGGCAGCAGCACTTTTGTAGAGGAGTGCAACAGATGCGTAAATCACTAAGTTCAAGAGTGTTACCTCTTTGAACTTAATCTACTTCTGGATAATAAAAGCTATACTATGTAATGGTTCAAGTGCTACATTTTGTGTAAAAAGATTTGCTTTAGTTTTCGGAGACTCTATCTTGTTTGGTGTAACTACTGTTAATTTCAAATCACCCTCAAGTCCATAAACTGCACCATTGATATCAAATGAGAAGTTTGTACTATCCTTTCTTGACACATTTGTAAAGATAAAGGCTATCTTTTTACCATCTTCACTTTTATATACTGAATGCTGAATAGCTGGCATCGTAATAGTAATACCGTCATTGTTATCCTCTTCGTCCGAGAGTCCATGAAATTGTTTCTCTGGACCTGTAACATCTGAAATCAGACCTATATTACCACTTAGCTTTAAATCCCTTTGTCTTGTTCCATAAGATAAAAATTCTCTTAAGTTATATTTCATCCATGATATATCTTTGATATAAGCATAAGCTACTTTCGCGACAGCACTTGAATCTTTAGAGAGGAAAGAAGTTATCATACCAATACCGAAACCATTGACAAAAGCTTGACCTCTTAGCATAAAGTAAAGATCTTTTCCATAGGTATTCGTTCGCATCTCAAGACCAAAAAGCTGAACTCTTCCACCATATACAACTTGATATGCAGGCACCATATGACTTGTCCCATCCCAGTGAACAAAAAATCCATCAATTCTATTTGATAAAAATTCATTAGCTCCTTCACTGGTGATAAATTTTTTATCATTCGCACTCTTTTCTATTTTGGAGAACATGCTATCATATCCATCTCTCCACCAACTTCCTCCAGCTATTGGATGGTTGTGCGTTTTATCCATATCTTCAATGGGTCTTGATGCAGTAACCTGATCTATATTGATACCATTTGCATCCAATTTGTTTAGGACAATATCTGACGCATCCTTTACTTTATTTTGCCAAGGTGTTGCCGTTGGATCCATTCTTGCATAGATATACTCAGGTCTATTTTGATCCTTACCCTCTCCATGTGGATAGTAGTGAACTATATTTCCAGTCACATCCTTAAGCGCATATTTCATAAACTCTTGATTAAACTCAGGCAAACTTGTATTGTATAGTAGTCCATTTATATAAGGCATAAAGACTATATTTGGATATTTTGTTTTTACATCATCCATCATCGCTTTTATGTTTGTTAATTTTGAATTATCTGGAAAAAATACAGATGGGAAATTGGTATCGTGTAACTTTCCATACCACTCATGCCAAAAGATTCCAACTTTTATATCGGGATATTGTGTTGCAACAAAATCACCTATAATATTTTTTATATTTGTAAGATAATTTTTTATATGCTCATCTTTAGACGCTTGTGTTCGGTTACTATCTGTTATAGCAGATATGTAGGTAGATGTAACCCAAAGGGCGATATCTCCTATATTGTGTTGGCTTTTTATTCTCCTATCATCCATTTTAGGCCAATAGAGTGCATTTTTTGATGCCCATGATTTATATTGCAGTGCTGCATCATACCAATCTCCGTTAAGTGGTGCCAAAACAAACTCTCCTGATAGTTTAAAATTGTTATTTGACAAACCTCTGTTTGGCACAGTGATATTTGTATCATAGCTTATATAGTTGCCATGATCATTGATAACAAATCTTTTTGTCGAAGATTTTGGATCATGGTTTCCTATATAGACCCCGACCTTATCATTATAGTATGCTAAAAATTGCATCGTAGAACACCATCCACAAGGATATAACATATCTCTTTTTATAGCCACTTCATCTGTTTTTACCACTTTTCCTGTATATTTAGGGATTAAAAAGTTTCCTGATGGAAGTTTTTTGATATTGAGTTTTGGTATCTCTATATCAACTATTGAGTGCTTACTTCCCACACCATCAATCTCAACATCAAAAGAGGCTTGTTTATTCTCTTGTTTTATAGTTGCTATAACTTTAAGGGTTTTTGGGAGCTTACTATCTTTTGGTGATGAAAATATGATATTTTGCCCATCTTTTACAACGCTATTCCAATTAGATAGTGAATCAATGCCATATATTTTATTATCAATAAGATTTAAAATCTTTAAATCAAATATCGTTGAATTATCCGATAAAACATTTTGATTTTTGACCATAAAACTATCTAAAACTACTCCATTATTCGTAATATGATACTTTAAACTACGGTTTGTACCGCCTTTTGTTTTAACACTTAAGGCATTTGAACTACTTTTCCCTATCTTATTGGCTGCTTTTAGAAGAAATTTATATTCTGTTGCCTCTTTTAGTCCCGTTATAACTGCACATTGACAATCTGATGAGATAGTTTTTACAAGTTTTCCATCTTGATAAATCTCATAGCCACTCTCATTGTCAGCATTGTCATGCCATACAAGACGAAGAGAAGTTTTGCCTATGGCTTTTGCTTTTAGATTTGTAGGAGCTTGTGGTGGGGTTGTGACATCTTTAGTTGTCCCTTTTGCTGATGCTGGAGATGAGAGTCCTGCTTCATTTTTGGCTTTGACTTCAAAGTTGTATGTTTTACCAGCTTCAAGTCCACAACAAAGCACTTTTTGAGTTTGATTGGCTTTTGTGGTTGCGACAAGTTTACCATCTTGATAGATAGCAAATCCTTCTTCATTGTCAGCGTTATCTTGCCAGGTGAGTTCTAGTTTGGTAGTACTTAGGGCTTTTACTTGCAGATTGCTTGGTGCTGTTGGTGCGCTTGTTGTCGGGGCTTTGACATTGACTGTGACTGTTTTGACAGCACACGCGCTCACATCATCACTCGCTTTATAAGAGAAAGTATCTTTTCCTACATAATCTTTATCTGATGTATAAATGAAACATCCATTGGCATTTAGCTTGACGCTTCCATGCTTGGGTTGGGTTACAATAATATACTTTAGCATATCACCATCACTATCTGTGGCAGTGAGTTGCCCATCATACCTTGTATCCCTAGAGATAGTGAAGGTATCAAAAGTGGCTACGGGAGTGCTGTTGACTTTTACACTCTCTACCGCATTTTTATTGGTATTATTCTCATTTTGTGATGGTACACTAGAACCTCCACAACCTGATAAAAGTGCTATCAATACACCTGATAAAATAATCAAACTTGTCTTCATACCTTCTTCTCCTTAAAATTTTACTTCTCAAACAAAGTATAATTCACTATACCTTAATTAAAACTTAATATATTATTTAATGATATAAATTATTATCAAAATAGAACAATGAACTTTTAAATCCTTCTCATTTCTCTTATCATGATAGCCTTATCCTCATAGCAAGCTACATTGATTTGCATTCCCCCCATTTTTACGCTAAAATAACTGCTTTTTAAAACTTCATCAAGGAAATAGAAGTG
>CAZCUH010000149.1:0-3525 GCA_964501795.1 uncultured Sulfurospirillum sp.
GATCCACTCACACTGGTCGCTGGGATGTTAGGTTATGATTTAAAGAAGTTTATCCTGATAGTGTTGTTTGCAAAAGCGATGCGGTATATCATGATAGCGTGGGGGCTATCATGATAGGGAAGAAGTGTGTCGGTAAAAAGGTTTTCCAACACGCTTGATATGTGATTTTAAGGCTTCATTTTTAAGTTGCTTGAAGATGTTTAAATCTATCTTGTAGGGCAAAAGCAGTTCATCCATCTCTAGTTCGATTTTGTGTAGTGTTGCCAAATCCATATCCTCAGCAAACAAAGACAAATCAATATCGGAACCCTCCTTATATCTATCAGTAGCTCTTGAACCATAAAGTATGACTTCAGAGATGGTGGGGTAGTGTGAGAAAACGGTATTTATCTTCTCTATCACCTCATGGCGCAAGCCATATGGCAATCTTTTAGTGCTGTTCATCTTCTAAAATCTCGGCTAATTTTGACTCAAATGCCTCAAAATGGACGATATAAGAGCCTAGTATGAGATCAACTATCCCTTGAATGGTCTCCTCGTCATAGGTGTGTGATGTGAGGTTTCTACTCTTGATCATCTGCATCCAGACTTCACCATCAGTGATAAGCGCTAGCGAAAAGGCTTGTCTCGTAGCATCTTTTGAGCCGTATATTTGCTCTGTTGCACCACGATACTCCAAAAAATCTTTCATCGTTTTCCAAGCAAGTTCATGGGTGTATTCAAAGCCTTGTATCAAGCCCTGTTTTTCAAGTAGTGAGAGTTCCCTCTGCTTGGAAAGTGTCACAGCGCTTTGAAGTTGTAAGAGCGCTTTTTGATAGTTTGAAAATCTCTGTTGCCATCTGATGTCTTGGCGCATCGTTACATCCTTTACTAAAGCAATTTATCTATTTTAGCAAAGATTTGGAAAAAGTTTGAGGGGATGTATGCCCCCCTTCTCACATATCAAATAAATTTCCACTCATACTACCTTCACTTATTTTAGCACTTCTGCCTAGATCATCCATATTTGCCCCACTTTTAACCAAAGAGTAAAAGAGTGTTTCTCCAACTAGCAGATAAATCCACTCTTTATTATCTCTGTTTTCTGGATTTAGATGATTTATCCGTTTTACAAAATCAAGTGTGGCTTTTTGTTTTTGCTTGACATTGACATCTTTTAAATCCTTATCTGATTTTGTTTCAACGATATAAATATATTGTGAAGTCTCCACTAAAAAATCAGGATAATAGTGTGCCATCAATCCATCATCACGAAAATAGGTGATTGTCGCAAAGAGATGTTTAAACTCCAATATTTTGATAAATTTTAAGACTTGACTATCTCTATCTAAAAACTCCAAAAATGCTTTTTCAAAGCCACCTCTGTTTGATGGATATGCTGTTTTTTCATAGATGGTTTTTTGCAAATCTAAAGCATATTTTTCTCTCATGTTGATACTTGAAACTGTAGAAAAATACACCTTATTTATTTCTGCTTCATCAATTAATGTTTCATTTTGCATGGCATATATAGTCGCACTCAATTCCTTGATGATATGCTCTGTAATATTTGCTCCTTTCAGCATCAAAATTCGCCAATTTTCATCTTCAAAAGGGTCAAAATATTGTGAAAATAGTTTTGTCCTGATATATCTATCAATCACACCCATTAAAACAGGTTGATAAATTTGCATCAAAGGAAGTGGCTTAAAATGTCCTTTATCTTTCACCCGACCTAAAGCATGTGTGATTTGGTGTATCAATTTTTGTAAAAAGTCATTATAGTTTTGTGCTTTAAATAAATCAACACTGATACGATATTCTCCAAAACTAGTTTTAACCATCATTTCTTCGGAGCGAAAAACCTCTCCTTTGCTAGTCCAAGATTTTAATTGTTCCAAACTATGAAAAAGATAGGGAGTCAATTTTTCAATATCAATAGCTGGATAAGCTATCTCCTCTTCTTCATCTTGTACAACCTCAATCCAATACATATCATAAGTCTCAAAATCTTCCTTCAGACCAACACTTATCATATCTCCCTTACTTTTTCCAGCCTCAGGTAAACCACCATCTTCACCAACTAAACCTTCTGAAATCAAATCATCATAAAAGTCACTAAATGCAGGATGCTCAATGATAGAGAGTACATCAAGATAATTGTTTGGTGCTTCTTTTTTAACTAAAACATTTTCAAGATTTTCTCTTTTTATATCTTCATACTCTGCCCCTCTCCACATCAACCTCAACCCTCGACCGATAGTTTGTTCCAAAAGGATAGAAGCACTTGAAGCACGAAGAGGTACGATAATACAGATATTGCTCACATCAAAACCTTCTCTTAGCATCAAAACAGAGACGATGATTTTGGGCTTATTCAATTTATCCACATTGAATAATTTCTGTTTTAAAATATCCCACTCTCCTTTCTTTAGTTCTCCCTTTTTGTTGGAGTGAACTCCCATAACTTCATCATCTTCCAATCCTATACTTTTGAGATAATCTTCTACAAATGGGACAACAGAAGTATCTTCACACATCACAAGCATTTTTGGATGTTTTGTTTTATCTATCTTGATAAAATCATCTTCTAAAATTTCTAGTTTTTTGAGTCCAGCTTGAAGCATCAACTTTTGACCATCACTAAGCCCTATCACCGTTCCTTTTACATCATCACCATTACGAATGGCTCTAAAATCAAGCTCCATGGTAGATAGTTCTTTTCGTTTATCTATAGTAATAAGCTTTACAAGTCCATCACGAATTGCAGCACTCAAATCAAAATCTACAACAATATGTGGAAAATAGTGTTTTGTCCTCTTCTGTCCACTTCCAGTCGTGTCATAAGGAGTTGCTGAAAAATCTATCTGCATAAATGAATCTTTATTTTGTGCGATAAAATTCAAACTTTTTTGCCACTCTACCTCTTGTATTTCTCCTGAGACTTTATTTTCATGGATATGGTGTGCTTCATCATTCATCACAACTAAATTTTCAAGTCCAGCTAAATATTCAATTTCGCTACCACTAAAATAGCGACTATCCAAACTATCTAGTGCATTTCCATTAGCTGTTCCTGGTCTAGCAGGAAAGATCTCTGCGATAACACCACTTGGATCATCGAGAGGATTTTCTTCATAAACCTCTTCATCTATTCCCATAAACAGATGCCAATTTGAGATAGCCAATATACCATCACTTGTAATCTTTTTGCCAATCTCTTCTTTTTTGACAACAGAACTTTGTAAAAATGCTTCTATCGTCTGTCTATACATCTGTGGCAAAAAGAGTTCTACATTTGCAAAAATATCGCTAGTTTTTACATCTCTACTGCCATCTTCTAGCTCTTTACCAAGATAACTATCAAGCAATCTATCATAAACGATGACACCAGGAGCTACTAGCAAGAAGTTTTTACTATATCTGCCACTCTTCTCATCTTCAGCTCTTGCATTGAGATATTGCCAGATAAAAAATGCATTCATCACCCATGTTTTACCTGTTCCAGTAGCCATTTTCATCGCATATTTTGGTATCATATACTTC
>CAZCUH010000150.1:0-3449 GCA_964501795.1 uncultured Sulfurospirillum sp.
AAAAAACTTTAAGCTTCTCTTTATACAGAAAAATAATATTTATTTATAGTCTATCTGTTATAATCATGATAGCGCTAGAGGAGACAATAGATGAGTATTTTAGAAGTGGCAGAAATCATCGGCATCCTCTCTTTTGCTTTGAGTGGTTTTCTCATCGCAGTGGAGGTGAAGCTGGATATCTTGGGAATTTTTATTGCCTCTTTTTTGACGGCGCTTGGTGGTGGTGTGATTCGTGATGTGATAGTAGGGCGTGCATTGTTTGCATTTACGAACAATTATGCTTCAGTGCTGGTACTGGCTGTTATCATGAGTGCGATATATCTGAAAGTCCAACGCATGGAAAATGATATAGAAAAGCATCCACTCTTTATCTGGGCGGATACTTTGGGTATGGTCTCGTTTGCCATCTCGGGTGCTTTGGTAGCCGTGCATGCGGGGTTTAACTTTTTTGGTGTGATATTGCTCTCTTTGATTACCGCTGTGGGTGGTGGTGTGATGCGGGATATTTTGATCAATAAAATTCCTCTTATCTTAGTGAGTGAATTTTATGGCAGTGTTGCGCTCTTTGTAGGGATGTTGATTTTTCTCTTAGCACAACTGGCATGGCTCAATACTTGGACTATCATGATAGTCTTTGTGGTGGGGGTAGGGCTTCGTTTTATCGCCATTTCTCGTCACTGGCATCTACCGAAAATTTAACCCAACTCTTGCTATCATGATAGGCATATAAGGACAATAAAATGACATTACAAAAAAAGGCGACGGTCGTTGCGTCGTTGACTTCACTATTGCTTATCATGATGAAGCTCGCTATCGGGATATTTTCTGGTTCTGTGGCGGTATTGGCTTCTGCGATTGATTCGGTGCTTGATCTCATCGTCTCTCTTTTTAATTTTTTTGCCGTGACAAAGGCGGAATTGCCCGCGGATAGTAAGTTCAACTATGGACGGGGAAAGATCGAAGCTTTGGCAGCGGTGATTGAGGGGACGGTGATTACAGTTTCGGGACTCTATATCTTTTATGCGGCGATTAGAAAATATATCGACCAAGCGCATACAGAGATGTTGGGGATTTCTATCCTTGTCATGATAGTATCTTTAATCATCACGATAGTGCTGGTACTCTACCTCAATAGGGTGGCTAAAAAGACAAACTCCTTGGTTATCAAATCCGATGCGCTGCATTATAAAACCGATATTTATACCAATGCTGCGATTTTGATTTCTTTGGTCGCGGTGCATTATACTGGTTTGGAAATCATTGATTCAATCGTGGGGGGATTGATTGCGATTTATATCATCTACGCAGCGTATGAAATCATCCAAGAGGGTGTCTATGTCTTGCTTGATGGGGCTTTGGATGAAGAGCTGGTTTTGGCAATTAAAAATATCATTGCTAGTGAGAAAGGAGTGACAGGGTTTCACTTTTTGCGAACGCGTCACGCTGCCAATACAAACTTTGTCGATGTGCATCTGGTTTTTACCCCTGATGTCTTGCTTTTAGATGCACACCGTGCGTCTGATAGGATAGAAGATAAAATCAAAGCTCTAGATAAAGAAAATGAGTGGGTGATGAATATCCACCTAGATCCTTATGATGATAGCCATATTGAAGAGCATCATCAGGCGTAATGTTTCGTCTGCTGTTGTTCTTGGGTGACGAAGGCTAGATTTTTTTTGATTTTTTCCATCGTCTCTTTGATGATGCTTTGCTCTTTTTTGAGTGTGGGTAAGGTTGCGTCTATGAGTGCCTTTGCCTCTATCATGATAGTGCCATCTTGGCTTTGGGGAAGATTGTCACAAAGCGTGAGGATGGCTTCGTGATTCTCTTCGATGATAGCGACTTTTAGTGCATCAAGCCACGGCTGCACAGGTCTCTTCCCTCCATGCCTCTATGAGTACAGATGCGACATTGAGCGCTTCATCAAATTTTGCGACATCATTGGTGATATTGGCCTCTGCAAGTAGGGTGAGTTGATAGTTATAGAGCCCATAGAGATACTCTGCGATTTCGCCACCTTTCATATCGAGAGAGGCAATGAGTTCTACATAGATATCAGAAGTTCTACTGATATAATAAGACTTCTTCTCATAATCTTTGTTAAGCATCGCTCTTTTTGCAAGTCCTGTAAACTTCAAGATGCCCTCATAGAGCATGGTGACGAGTTTTTCTGATGACTCTACCATCGTGTTATTTTGTTGGTATGCACTGTAGCCTTTTTGCATGGGTTTCCTTTTTTATTTTTTATTTTGTGAATCTATCAATGACTGTAACATATCTGAAGCATTGGTCAATTTACCAATCACACCATCAAATGATGCAAAGCGCTTTTGCATGATTTCATACTTGGCATCCAAGCGTTTTTGTGCTTTTTCTAAGGCATCAGAGAGTGTGGTGGATTTGGTATCTAGATTGGTTTTGAGTGTTTTGAGTACACCATCAGATTTTGTCGAGATATCAAAGAGTGCACCACTCATCTTTCTAAATACTCCCTCTGTTGCACCTTCACCTACGATGAAAGATTGTAGTGCTTTGGGATCTTCTTCTAATTTTGCCTTAAAGGTACTCTCATTGAAAGTAAGTTTTCCGTATCTGTCACTCTCAATACCAAAATCTTTACTCATCTCCCCCGCACTAGAAATCGTTGAGTCAAAGATATTTTTCAGTGGTGCCATCAGTCCTCGTATCTCAGAAGAACCTGAAAATACGCCAGCCACTTTGGTATCTTTGTCGTAGTTGGTCATCGTTTTTACGGAGTCTAAGAGTTCATTGTAGGTAGAAACGAACTCTTTCATTTTTTCTGTGATTTGTTCACTGTCTTTTTTAATAGAGATTGTCTCTGTACTTCTTTCTTGTTTAAGTATGGTGATATCGACACCGGGGATGACATCTTTGAGTTCATTGGAAGCACTGCTTATCTGGACACCATCAACACGGATAGAAGCATTTTGTGCAGGATTACCTACTTGTGTAAAGTCAATATCTCCTGTTGCGGTGATTCTATTTTGTTTGCCTGTGTCAGTGGATTTTAAAATAAGCTCAAAAGGTTTATTTCCACCTACATTCATGATAGAAGCATCAATCTTGCCTTCTGTTTCATTGGAAATCTTTTGACTGAGTGATTCGAGGGTATCAGTAGCTTCTATCGCGATATCATAAGTTTTTCCATCTATCTTTAAATGCATATTCCCAGCATCAAGTGTATCTGTTTTAGATGCAAATTTTGTAGATTCTTGGATATCTTTAGTTGCGATATTCCATACTTTAACACTTAAATTTTGTGCTTTTGCGCTATCTGTTGTGCTCACTGAAACACTACTTCCCGTCACAGAACTAGTAGTCTTGTTGTAAAATGATGGATCAGAGAGCGAAGTCGAGAGATCTGTCAGCTTGTTCATCGCATCTTTTAGCCCTGTTAAGCCTGCTTGTTGTAGCTTGAGACTAGTCTG
>CAZCUH010000151.1:0-3446 GCA_964501795.1 uncultured Sulfurospirillum sp.
TTTGGTGTAGTGTTTTTGGTTAAGGTTTGTTGAAGTTATTCTACCTCTCGAATACGCATGAATGAAGCAAATTTGGGCTTTCCTGATTTTGTGAAAGCATAATATTTAAATGTTACGATACTTCCCACTTCTGGTGGATTTTTTCTCTCTTGCTGACTTAACCCTCCTCCCAAATTAAAAATAACCCCATTTTTCAATTTGATGATAAGACTTCCTACCATCCCACTGTACTTTCCCTTACCATCATGATAGCCTATCACAACGCCTTCCATATCCCTAAAGCTTTTGACTTTCAGTATCTGTGCACTTCTCCCAGTGAAATAATCTAACTTTAGATTTTTGACAATGACACCTTCTCCGCCTTTGGCTTCTACCTCTTTTAAAAAAGCTTCTAAATGATTCTTGTCTTTACAAACTATCTGTTTGATTATTTTGAGATACTTATCATGATAGGGTTCAACTTTGGCTAAACGGGTTTTAAAATCACCTTTGGCATTTGGCACCTCAAATACATTATATGTAAGTACTTTCCAATCATCACTAGGAATATCATCCAAAACGATGGATTGTATCCTCTCAAAATCTCCCCGTTTACTCCAAATCTCACCATCAAGCGCAAAAGGTGGAAAATGCTTTGTAAACCATTTGGGTGCGTGGATGATATGATTATGTTTAGTGCGAAGGTGCTTACCATCCCAATAACCCCTAATGCCATCAAGCTTCTCACTCATCATCCAGCCCGTGATATTGTCATCATGATAGACCTTGGGAAGTTGTAACGGCAAAGTACCTGCCGATGCTATCATGATAAGCAAACAAAGCGACAAATAGCGTATCATGATAGTCTAAGCAATACCACTGATTTTCAGCAAATTATCCACCTTTGGTTCTCTACCTAAAAATGCTTTAAAGAGGTTTTTCATACTATCACTACTACCACGATAGAGGATATTTTCCTTATAGCTTCTAGTCAATTTCTCATCAAATCCACTCTCAATCAACTCTATAAACGCATCGCTACTAAGCACCTCTGCCCATTTGTAGCTATAATATCCCGCCGCGTAGCCCCCTGCAAAGATATGTGCAAAGCCATTTTGAAATTTGTTAAACGCTGGGGGGATAGAAACCGCGACTTCTTGACGCACCTCATCTAAAAGTTTTTGTACCCCATCACCCTGGTACAATCCGCTATGAAGCTTAAAATCAAACAGTGCAAACTCTACTTGTCGTAGCATTGCCATCGCTGATTGAAAATTTTTCGCCTCTTTAAGCCTCTCAATCATCGCATCAGAAATCACCTCTTTACTATCATGATGGATAGCAAAAGTCTGCAATACACTCTTTTCATATGCAAACTCTTCTAAAAATTGTGAAGGAAACTCCACCGCATCCCACTCCACGCCATTGACACCAGAAACAAAACTCTCACTTGTTTTAGACATCAGATGATGGATAGCGTGCCCCATCTCATGAAAGAGGGTGACCACATCAGAGTGACGGAGCAAAGAAGGGTTATCCTTAGAAGAAGGAGGAAAATTGCACACTACAAACGCCGATGCTTTGACTTCCTTGCCATCTACATCTATGTGATGACTCTGCCAATTGTGCATCCACGCACCACCCCGCTTAGTCGATCTAGCTTCCAAATCGAGATATATCCGAGCGATGACCTCACCCTCTTCGAGGATATCATACGCCACTGCTTTCTCATCCCAAAGCGCCACATCTACCTTTTTAAACTTCATACCAAAAATATCATCTAAAAATTGAAAAAGCCCCTTGACTACAGAATTTTTCTCAAAATAGGGTCGATATTCCTCTTCATCCAAATCATAACGCTCTTTTCGTAACTTTTCAGCATAGTACGACATATCCCAAGCATTGAGTTTTTTACCCGCATACGCCTCTAATTCTTGAAACTCTTTTTCCCCTTGAGGTTTAGATTTTCGTGCTAACTCCTCCAAAAATGCCATCACCTCATCAGTACTATTTGCCATCTTGGTCGCTAACGAGAGTGAAGCATAGCTATCAAATCCCAAAATCTTCGCTTTTTCATTCTTTAGCGCTAAGATTTCATCGATGATAGCTGCATTTTCTGGCGCGCGCGTCACATATTCACGATATAAAGTCTCACGAAATTTCTCACTTGGTCCATAGGTCATATAGGCGATATAGCTAGGCATCTGAAGCGTAAACTTCCACCCCTCTTCACATTGTGCTGCCATCTTGTCACTCTCAGGGATGCCTTGGACATCTACTTCATCAGTGATGATGAGTTCATAGGCATTGGTCGCATCGAGGAGATTTTGCGAAAAGTTGTTTGAGAGGTCAGAGAGCCGTAGTGAAATCTCCGCTAAGCGCTTCTTTTTTGCTGCATCCAGATCACTACCACTAAGCTTAAATCCCAAAATCGCATCATCAAGCACTTTATTTTGCTCTTGTGTGAGGCTATCATGATAGGTGGATTTGATCTTTTTATAGACAGCATAGAGTCGCTCATCTTGTGATACCTTGGTGCTGTACTCTGTGATGATAGGCAAGAGTGCCGCGTATCGCTCTTGTGATTCTTCACAATTATTGACCGAGTTTAGGTGAGAAATCTGCGTAAACTCTAGTTCCAAAGCATCTTCCATCTTCTCAAATGGCTTGACGAAATTGGCATAAGTAGGCTCAAGCTCCAGCAACGCCTCTATCTTGGTATCATTTTCCTCAATCAGACGCTTTACATTTGTCTCTATCGCTTCTAAGTTTGTATTGAATTTTTTAAACATGGTATCCCTTTCATACTATATCGGTTGATTTTAAGGAGGCAGTATAGCAAAATTTTGGCTCACCTTGTGCTTATCATGATATTATGAACTTTATGAATAAAAAATATTACAAAATCGCATTTTTCATCGCTGTGATTGCTATCTTTACCTTGGCAGTCATTCCCAATGGCGGAGGCATCGGTACTGGCTGGGATAAGGCAAACCATTTTATAGCATTTTTCACGCTCTCTTTGCTACTCAACCGCGCATCTTCCACCGTACACGCAAGAGTGAGAAATATGCTTTCATTGGTCGCTTTTGGAACATTTATAGAGATAGTACAAGCATTTTTGAGTTATCGCGACGCGGACTATCATGATGTCATCGCTGATAGCGTGGGGATACTAGTATTTCAACTCCTGCTCAGTCTCTATAGGATTTACAAAGAGACTATCGCTTCACCCTCCAAATCTTAGAAAAGTCAAACTCCAGCGCGCAATCTTTGAGGGTAAAGCCTGCACATTCATCTGAAAAATCTCCCATCTTGATATAGCGCCCCTCTCTCAGTTCATAGACTTTGGCGACTTTTGTATCGGGATAGACGAGGATATAGTACTTCACCCCTTCTCTCTCGTAGATTTCAAACTTCACTTTTTCATCTTTGAGCACAGTAGAAGGCGAAGTCACCTCAAAAAT
>CAZCUH010000152.1:0-3439 GCA_964501795.1 uncultured Sulfurospirillum sp.
TTATAAATATAATGTTACTATTTTTTAAATTAAGTAAAATTTATTTTACAAATTGACTTTAAAGGAAAAAAATGAGATATATTTTCTTATCAACAACATTGGCAGTAACATTGGCACTTAGTGGTTGTGGTAGTGATAACAATAATAATAAGCCAACATTAACAACCTCTTCTGCAACTAAACAAATCGTTGAAGCAGATGTGACTGCAGGTACTACTAAAGTAGCAACACTTCAAGCGGGGCTTACTTATAAGATACGGGACGAGGAAGATGGTGATTTTTTTACGATAAAAAACAATGTGCTTTCTTTTAAGCAGCCACAAGAGTATATAGCGCAGGGTAATAATCTCTATACTGTAAGGATTGAAGCCTCTTCTGCTGATAAAAAAACAAGAGTTTTAGAGATCAATGTCACACTCAAACAAAGACCTGTTATCAAAGCAGATACTACACCACCTCACTTTGATAAGACGAAGTTTTTGATGCCAATCGATGGCAATAAAACACTTCAAGCAAGCGATGAAAGTACGCCTATCACATATGCGCTTATTAAAGGTGTAGGTGCTTTCGATCTTGATGGTGCTATCTTGCACGCACCGGCAACACGAGGAGAGTACAATATCACTATCAAAGCAACCGATAGCGTTGGAAATCTTGTCAATCAAGACATGGTAGTAACCGTTGTGCTGCCTAGTCAAATGCCAAAAGAAAATAATCAAACAACACCTACTACAAACTCCAACTTGGTACAAATAGGTAATTATCAATGGCGTAAGGTAGCGTATAGTGAAGATGCAAGAGTGGATAGAGCTGCTGCCATACAAAGCTGTCAAGATGCTGGGCTACGATTGCCAACAGCATCAGAGTTTGACAGTGCTGGTGCTCAAGGACTGATTACGGGATTAGCTGTGACTGGTGTTAAACCATTTTGGATTGATGGGGATGCAACACATACTTATGCAATCGATGCAAGTTCAAATCCAATAGATAGTTATTTATATCAAGATGCGGCACTTACAACCGCATTTTTTACTTGTATTAAACCTTAGACTTCACAATAATCTTGGAGGGCTCAAAAAGCTCTCCAGCCTTTTTGACAAAAGGGTCTTCTAGGATGTTTCCTCTATCTATCTCTTTACTTGCTTCACCTACAACTTGTTTTTCGATACATGAATTGGTCGTGCACGCCTCTTCTTGTGGTTTTTGAAACTCTTGTTCTTCTATCATGGATGAAGCGCTTTCATTGGCATGGCTTGGTGCTTCTTTGGGTGTGGATTTGGTCATCTTGAGTTTTGTTTCAAGACCAAAAAGTTCTTGAATAAAGTGACGAATCACGCCTGAAGAGTGGCGCAAGGTATCAGTACACTCCCCTGAAGCAGCGGAATCTAGTGTCAAGACTCCCTCTTCAAAGGATACAAAAGTCACCGCATTTTTAAAACATTCACCCAAGGCATAGTTTCTATCATAGAGTTTTGTGATAAGCGTTGAAAAGGTATCTGTGTGACTTGGTTTTTGCTCTTTTTGTAAAGGTGCTTCTTCCTTTATAGGCGCTGTTGTCTCTTCGACTTTCTCTACTGTTGGCGTCGTAGGTGCTTGTGGCTTGAGTGTGATTTTGGACTCTAGCTCCTCTATCATGATATCTATCTCTTTGATTTTTGTCGCTTCCATCATTTTAAAAAAGAGTAGCGTAAGGACAAATCCACTATCAGCATTGAGATAGAGTAGGGATTTACTTTCTGCCAAGATTTTAAAAAAGCGATCTGAAAGGAGGGTAGAAAAGCGTGCATCTGAGGCAAAGAAACGCTCTTTGATAAAAGCAATCAGCTCATCGATGACAATTTCACTCTCATAATTTTCTAACTCTTTGATAAATGAGATAACCAATTCTCTATCATTTTTGAGTATGGCATTGATGATATTATCTAGTAGTTCTGGATCAAGGATACCTAGCATCGATGCGACTGATTTGGCGTCGACATATTTTTTTGAAAAGATGATGGCTTGATCAAGCAGTGTAAGCGTATCACGCAGTGAACCATTTCCTGCACGCGAGAGCATCGAGAGTGCTTCTTTTTCATAGTCGATATTTTCAAGATTTAAGATATGTGAGAGATGTTTGACAACTTCACTACTCTGTATCTTTTTAAAACGAAAATGTTGTGTTCGTGAGAGTATCGTTGCTGGTAGTTTCATGGGATCAGTGGTAGCAAGGATAAACTTCACATAACTTGGTGGCTCTTCTAGGGTTTTTAAGAGGGCATTAAAGGCCTCTTTGGTGAGCATATGGACTTCATCGATGATGAATATCTTAAATCGCGCCATATTGGGCTTGTATTTGGTCTGTTCGATGAGATTTCGGATATCATCTATCTTTCGGCTACTTGCTGCATCCATTTCAATGATATCTATATGTCTATTTTCATTGGCAAGCGTGCAGTTTTCACAGACCTCACACGGTGTGGCACTAGGGCCATTATCACAGAGTAGCGCCTTGGCAAATATTCTTGCTGTTGATGTTTTACCACTTCCTCTTAGTCCTGAAAAGAGATAGGCATGGGATAGTCTATCTTGATCTAGGGCATGGGTGAGGGTTTGTGTGATGGTCTCTTGACCGATGAGTTTGTCAAAGGTGGAGGGTCTGTACTTTAAGGCTAAAACTTGTGACACAAAAATCCTTTGAAATATTTGTTCCTATTTTACTATCATTTTGATTAGGTTTCTTTGTATCCTAACGCAGAGGCTCAGACCAACGGGAGGATTTGCCCTCGGAGCTTAGGATACAAAGAAACCTAATCCAGCCAAAGTTTAGCAATCTTTTTCAATCCATCTGGATTTTCACTAGCAAAAAGTTTTAACTCAGTCTTTGAAAATCGTCGGTGCATTTGGTGTTGTGTTTCTAAAAATTCTACGATAGCTTCACCAGAATGAATCAATATCGCATGGGGGAAATAGTGCGCAATTGCCTTGGCAATCAAGGGGAAATGGGTGCATCCCAAGATGATGAAATCAGGTTCTTTAACATCTTTAAAATAGTGTTCCATCACGGTTTGAAGGACTTTACCTTCAAAAATTCCCTCTTCTACGATAGGGACAAACAAAGAGGGGGCGAGGGCTTCTATGTTGCTAAAGCCTTCTTTTTTTAAAAGTCTCTCATATTTTTTACTCTCAATCGTTGCACGGGTTCCTAAGATGAGAATCTTAGCATCTTTGGAAGTAGCTTTGTTTTTGAGTGCTAAGACACCGGGTTCAATCACACCTGAAATTTGAAAATCTGAAGCATTTTTAAGCTCATCTATTGCATAGGCGGAGACAGAGTTACAGGCCGTTATCATGATATCCACATCAAAGTTTTTAAAAAATTCTAAGGCTTCAAGGGAGTAACGAATGATTGTATTTTTATCTTTGACCCCATAAGGGACACGCGCGGTGTCTCCAAAAT
>CAZCUH010000153.1:0-3423 GCA_964501795.1 uncultured Sulfurospirillum sp.
ATCTTGACAATAACAAAGCACCAAGCAGAAAATGTTGTGAACCAGACAATAAAGCATCTCACTTTTATGTGGCACAGTATTGGGCAGAGGCACTTGCAAATGGAGCCAATAAAGCCTTAGCGGATAAATTTGCACCAGTAGCTAAAGCACTCAAAGAGAATGAGGAAAAAATCCTGAAAGAGTTACTTGCCATAGAAGGTAAAGAGCAAGATATCGGTGGATACTATCATCCCAATGATGCAAAAGCTGAGGCGGCTATGCGGCCTTCAGCAACACTCAACGCGATTATAGACGCGATATAATTCTATCATGATAAGAGGATTTCTCCTCTTATCACAAAACCTATAATTGTTTGATTTTACAATCAGGTAATTATGGGTTTTACTACAAATCTTAAAGGAGCAATATGAAAGGTTCAAGAGTTGGTATAGTAGGCGCAGGAAATGTAGGTGCGACAGTGGCATATTCACTAGCAATGCGAGGTGTTTGTCATGAGATAATCCTAAGAGACAATAAAATAGAGAGAGCAAAAGGCATGGCGCTAGATATGTCTCAAGCTGCCAATGCTGCGAGAATGCACACCGTGGTTTCTGTGGCAGAAGATATGAGCGAATTAACAGATTGTGATGTCATTGTGATTACTGCTGGGAGCCCTAGACTGCCAGGAATGAGTAGAGATGATCTTCTTATGATTAATGCGAAGATTATGAAAGAAGTTGTTAATGATATCAAAAAGTATTCTCCAGATGCTATTTTAATCCCTGTATCTAATCCTTTGGACGCGATGGTCTATACCGCTATCAAAGAGACAGGTTGGGATCGAGGACGGGTTATCGGTATGGCTGGTATCTTAGATAGTGCAAGAATGGCACATTTTATCTATGAAAAAGTGAAGTTTGGAGCAGGGCAGATTCGTGCTTCCGTGATGGGTGGTCATGGTGATGACATGGTACCTCTTCCACGATTTTCAACCATCGCAGGTGTTCCTTTGGCTGATTTATTGACAGAAGATGAGATTGAAGAGATTGTAGAAAAGACAAGAAACGGTGGAGCAGAAATTGTAAAATATTTACAAACAGGTTCCGCCTACTATGCACCTGCTAAAGCAACTTCTATCATGGTAGAAGCTATTTTAAAAGATACCAAACAAATCTTTCCTTGTGCGGTGATGTTAGATGGTGAATATGGCTATAAGGATGTTGTTTCTGGGGTGCCAGTTGCCTTGGGTGCGAATGGTGTTGAAAAACTCATTGAAATCTCTTTAAATGAAAAACAAGAGAAACAGTTCGCTAAATCTTGCGCATCTGTTCAAGAACTCATCGATACCTTGAATAAAAATAATTTTTTTGGAGATAAATAATGTCTACTAGAATTGAAAAAGATACGATGGGTGAGATGCAAGTACCAGTAGATGCATACTGGGCAGCACAAACACAACGGTCTATAGAAAATTTTAAAATCGGTACAGAAACGATGCCCTATGGGATCACAAGGGCATTTTCTTATCTTAAAAAAGCAGTGGCACTAGTCAATAAAGATTTAGGAAAGCTAGATCCAAAAATAGCAGATGCCATTGCAGAGGCTGCAGATGATATGCTTGCTGGAAAATTGGATGGCAATTACCCTTTGGTCGTATGGCAAACAGGTTCAGGCACACAGTCAAATATGAACAACAATGAAGTCTTAGCCAATCGTGCGACTGAGATTTTGGGTGGTGATTTTCGTAAAGAAAAATTGGTACACCCTAATGATGATGTCAATAAATCTCAAAGTTCCAATGATACCTATCCTACGGCACTGCATGTTGCCGCTATCATCGCTGTTGAAGAGCAACTCTTACCTGCAATTTCTACATTACAAGCGACTTTAGATGCCAAAGCCAAAGCTTTTGCTGATATCGTAAAAATAGGTCGTACCCATCTACAGGATGCAACGCCTTTGACCCTAGGTCAAGAGATTAGTGGTTGGGCTGAAATGCTTAGAAAATCACACAAAATGGTCACAGATTCTTTAGATGCAGTCAGAGAGTTAGCGCTTGGTGGTACCGCTGTAGGTACAGGACTCAATGCACACCCTGAACTAGGAGAAAGAGTCGCAAAGAAATTATCTGAATTGACAGGTCATGACTTTGTTACCGCACCCAATAAATTTCATGCTTTAACTTCTCATGATGCACTTGTTTTTGCGCATGGTGCAATCAAAGCACTAGCCGCTGATATGATGAAAATAGCCAATGATGTGAGATGGTTGGCATCGGGACCTAGATCAGGTATCGGTGAAATCACTATACCTGCCAATGAACCAGGTAGCTCTATCATGCCAGGTAAAGTCAATCCAACACAAAGTGAAGCGGTAACTATGGTCGCATGTCAGGTGATGGGAAATGATACCACTATCGGTATTGCAGCAAGTCAAGGAAATTTTGAACTCAATGTCTTTAAACCTGTGATTGCTTATAACTTTTTACAATCTGTAAGACTTATGGCAGATAGTATTGTCTCTTTTAATGACAATGCAGCAGTAGGCATCGAGCCAAATCTTGAAAAAATCGAAGTTTTTGTACAAAATTCATTGATGCTAGTGACGGCACTCAATCCTCACATAGGGTATGAAAATGCAGCCAAGATTGCAAAAACAGCCCATGCAAATGGTACAACACTGAAAGAAGAAGCTATTAATTTAGGATTGTTAACTGCCGAAGAATTTGACAAATATGTAAAACCAGAAGAGATGATTGCGCCAAAAGCGTAACTATCATGATAGATTAAAACCAATAGATAAGGAAATATAAATGAATATTCATGAATATCAAGCAAAACAAATTTTTGCAAAATATGGCGTGCCTACCCCTCGTGGTATCATCGCCAATACCCCTGAACAAGCCGTTGCCAATGCCGGTGAGCTAGGTGGAAATGTCTGGGTTGTTAAAGCACAGATACATGCGGGTGGTCGTGGACTTGGTGGCGGTGTTAAGCTTGCGAAGTCTAAAGAAGAAGTACGCGAATTTGCAACTGAGATTTTAGGTATGACACTTGTCACACATCAAACTGGTCCAGAAGGTAAACTTGTTCAAAAAGTTTATATAGAAGAGGGTGCTGATATCAAAGATGAACTCTATCTAGGAGTGGTGCTTGATCGTGCTAAAGAGATGCCTGTTATCATGGCTTCTACTGAAGGTGGTATGGAGATTGAGAAAGTTGCGGAAGAGACACCTGATAAGATTGTGAAAGTTGCGGTCGATCCGGCGATTGGTTTTCAAGGTTTTCATGGTCGTGAATTGGTCTTTGGCTTAGGTATTACGGATAAAACAGAACAAGCTAAATTTATCAAATTTGCCAAAGCACTCTATCGCGTCTATATGGAAAATGATGCAGAGATGATAGAAATCAATCCTCTTATCAAAACGGGTGCTGGAGATTTTTT
>CAZCUH010000154.1:0-3422 GCA_964501795.1 uncultured Sulfurospirillum sp.
ATAACGAGAGAGAAAATTTGGTATTTCGTGTCTTTATGCCTATCATGATACGCGAGAGTTGTGATGAACGGGGAGAGATAAGAGAGGCAATCATATGGGCACTCAAAGCGATAGCAAAACGCAATAGTACTTTGGAGAAATTGGCTATCAAGACGGCTAAAGAGATGTTAGCCTTAGAGTGCGACAGTGCGCATGAGATAGGTGGCTCACTCTTGGGGTAATTCCCCTGCTTTGATAAGCATCTGTTTTATCTCTTCTTTGGTGAGTGTAGGGACAGTAAAATTATAGGCTTCATTTTCCTTTATATCTCTTTGGTTTAGATTGTTGTATGTTTTATTGGCTTGATTGAGTCCTCGTCTATCTGCAAATACACGACAAAACTCCCCCATATCTTCTATACGCATGAGTTCTTCATCTGTCAAAATACGCTCTTCTAGCTTCTCACCTTGTCTTTTGCCGATGATGCGTATCTCTCTATTGCTTGCATGGTAGAGTTCATGTAGTGTTTGGATGATAAACATCATAGTGTTTTTTGGTGATTTCCTGACAAATAAGTCACCATTTTGCCCTTGCTTCATCGCAAATAGTGCTAAATTTACCGCATCATCCACCGTCATAACTGCGCGTGTCATCTCTTTGTGTGTGAGTGTGATAGCTTCATTGTTTTTGATTTGATTGATAAAGATATTGAAGGCAGATCCTCGTGAAGCGAAGATATTTGAATACCGGATAAAGGTGATAGTAGTATCCTTAAAATCATTTTCATTCAATTCTCTAGCACGATTTAAGATGACTTTCTCCATCAAAGCTTTTGTGAGACCCATGGTATTGATAGGATAGACGGCTTTTCCTGTGCTTAGGCAGACTACTTTTTTTACTTTGTGTTTGATTGCTGCGCGTAGAACATTGTCAGTGCCATGGACATTTGTTTTGACTGCTTCAAGGGGTGCAAAATCACAAGAAGGTACTTGTTTGAGTGCGGCAGAATGGAAGATATAATCTACTCTATTTAAAGAGACAGCATCTTCAAGAACCCAAAAATCTCGTACATCTCCTAGCAGAAACTTGAGTTTTGGATTTTTATGTTTAAAACGCAAATCATCTTGTTTTTTTTCATCTCTTGAAAATACAATGATTTTTTTAATGTCGCTTTCAAGATACCTCTCTATAAAAGCTTTGCCAAATGAACCTGTGCCACCAGTAAGAAGCACTACTTTCCCTGAAAAATCCAAATTATATCCTTTTGTTGTATCCGCCTATTTATAAGATATCGACACTTTAAGAAATAATTTAAATTATCGCCTCCCTCCACACCAAAGCAAACAGCTCCACCGCCTCCACTATCTCCGCTTCACCAAATCCGCCAAATCCCATCCGTATCGCTTCAAATTCCCCACCACAGCGCTCTTTGGCAAAGTAGAGTTTGATAGCCTTCTCTTCTGCTAAAGCTTTGAACTTTGTCCAGTCAAAAGCGCAACGAGGATGTATGAGTATCGCCAATCCTCCACCTTGGGCGCGAATCTCCATCGTCTCACCTAGTCGCTTTTTGAGTTCATCTCTCATGAGATTGTGCTTTTTGCGATTTAGGGTGCGAATCTTTCGTACATGGCGCTCATAGTGTCCCTGCTTCATAAATGCTTCAAGTGTCTTTTGTGTCATGAGTGAGACCTTGGGAAAATGCGCATCAAAGCTATCATGATAGCGCTCTAGCAGGTGGTTTGGCAACAGCATATAGCTTACTCTGATTGCGGGGGAGAGGGATTTGGAAAATGTGCCCATATAGACGACGCTATCGTACTTATCCAAGCCTTGAAGCGAGGGGATGGGGCGATTTTCATAAGAGAGTTCACTATCGTAGTCATCTTCGATGATGAGTCCATCGATGCTGTGGATATACTCTAACAACGCAAGTCGGTTTGCGATAGGCATGGCGACGCCCGTTGGGTACTGGTGAGAGGGTGTGATATAGACGATTTGGGCGCTTGATGCTTGTAGGGATGCTATCATGATACCGTGTCGGTCGAGGGAGATTTTTTCTATGTTGTAGCCGTATGCTTCAAAGGCTCTTTGTGCCACATGATAGCCTGGAGATTCCATCCCCAAAGTGCTGTATTTATCCTTAACAAGTTTTGCTAAAAGCCCCATTGATTCGCCAAAACTGCTAGTGATGACAATCTGCTTGGCATCACATCGCACACCACGCGAAAGGGTGAGATATGAAGCTATCTGCGCTCTCAGCCCCGCTTCCCCTTGTCCATCATGATAAGCGCCAAAATCAAGTGAGGCATCGATGACTTTGTTATACAATCTTTTCCAAGTCTTGAGTGGAAAAGAGTCTTTGTGCAGTTGGGCAGGGAAAAAATCATAACGATAATGTTTCTTTTTCTCTTGTGGTGAGTGTGTCTGCGCTTGCTGACTTTTAAACCCGTCAAAGTAGATATCTGTGACAAAGTATCCTCTCTTTGGACGGCTCTCTATGTACCCCTCCGCATAGAGTTGGTTGTAGCTAGATTGGACGGTGTTTTTGCTGAGGTTGTAGGCTGTGGCTATCTTGCGAATGGAGGGGAGTTTCTGCCCGACGGTGTAGTGGTTGATGATGTCATTTTTCAGCGCTGTGTAGAGTTGGATATGTAGTGGTGTCGTGCTTTTTTCATCGATGATATACAAAACTGTACCCTCTATTTTTAAATATTTTGGCACTTTACAGAAGTACACTTTGCTCGTATAATAGCACAAAAACTGAAAGGATAAAAATGAAACAAGCATTTGAAATCAAAGATAAAGCGGTGATAGATGCGATGCTAGCGCGTCAAGAGTACGGCACTCTAGCGCTTTGTGCCGATGATAAGCCTTATAGTTTGCCTATTAATTTCGTGAATATAGAAGGGATTATCTACTTTCATGGTGCTAAATCTGGACGCAAGATAGAGATACTAAAAAAGAATGCTTTTGCAGCCTTTTCGGTAGTAGAAGCACATGCTATGATACAATCGTATTTTAGTTCTACTGATGGGATGGCTTGCCCTGCCACACAATTTTTCAAGTCTATCATGATAGAGGGTGAGATAGTGTTTGTCGAGGATTATCAAGAGAAAGTCAAGGCGCTAAGTGCCCTGATGCAAAAACTCCAACCAGAGGGCAAATACAAACCACTAAGCCAAGAAGCATACAAAAAAGCCATCAACGCCACAAGCATCTACAAACTCATCCCAAAATCAACACGAGCGAAGTTTAAATTTGGGCAACATTTAAATCAAGAACGCTTTGAGATGATACTCGCACACTTGGAAGATAGAGGTAGTGAGCTAGACAAAGAGACGGCTATCATGATGAGAGCGTTAAGATAAAAGATACTTGACAAATATGCCTATATTACCTATAATGTAGGTTTTATAAACTATATTATAGGTAATATCATGTTA
>CAZCUH010000155.1:0-3346 GCA_964501795.1 uncultured Sulfurospirillum sp.
ATCTGATCATAAAGTCTTCGGATGAATTGTGCATGCTCTTTTGTTAGCGTTCCTGCTACCACCATCACATCTGCCTGTCTAGGACTCGCGCGAAAAATCGTACCAAATCTATCAAAATCATAACGCGATGCACCAGATGCCATCATCTCAATCGCGCAACATGCCAAACCATAAGTCAAGGGCCATAAGGAGTTTGAACGCCCCCACTGTACTAACTTATCTACCGTTGTCAATGCAACTGGCAGCCCACTATCTTGTAAATAATTTACTTTATGCTGTGCCATTCAAGCGCTCCTTTTTTCCATGCGTATATAAATCCAATTGTCAATAAAATGATAAAGATAACCATCTCAGCAAATCCAAACCAACCTAATACTTTAAAGTCAATAGCCCAAGGGAACATAAAGATAATCTCTACATCAAATAAAATAAATAATAGTGCGTAAAGATAAAATTGTGAAGACATCTTGTTTGGTTGTTTTGAAACTTGCGGTCCACACTCATAGATAGAGAGTTTAAGCTTTTCATTGTCAAGTCTTGCTAACTTTCTACTGACAAATCTTGCAAGAACAGTTGTCGCTATAAATGCTCCAAATGTCAAAACAAAAAAGATGAATGCCCCAAAATAGGGATGGTCAACTACCATATGGCTCATGGATAATCCTTTATAGAGTGATAATATCATTAAGTATAATATTTTCTAATTTTAAATTTTACACTATTTTCTTTAAAGGAAGGTGTGAATGGGGGATAACTTTGTAGATTTTTTAGCCTAGCTGTAACAAAATGATACACTTGATTTATTGCCTACAAATGAGGCAACAAATCTAACACATTTAAAAAGATAAAAATAGTTTACAAAAGCCTAGAAAAAGAGATATATGTTACTTTATGAAACAAATCCAACTGTTTTATCTTCTCCAAATGCCCCTTTTGTCTCTCGCAAAATGGCAGCATTAAAATCTTCATTTGTGAAGATTGGTAACTCTTTTACAGCAACAGAGAGTGCTGTATTTTTGATAATGACCTTGATTTGTCCACCTGTTAGCGCTGCTTTGGCAAGATTTTCGATAGAAAAATCTTCTTCATAATCTGCATTTTGAGGTAACATATTTTGCCACAATATCAAGCGTTGCTTATAATCAGGCTTTGCAAACTCTATCTTATAATCAAAGCGGCGTGAAAAAGCGACATCTATCGTTTCAAGTAGATTGGTCGTGGCAATCAAAATCCCTTCAAAATTCTCTATCTGTTCTAAAAAAATATTTTGCATTTGATTGTGCATTTTGTCAGATCCACTCGCCCCTGTCGTGGTACGCGCACTTAAAAATTGATCCGCTTCATTGAGTAATAGTATAGGCTGCGATTTGGTCTTTTTGGCAAGCTCTTTATACGAGTCAAAGATATTGCGCACATTTTTCTCACTTTCACCTACATACATAGAGAGTATTTTAGAGCAGTCAAAACTCAGCACTGAACGCTTTAAGGTTTTGGAAAAAGAGAGTGCTGTCATCGTTTTTCCCGTCCCAGGAGGACCATAAAAAATCAACTTTGCATCAATGCCTCTCTTTTTATCAGTCACACCCCAATCCGACAACAACTTGGCAACACTCTTATCCATCTGCTTTAAAATCGTATCCAACAATTCACGCGTTTTTGGATGCAAGACCACATCTTCTAGCTTGGTTCGTGGTTTGACAAGCTCAAACACTTCTTGCTCTTCTACGAGTGATTCTATCTTGATTTTTTCAGGTTTTTTATTTTTGTGAGGATGCATAATGTCACGCAAAAAATCTTCATTGATAAAAAAGCTTCGTGTCACCCCACCAAAGCTTGTCAACAACTCATCATAATCTATTATCTCTTTTTCTATCAGCGTAGAACTATCTTCTATCAAAGCACGATATTTTATCTTATCATAATCATTTTCAGAGATGAGATTGATGAGCGTATTCATCTCTCGAAGACTCTCTAATTCACCAGAATATTCCTCTTTTAAGAGTGCCAAAAAAATAATCTTCTCTTTTTCATTGAGCTCGTGCTCTTGAAATAGCGCCTCTACTGGTAGATTTTGCGTCGTCAATTTTACCCGCTCTTCTATGCGCTCTTCCAATTTTTTTTGGCGCTGGGTTAATCGGTCTATATTGAGAGATTTTTTAGCATAATGATGTCTGATAGTACTAATCTTTTGATAAAGCTCTATGCGTTGAAATTGATCCTTGAGATACTCTAAATTATCACTATAAGGAATCAACTCTGGCAGAGGCGTCTCCAATGTCCCCTCTTCTAAAAGTTTCACCAGTGCAAGAGATAAAGAGATGGATGAGTGTATCAATTCTAGATTTGAAGCCTCTACAATTTTGGTCTGTGTAAAATTATTTTGTGCTATCCAGCCTAAATCTAGCAGATTTTTCACCAAAGGTAAATGTCTGACATAATCATAATTTTTTGAAGGAAAAAGCTCTGTTAAGATTTGAAAAACCATACTCTCAGCCTCACCTTTGATATGCTTCTCTACAAGATGACGCAAGATAAGCGCTTCTTCTTCATTACATTTAAGTTGGCTAAAGATTTTGGTTTTTTCTATATGTTTATTTTCTAAAAAGTCTATAAGGTATTGCAATAAGTATCCTAAATTGAAGTATCATGATAGCCATTCAAACGCGCTATCATGATAAAGTGTTTACAGTAAGTATTTCATAGCCATGCCAGCGACATCATCTATCACTGAACCATCATGATCAAAATCCAACATACCTAAAAGTCCAGAGGAAGGAGATTGTTGATTGCCACCATTTGCCAAGCCCTTGGAAAGACTACCAATCACAAGCGGTGCCAACATAGGAAGTAGCGATTTTATGATAGAAGAACTCACTCCCGTTTTTTCAGCTACTTGTGAAGCGATTTCACGAGAACCTTCTTTAGAACCTGTGATATATTTTAAAAGGTCATTCCCATTATCTACCATTTTTCTGTCACTATAGTGCGCAGATGGATTATCTAGCATATTGGCATATTTACTATCATTGATGAGATTTTCTAAGGCACCAGAGTCGTGATTGTTACTCTCCACTCTACCTTTTACCTGTCCTAACATCGCAGAACTCAATGTACTCAATAAATCGCGTGATTTGCTCTCATCAACACCAGCTTGATTTGCTACATGTTTTAACAAGTCACCATTACCACTATTTACCAATAAATCAATCAAACCCATAACTATTCATCCTTATAAAGTATTTTGGTTGATTATACTAAAAATTAAGTTGTTTTACAAGAGTGCTAAAAGTGCTTCTTGTTCTTTGAGTAATTGCTCCGCATAGATAAACTCTGCTTGACTTGGTTT
>CAZCUH010000156.1:0-3309 GCA_964501795.1 uncultured Sulfurospirillum sp.
TCATGAAACACAAAAGAGTAGTATCAGCACTTTTCGCACTTTCACTTGTCATGATAGCCAACATCACGACAGACAAAGGCTATGACGCAACAAGCGTGCAAGCGGTCAATACAGACTTAATGGTGCTTACTGTATCGACGCTCAAGCAAGTCAATGAGCAGATGAAGCAGTGCACCCATGAGCGAAACTGTGACAAATAAAACAAGCCAGTTCATACGATTCCTTTTACATTTTTGCTAACTTCAATCTACCCGCATTAGGCTAAAATAAATTTTAATCTTTTTTTGTCATAACTTACAATATTCTTAGAAAATAAAATAATCCATACCTTATCATCATCTCATACAATTATTTAAATTGTGTCCGAATTGTGATACTTTGACTACTGTTACCAAAAGTATCATTTTGTTACAATAGTGTATGACTATCATGATACGACTATTTCAATTTTTTCTTTTTTTGATTTTGCTTGTTGGCGCTTATGTGGCGATGGCATCTCTATTTTCTTACTTTCCAAAAGCTTCTGCTTGTGAGGGTCAAGAGCAGGAGATTTATCTCTATCATGATGAGAGATTTTTATCCCATAGTGAGATCATCATCCCCATAGCGCCGTTTCAAAAGGCATTTATCAAAGCATTTCCTACTCTCTTGCATCACAATCCCCGTGGTTATCTTGCTTTTTCTTATGGTGATAGGGATTTTATGATGGATGCAGGTGGGTTTGATGACATCAATCTCACCCTTGCTTTGCGTGGACTTTTTATCAATACACCCGCACTCATCAAAGTAGGGCATTATGGGGGTATCTATAAAGATAAATGCCAGAAAATAAAGCTCTCAAAGGCGTGTTTAGCAGCCTTGAAAGATTCTATTTTACGCTCCTTCGCCCAAACATCGGGGCACAATATCCGCTATCATGATAGGTATGGATACGGGGATATCTATTATTACAAAGCCAAAGACCCTTACAATCTCTTTCGCACTTGCAATACTTGGAGTGGTGATAGACTGCGAGAGGCTGGCGTCAAGATGCCTTATTGGACGCCACTAGCGCAAAATATTACTTCTCAATTTCATTAGCTATAATATCTCTAAAGGATTGATACATGAAGACAACACGATTTGATAGATTAGCCCAAGCGTGGGACTTGAAACCCGAGCGCGTAAAATCAGCAAAAAATATCAGTGCCAAGCTTGATGAACTTTTTGACTTGGAGGGGATGAAGATATGTGATTATGGGGCAGGGACAGGATTGGTCTGCTTTAACCTCTGTGAAAAAGCACATAGCATTGTCGCTATGGACAATGCTCAAAAGATGCTCGATGAGATCGATAAAAAAGCCCAAAATGCAGGCATTGACAATGTCCATACACGCTATCATGATATCAGCAAAGAGGATTTACCTGAAGGGGTGTTTGATCTCTTTATCTCTTCGATGACGATGCACCATATCCCTGATACCAAAGACTTTCTAAGCAAAGCGAAACAATCTCTTGTAAAAGGTGGCTATGTGGCTATCAATGATTTAGTGCGTGAAGATGGCTCTTTTCACTCGATGGGCAATGAGGATGTGGCGCATTTTGGATTTGATTTGGACGCACTCAAGGCACTTTTTCAAGAGGTGGACTTGGAGCTAGTATCTTGTGAAATCGTCGAGGTGATTGAAAAGGCGAAGGATTATCCAATATTTTTAATCGTAGGTAAAAATGTTTAAGATTATTTTAGCATTTTTTCTTGCCCTCTCTTTAGATGCAAGTAGCTTAAAATCGCTCGTTTCCAATATGATTATCATAGGATTTGAGGGCGAAAAAGTCCCAGCCCATTTACAGCGCTACATCAAAAAAGATGGCATCGGTGGGGTGATTTTATTTTCCAAAAATATCAAAAATCCCAAACAGTTAAAAGCCTTGACAAAGCAACTCAAATCACTTGATAGCACTATCATGATAGCCACGGATCAAGAGGGCGGATTGGTGCAGAGATTAAAAGCTAGCAATGGTTTTTTTGATACGCCAAAGCCTATCATGATAGCCAAGATGGGAGAGAGGGAAGCCTTGCGGGCTTATACAAAGATGGCAAAAATGCTCTCAGCAAATGGTATCAATGTGAACTTTGCTCCCTCTGTGGATTTGGCAAAAAATCCTAAAAACACGGTCATTTATAAGTACGGTCGCGCTTTTTCAGCCAAGCCAAATGAGGTGATACAATACGCTAGTATCTTTATCCAAGCGATGCAAAAAGAGGGCGTTCTCTCTGTCATCAAACATTTTCCAGGGCACGGCTCATCGCTAGGGGATTCGCATAAGGGTTTTGTGGATGTGAGTAATAGCTGGAGCAGGGAAGAGTTGAAACCTTTTGAAGAGTTAGATGCCAAGGCTATCATGACAGCCCATATCTATAACAGACATCTTGATGCACGCTATCCAGCAACGCTCTCCAAAAAGACGCTCAATCTTCTGCGAGAACGGGACTTTCAGGGGCTGATTATCTCTGATGATTTGCAGATGGGTGCCATCAGGAAAAATTTTGATATGAACACCACGCTGACAAAGAGTATCAACGCTTCGGTGGATATGCTGCTCTTTGGCAATCAACTCTCCAAGCCTATCATGATAGAGGATATCGTAGATAAGATTGTAGCACTCATCAAAGCAGGCAAGATAGAGCGTTCACGGATTTTGGAAGCCAACAGACGCATCAATAAAATAAAAGAGGAATTAAATGCAAGAAGATAAGATAGCCTTTATTTATGGAAAAGGGAGTGAAGCTGTCCTAGAAAAAGCCAAAGTACATCACTACGCTTCGCATCTGGAGTTTATCATGATAGAGGAGTTTAAACTCCATCCTGAGACTTTCACACACAATCAAAAAGTCCTTATCTGCGCAGAAGTTGAAGAGATAAAAGAGATCATCGAGATGGCTGGGGAGTGTACCTTTTCACTCGCTTTTATCCCCCAAGCCAAACAGACTGCCCTGCGTGAATCCTTTCATCTAAGTACGAGTGTTGATGACAATATCACCCTAGCGATGGAAGCGGAAGCCAAAGAGATTGATCTGCTTATGGCTGGGGGTAAAGTGGTACTATACTCTGCACAGATAGGCGATACGCCACCGCTCTCTTATAGTGCGACAAGTTATGAGAAAAAGAGTTTCAAAGAACGGCTACTTGCCTTTTTTGATATCTTTAAAAAGTTTAAAAACCTCCACCACGCAAAGCTCTCACTCAAGACCAAAAAATCAGATGAAATTGTGACCGTAGCATCAGGAGTAGTGGTCATCGAGCATGATAACCATACCTTTGCTTCGCG
>CAZCUH010000157.1:0-3304 GCA_964501795.1 uncultured Sulfurospirillum sp.
AGCCTCTCAATGACAATTACATCTTTTTAATCTCTGCTATCTTATCTCGATACTTTGCAGCGACTTCAAAGTCTAAGTTTTTGGCGGCTTCAAGCATCTTTTTTTTGTACTCATTGACGATTTTTTGTCGCTCGCCTTTTGGGATTTTCTCTTTTTTCTTCTTTTCATATATATCGGCATATTCCTCTTGCTTTAAACTCTCATCCATATTTCTTTTGGTAGAAGTGGGTGTGATGTCATGTTTTTTATTGAACGCGATCTGTTTTGCACGCCTCTCTTGGGTGGTATCGATGGCTGCCTGCATGGATGGGGTAATCTTTTTGGCGAACATAATGACACGACCATTTTCATTTCTCGCACCTCGACCCATCGTCTGAATCAGTGCTGTCTCTGAGCGTAAAAATCCCTCTTTATCCGCGTCAAGTATCGCTACCAAGCTCACCTCTGGCAGATCAAGCCCTTCTCGAAGCAAATTAATCCCCACAAGTACATCAAATTCCCCAGCGCGAAAAGCACGGATGATTTGGGTGCGTTCTACGGTGTCGATATCGCTGTGCATATACTTCACTTTGATACCCAGCTCGATGTAGTATTTTGTGAGTTCTTCTGCCATCTTTTTGGTCAGCACCGTCACAAGGATGCGTTCATCTTTTTTGATCACCTCTTTGATCTCATCGTGGAGGCGCTCGACTTGGTAAGTGCTATCGATGATTTCAACTTCTGGATCGAGTAATCCCGTAGGACGAATAATTTGCAGGGCAGTATGTTCTTTGGAGAGTTCCAGCTCTTTATCGGCTGGGGTGGCAGAGACAAAGAGAAATTGCGTTTTTTTGTTGATATACTCATCAAACATCAAAGGACGGTTATCCAGCGCTGATGGCAAGCGAAAGCCATACTCCACGAGTGTTTCTTTACGACTTCTATCTCCCGCATACATTCCCCGAAACTGTGGCAAGCTCACATGGGATTCATCGACGATGACGAGAAAATCCTCATGCATCGCTTCAAAATAGTCAAACATCGAGTAAGGGGTCTCTCCCTCTTTCTTATCGGTGAGATGTCGGGCGTAATTTTCTATCCCCTTACACATCCCCGTAGCTTGCAACATCTCAAGGTCAAATCCCACCCGCTGTTCGAGTCGTTGGGCTTCGACGAGCTTGTCTTGGCTTTTTAAAAATGCCAATCGCTCATGTAGTTCATCTTCTATCTTTTTGATGGCGATTTGGAGCTTGTCTTGGGAGACGATAAATTGATTTGCTGCGTAGATGGTGACTTTTTGTTTCTCTGCTCCTTTGGCATTGGAGAGGGGATCAAAAAAATAGATAGCTTCTACCTCATCACCAAAAAACTCCACTCGTATCGCTTCTTCTTCATTGTAGGCAGGATAGATATCGATGACATCCCCATTGACGCGGAAATCTCCTCTATCAAAGTAGCTATCGTTGCGTTTGTATCCCATCTCGACAAGGCGTAGGAGTAACTCTTTTTGATTGAGTTCATCACCCACTTCGATGATTTGCACCATCTTTTTATATTCGTGTGGATTACCTAGTCCATAGTTTGCTGAGACTGAAGCGATGACGATGACATCATCATAAGAGAGCAAGGATGCTGTCGCAGAGAGTCGTAGGCGCTCTAACTCTTCGTTGATGGAGCTATCTTTTTCTATAAAGAGGTCGCTTCGTGGGATGTAGGCTTCTGGCTGATAGTAGTCATAGTAAGAGATAAAGTATTCGACATGATTATCAGGAAAGAAGTGTTTAAACTCAGAGTAGAGCTGGGCAGCGAGGGTCTTGTTGTGTGTCATGATAAGGGTAGGGCGTTGGGTTTTTTGGATGACTTGTGCCATGGTGTAGGTCTTGCCAGAGCCTGTGACACCGATGAGGGTCTGGTATTTGTTCCCACTTATGATAGAGTTGGTGAGCTTCTCTATTGCTTGGGGTTGATCGCCAGCTGGTGGGAATGGGGTTTTTAGAGTGAATTTTGCCATGGTTACTGTTTATCGAATGTTTTTTGTATCTGTATTAAAGTATCTGCAAGATTTTTGATATGTTTTTGACAAAGACCATACACGGTTTCAGCATTTAAATCAAAATAGTGATGCGAGAGTACATCTCTCATACCTGCAACTCTTTTCCACTCCACTTGTGGATAAGCGCTTAAAAGCTTTTTATTTGTGATTTTGTCTACTTGTTTGACTCCCTCACCTAATGCAATAAGTAGCATACATATACTATCTAGTAGTATTTGACCCTCTTCATCATCTAAAAAGTCATCTACACAATGTGCTTTTGTGCATCTGTGCTGAATCTTTTGCGTGGCATGTAACATATCATCTAAGATATCCGTGACTAGTGTTTTATCATACATAGATGGCATCTCGTTGGATTCTTGCACGAAGCTTGGGGTTCATTCTCTTCCATAGGGCAACAACATCAACATGCTTTTGAAATTGCTCTTTTAACTCTTGCATGATGCCTACTTGATTGAGAAGGTCTGGTTCACTAAAGTCCACAACGATATCGATATCACTCTCTTCATCCGCTTCACCACGAGCATAACTTCCAAAGATACCTATCTTTTTGATATGATAAACTTCTTGTTTCTCTTGTTTGTAGCTCCTTAAGTAGCGTAATATCTCTTCTCTTGTCAGCATGGGCACACCTTAAAACTTTTCTCTATTATACCATAAAGAGAGCTTCTCTATTGCTTGGGGTTGATCGCCAGCTGGTGGGAATGGGGTTTTTAGAGTGAATTTTGCCATGATAATTTAGCCACATATCTGATTGAGAAGCGTGTCTAAGCGTTTGCAGTCCGTATCACTTAACATACCTAACTTTTGATCTATTTGACTAGAAATAGCAAGGATGAGCAATGTGTCACGGCTATTTTGATTGTAGAAATGTGAAGAGATAATCACAGCCGGTCTCGCCTTATACTTTAAGCTACTAGCAAAAGGAAATTTGACAACAACTACCTCATATTTGTTGAAGGAATTTATCATAGTCACTATCTTCTTTATTATCCCATATTTTTGTTAGGGTTGGATCGGAGAGTTGATTAAAATCATTTTTCTCATCTTTTAAGGGTTTGAGTAAATAGCTCTTGATTAAATCACTCTTGAGATTATCGATAATCTGCAACAAAATCTCTGTTTTATTATCTTCTACTTGTAGGATAATCTGTTTCATGGTCTATTCTCCTATAATTTTAAATAGCATTATACCATAAAGTGAGTTTCTCTATAGTTTAAGGGTTAAGTGCCTTCATAATAACACAGCCTGAGAGAGAATGGTGTGCGTAA
>CAZCUH010000158.1:0-3301 GCA_964501795.1 uncultured Sulfurospirillum sp.
TTGAAAGAGATTCCTATCTACGATATCATGATAGAGCGAGACATACTAAGAGAGCGCATCGCGCAAAGAACGGCTATCATGATAGAATCAGGCGCAATCGATGAAGCATTTCAACTAGAAAAAAGATACACCCGCGCTCCAAATCCCATGAAAGCGATAGGCATTGTCGAATGCCTCGCCTATCTTGATGGCAAGATAGATAAAAAAGAGTTGCACAATCTCATCACGATTCACACCGCACAACTAGCTAAAAGACAAGAAACTTTCAATAAATCTCAATTTAAAAATGTTCATAAACTCCTTATAAAGGACTTAAAAAAAGAATTACTATCTCACTTTCAATAAAAAATCAGTTAAGTAAAATTAATTTAATATTTATTTCTAAAATTAAACAATATTTTAACTTTTAAGATTTATAATGCTATATTTGAAACATAAAAGTAAAAAGGAAAATATATGAAAAAGCTTTTACTCCTCTCGCTTCTAGCCTCTGGCGTGCTAGTAGCTGCAAATAAACCTTATGAATTTGGTGCCAATATCGGGCTTACTTCTATCAAAAATTCAGATAGTATCAAATTGGAAAATGCCACTTTTGGATTGAACTTACAGATGAATCCACAACATTCTCCAGTCAAACCACGAGTTGATGTGGAGTACACTTCATTGACGGATTTGGATACATTTTTCAAAGCTTCAAATGATGAACGGAAAAATATTGACTCTCTTCTTCGAGGATCGATCAATGCTGTTTATGAATTTTTAGATGATGGTGAACATAATTTTCTTCCTTATATCCTTGCAGGTGCAGGTTATGAGCGTGTAGGTCATGGTACAACGCGTTTTGATTCAAACCCTTTCCTCCAAGGTGGTGGTGGATTTAAATACATTGTCAATGACGCTTGGGCGCTTCGTTTTGAAGCCAAAGCACTTCAGATAGTTGGTGGTGATAAAGTTGAGAAAAATGAAATCAGTACCCTACTTGGATTTAGCATCCCATTTGGTACTTATGCCGAACCTAAACCTGATATCGTCGATACCGATGGCGATGGCGTTATGGATCGACTCGATAAATGTCCAAACACACCAAAAGGAACGAAAGTAGATGGTTCTGGTTGTAAACTTCCTGAACCAGTGGCAAAGACAATCGTCAAGCAAATCATCGAACCAGCCCCAGTGAACTTTGACAACAATGAGTGTCCTGTCAAAATAGATCTTCCTGATCGTGATCGTGATGGGGTAGAAGATGCGATTGATCAATGTCCAAATACACCGTGTGACTTCTCTGTCGATAAAAAAGGTTGCCCAATCAAGGCGATTTTACGCATTCACTTTGATACAAACAAAGCCAACATCCGTCCAGAATCTCGTCCAAAAGTGGATAAATTTGCAGACTTTTTGATTCACAATAAAGGCTCATTAGTCACCATTGAGGGTCATACAGATTGGAGAGGTTCTGATAACTACAACATGATACTCTCTAAAAAGAGAGCCAATAGTATTCTGCGTGCTCTTGTTGAAGATGGTGTCAGTCCTTCAAGACTCACAGCGGTTGGAAAAGGTGAAAAAGAGCCAATTGCTAGCAATAAGACAGCAAGTGGTATGGCACAAAACAGAAGAATAGAAGTACACTTAACCTATCCAAATGAATTACAAAAAGGGGAAAAATAATCATGAAAATATTACAAAAAAGTTTAGTATCATTACTCGCATGCGGGTATCTACTCACAGCGACAACAGGGTGTTTGGATGATAGAACCAATTTCCCTGGCATCAAGGGCTTAGGCACCACAGGACTGACACCAACAAGTGATGATAGTGATGGTGATGGTCTTAGTGATGCTCAAGAAAAAGAGATAGGCACAGATCCAAACAATCCAGACACAGATGGTGACGGGCTTAATGATGGTGCCGAAGTCAATACAACCAAAACTGATCCGAAAAATCCTGATACGGATGGTGATGGTCTTAATGATGGAGATGAAGTATTTAATCACAAAACTGATCCACTCAAACCTGATACAGATGGTGATGGACTCAATGATGGTAAAGAAGTAGAAATTGGTACAGATCCACTCAAGCCTGACACAGATGGTGATGGTCTTAATGATGGTGCTGAAGTCAATAAAACCACAACTGACCCATTAAAGCCTGATACTGATGCTGATGGTGTGACTGATGGTATCGAAGTACTTGGAACACTTGAGAGTGATATAGCCGCTGATGGTAAAGTCGTTACTGCCAATGGTACGCCAATCAAAAATGGTACGCTAGATGTCGCTACACCGCTCTCTATCGCTGACTTTGCAAGTAAAACCCCAGCAAATATCCATAAAGGTAGATTTGAAGATACGATAGATGCACTTGATCCTACCAATGATAGTGATTATGACAAACGACCAAATATGACTGAAACACAAAAAGCCACTGATCCACTCGATCAAAAGAGCTTTTACCCGTGGATTTATGAAACTCCACAAGGTAAAAAGATGGTAGAAAATGGTTATACCTACATTCCAGCTATTGATGATAAAGGTGGCTTCTGGATGACACAATATGAAGCGAGAAGTACCGATATACCAGTTACTTTAAACATCGATAACTTTGGTGCATTTATCAATAGTCATTTCACTGTATTAAACGATACCACTGCGGTTGGTTTTACCTCTGCTAACTCGTCTGGGATAGCACTCAATCAAGCTGTTTTTAATAATACAGCTCCAGTGTATAAAGGTATTTATGGATTTGAAGCGGCAGGTATTTTAGATGCCTCACAAGTTGAGGGTGGCTGGGCAACCAATCTACCTTTGATGGCGCAATATCTTCATGTGCTTAAACTCATGAATACCAATGAAAACAGTAGCGTGCGAAATGGTATCCTTTATGCAGATGGTCAAGTCGAAGAGGACTATACAACTTCTGTGTATGATCTCAAAAATAGTACACATGAGTTTACAAAGACATTAGTCAAGCTTGATGGTTTTGTCAAACCAGCTTCATGGACAGGTACACTACTCAGCCCTCCTTCTGATGAAGGTGCTATCGCTGGTTCTGCTACAAGTGGTCAAACTGGAGCCAATGATCCTTATGCTTTAGCAATCTTGCGTAATGATGGCGAAGATATAAGATTTGGTGTCTCGTACGGAGATACGACAAGAATCGGATTTAGAGCTGCTTCTGACTATATCAAATAGTCTTTTATTAACACTTTCTTGTTAGAATTTGGTAAAACATATTCTAACAAGGAGCTATCATGATAAACATCGTCTGTCCTCACTGCTTACAAGTCAATCGCATCCCCCTA
>CAZCUH010000159.1:0-3293 GCA_964501795.1 uncultured Sulfurospirillum sp.
AGTAACGCACCTTAAGCGTTTTTCTCCAGCTCCTCCACCTTCATCTCTAGCTCCAGATACTCCTCGACCATCACTTCAAGCTTCTCTTCACTTTGTTGCAGTTCTTCACTCAAAGCCACTAGCCCTTTATCTTCGTAACAAGCAGGGTCATACAAACACTTGTTTAACGCTTCTATTTTGCTCTCTAGTTCCTCTATCATGATGGGGAGTTTTTCGTACGCCTCTTTCTCTTTATAGGAGAGTTTTACACTACGCTTTGTCTCTCGTTTAACTTCTCTTTTCTCACGCTCCAAGCCCTCTTTGGCAAAATCATCGATCTGGCGCAACTCTTTTTCGATATCCAGATACTCACTATAAGAGAGATAACTCTCCTCCACAAGCCCTTCACCTTTGAAAATGAGCAATTTTTTAGCGATTTTATCCAAGAAAAATCTATCATGACTCACGATAATCACCGCACCTTGAAAAGCTTGTAGATACTCTTCTAGGATATTAATCGTTGCGATGTCCAAGTCATTGGTCGGCTCATCGAGAATAAGACAGTCATATTTTTTAGAAAATAGCAGCGCCAAAGCCACCCTATTTTTCTCCCCACCAGAGAGCAAACCTACCTTTTTATTGAGATCCTCTTTGGGGAAAAGAAAGCTTTTGAGATAGCCATAGACATGGATACTAGAGCCTTTCACATCGACCCTATCGCCACCAAGGGGACAAAAGGTCTCTAGCAAATCTTTCTCATCATCAAGCATCTCTCGTTGTTGATCAAAGTAGCCTACTTTAAACTCACCCTTTTTTATCTTGCCACTATCGACTTGCATCTTGCCGAGTAAGAGTTTTAAGAGTGTCGATTTTCCTGCACCATTTTTGCCTACAATAGCGATACTATCTCTCTGCAAAATACGGATAGAAAAATCTTTGATAAGCACTTTATCACCCAAAGTTTTGGAGATATTTTCTACCTCAAAGAGCATCTTCTTTTTATTGGTGCTCTCTTCTTGATTGAAATTTTTTTGCTCCCGTTCTAGCTCAACTTGCATCTTGCGAATGGCAGAGGGATTTTTCTTGGCTTCTTCACGCATCTGCATGACGCGTTCTTTTCGCCCTTCGTTGCGTTTGAGTCTTGCTCTTACACCCCGATGCAACCACTCTTCTTCTGCTTTTAAGACTTTTAAAAGTGTCTCATGGCTCTTTTGCAAGGACTGCATCAGCGCCTCTTTTGCCACGATATAATCAGAGTAACCACCCTTAAAACTTCTCACTTTACCCTCATCTATCTCGATAGAACGCGTGGCGATATTGTCCAAAAAGTATCTATCATGAGAGATAAACAAAAGGGTGAATTTCTCACGCAACAACATCTGCTCTAAAAATTCCACCATGTAAACATCAAGGTGATTGGTAGGCTCATCAAGTAGCAAGATGTCAGGCTTTTTTAGTAGCAACCCAGCCAGTGCTACACGCCGCTGCTCTCCCCCCGAGAGTAAATCTACAGGGCGATTTTCATACTCTTTAAGATGAAACTCTTGAAGTACCCTCTCTACTTTATCATCCAGCGACCAAGCATTGTGCGTATCCAAAAATGCACCCAAAGTCGCATGTCGTTCAAGTAAGGCTTCATTGTCAAACTCACTTGCCATTTGTTGAGAGATTTCATCATACTCCTCTTTGGCAGATTTAAGCGCCACAAGTTGATTTTCCACCGCCTCTTTGACCGTAATCCCCATCTCAAATGACGGCACTTGGTCAAGCATCTCGACTTTGATATTGCTAGGCACGATGCGTCGTCCCTCATCAAAGCCCAAAATCCCCTGACAAATCTTCATAAAGGTCGATTTTCCACCACCATTTTTCCCGATGATAGCAACCCGTTCTCCCTCTTGCATAGAAAAATCAACCTCTTTGAGTATCACTTTTTGATCATAAGCTTTACTCACACCCAACAAATCTAACAGTGCCATCGCTTACCTTTTGTGCTTTTTAGGATATTCAAAAAAGAGAAATTCTCCGCTTTTGGGCTTGATATCCGCCCATCTCCCCACAAAGCGAAATCCAACAATACCTGCCGTTGGAAGATTTGAAAGCCTAACATCATCAAGGAGATTCACAACCCCCGTCAAAGCAGGATTATGACCTAGTAGTAAACAGCTATTGATCTCTTCATCAAGGGCGTTGATAAGCATCATGATATTCATCTGACTAGATTCATAGATACTCTCTTGGTAGTGGATATTCTCACGAGCATAACCAAGTCTATCAGCGACGATAGTGGCAGTCGTTTTGGCACGATTGGCAGGAGAGGAGAGAATCAAGTCTGGTAGGATATGCTTCTGTTTTAAAATTTCAGCCATCAAAGGGGCATCTCTCTCCCCACGATGGTTAAGAGGGCGGTCAAAGTCAGAGATCGAAAAATCATCCCAAGAGGATTTGGCATGGCGCATGATATATAATGTTTTCATGCCCGTAGTCTATCATAAAGCGTCTTGTAAATTCTTCTCCATCATCGCAATCTCTTCATCCGCACTCACTAATATTTCTCTATCCAAACGCAGGTGTCTTGCATCGATCTTATCAGGATACTCTACATGAGAGAGGATATGTTTGATGGCATTGAGACGACCTTGTTTTTTATCATCATTGCGTACGATATGCCAAGGCGCATAAGGGGTATGGGATGCCAAAAGCATCGAATATTTAGCAACCGTGTAAGCATCCCACATCTCTTGGGCTTTCTCATCGATAGGAGAGATTTTATACTGTTTAAGAGGATCTGTGCGTCTCTTTTCAAAGCGCCGTTCTTGCTCCTCTTTGCTCACGGAGATATAATATTTTAAGAGAATGATTCCCGAATCTACCAGCATCTTCTCAAATTCAGGTACTTCATGCAAAAAAGCTTTATGCTGTGCTTTAGTACAAAATCCCATTACAGGCTCTACCCCTGCTCTATTGTACCAAGACCTATCAAAAAAGACCATCTCACCAGCACTAGGCAGATGCGTCGTATATCGTTGAAAATACCACTGCGAACGCTCTTTGTCTGTCGGCTTTTCCAAGGCTACCACACGCGCACCACGCGGATTGAGATGCTCTATGATGCGTTTGATTGTACCACCTTTTCCCGCTGCATCACGCCCCTCAAAGACCATCAAGACTTTCAGTCCCTTGGCTTTAACATGATTTTGAAATTTTAGAAGTTCCACCTGCAGACGACGCAATTCATTTTCATACGCTAAGGTCTCTTTTTTGACCCATATTTGCACCTTATCTTTACGCTTTTTTTTGCTATTTTTTACTTC
>CAZCUH010000160.1:0-3190 GCA_964501795.1 uncultured Sulfurospirillum sp.
TATGCAAATCTTTCAAACCCTTTTATTCCGTGAAACATATAATCTGTTTGCATAGATTTTTGTAAAACTTTTTCAAAAAGTTCTAGGTAGCATTCATTACTAAATCAAGTCAATGATGACCGTTTTGATACGCTCTCCCAAAGATATGCCCTCGAAAATAGCGACCATAGATGAGTTCAAAGAGGATTGAGATGAGTATAAACGCTCCAAATATAATCACCGCGTGGGGATTGGTGCTGTAGGTGTGTAGCAGCAGTACCACGAGTGCTATGCCTGCAAAGAGAGAGGAGAGTATAGTGATGGCGCCAGAGGCTTTGATCTCTTTTCTCATGGTGTAGGCGGAGATATTGACGATGGTGAAGATGAGTAAAAAACTGGCACTTCCTATGATGGCTATCTCTGTTAGGTCGATGCTATTTGCTAGGATGAGACTAAGTAGTGCGGTATAAAAGACACCATAAAAAGGCACGCCCCCTTTTCTTATCATGACGACTTTGGGCAAGTTGCCACTTTTGGCGATACTGTAGCCTAGTCGGGCGTTGCCGTAGATGGTCGCATTGATAGCTGAAAAGGTCGAGAGCAAGGCAGCGGAGGAGACGATGACGAAGCCAAAATGCCCCAGTGAAGGCTTGGCTGCTTCAGCTAGTGCATAGTCCTTTGCTTTCATCAAAACTTCTTCGCTGACACTACCCACGGTAATCATCGAGATGAGCACATAAAGCGCGATGACAATGATGACAGAGAGATAAAAGGCTCTTGGGAGATTTTTGTCAGGGTCTTTGATATCTTGTGCGGCATTGGCGATGAGTTCAAATCCCTCATACGCTACAAAGATAATCATCCCCGCCACGACGATAGAGAGTGGTGGTGACCAATGTGAGGCAGACATACGCGCCATATCTACATGGCTAGCACCCGCTATGATGACAAAGAGTAGCAATGTCACTTTGATGACGACGATGATGGTTTCAGATTTGCCTACAAAAGAGGCACTGATGAGATTGATGATGGCAGGAATGATGATGGCACTTGAGATGAGCAGATGCTCTAAAAGTACGGTTTTGTGTGCAAAAAAAGTCGCACCATAAGAGGCAAATGCCGTCGCATAGAGCGAGATAGTGACGAGATAACTGAGCCAAAGCATGAAGTTTATCGAGCCTGAGAGGATGTTGTCCCCAAATGCTTTATCGACGAAAGTGACCGTACCACCACTACTTTGAAATGCCACAGAGAGTTTGGCATAGGAGTAAGCAGTCAAGATTGCCACTATTCCAGCGATAGCAAAAGCGATAGCCGTCGCCCCGTGCGCCAAAGATACCGCCTCGCCCAACACAGCAAAGATACCACCGCCAACCATACCACCTATCCCGATAGAGACAGCCCCTAACAATCCTATACTTCGCATCTATTATTATCCATTAGCTAACTTTTCTATCATGATATCTTCTTTTAGATTGTACATCGTAATAATTTGATACAATATGAGACGACTTATAAAGGAAAGCCATGAGCGATAAAATAGAGCACCTCATAAAAGAGATAGAAGCATTAAAAGGGCAGTTGAAAGAAGAGATTTTGCAAAAGGAGTCAGATATCGTGTATGAAATCAAACACGGGCGTATTCGCTTTCCAGATGATATCATGATAGAGCAAAAGCAGAAAGTAACGCACTTTTTTCAGTATCTCAAAGAGGCACCTTTGCTACATATCCTCTCTGCACCTATCGTCTATATGATGATTTTACCTGCTATTTTCTTGGATGTCTTGCTCTTTATTTATGTCAAGACTATCTTTCCTATTTATAAATTTCCAAAGATTGAGCGTAGTGACTACATCGTCTTTGATAGACAATATCTAGGGTATTTGAATTTTATTGAAAAGCTAAATTGCGTTTATTGTTCTTATTTCAATGGTCTGATGAACTATACAGTGGCTGTCGCTGCACGCAGTGAACTCTACTTTTGCCCCATCAAACACGCTAAAAAGATAGCTTATCAGCATGAGCATTATCAAGATTTTCTCTCTTATGCAGATGCCAAAAGCTATCATGATGATTTACAAAAATGCCAACAAAAGGCACAATCTGACAAATAGAGAAGAGGGCTACAACAGCCCAATCTCTTCTAAAATAGGTTCTATCTCTTTGGTGATTTTCATCAATTGTTCTTTTAGTAAATCCATCCCTTTATCTTCAGCATACCACTCTTCTATCTTTTGCACCGCGAGTGCCTTATCTTCAGCAGAGATACTTTTTGAGTGATGTACTGCCTCTTTAATCTTTTCTAAATGTGTTAAGTTTGTTTTACTCATTTTTAATCCTTTGAACTACAAGCAACTAAAATGTCACTCTCTAAATCTTTTAAAAGCTCCAATGAAAGGTTGTCAGAGACAAAAAAGTCATCCCCATGAGAGCACACATAAACCAAATCAAACGCCTTTGCTTGCAGATGATCGACCAAATCTTCTCCCAAAAAGGAGCCGTCGATGAAAAATTCACCCTCCAATCCACTCTTGCGTTTGACCTCTTCAAAAGCCTCTTTTTGCGCCTCTTGGATGATTTGCACATCCTGCAAATCTATCTCCATACTAGGATCGACCACATAACGATAATCATACAAGAGATAGATATCACTATCCTTAAAGTCTCTTTTGACATGCTCTATACAAGAGAGAGATTCGCTATTGGCATTGACGATGAGTGCTAGTTTTTTATAGTCTTGTGTTGGGCGTTTGATGACTAGCACAGGCTGGGAAACTTTATCGATGATTTTTTCACTGATACTATCATGATAGGCGGTGACAATGAGGGTGTGTTTATCATCTCGTGCCAGTGCCCAGACGCGATCAGGGGTGTCATCTATATAGACAAAAACAGCGACTTTTTGCCCTTGGGAAATCTTTTCTATTTTCTGTTGAATTTCGTGTTTAACTTTCTCTTTGTCAAGCCCCTCATCTGTACTAGATCGAAAATAATCAGGCACATCAAAGAGCGGACTCTCATGCACAAAAAGCACCTCCACAACCGCACCCAAATCTTTGGCAAGAGAAAATGCCTTGTTGAAAACGGCATCACTCCCTTCTAGGTCATTTAAAACAGTAATAATTTTATCTATCTTGCGTTGCATCATGAACTCCTTTTGGGTAATTATACTCTTTTGGAGGTATCATTTATGCTACTTTGGTACCTTTT
>CAZCUH010000161.1:0-3138 GCA_964501795.1 uncultured Sulfurospirillum sp.
GCTAGGACTTATAAATCTTTTGCACAATCTTACATTTGCAAAGCCCATTGTGGGTGTCACCTATTGTTAGAGGTGCCCTTTAGCTTGTTTGCGCTTCTAGTAAGAGTAAGTTTTGACACATGGTGATGTACTCGGTGATTTCTCTTTGTGCTTCTGGTGTTGGGTAAATGTTGACGATGACTTGGTTTCCTGTGATTTTAAATATCATCGTCTGCACCTCTATCGCATACACTTGTCTATCTACACTCTCTATGTGGAAACTCAAAAGAAACTTTTTGTTTTGCAACGCTTTGGCTTGAATCTCTTCTGCTTTGTTGAGCTGGGTTGTTAAGAGTATAGAGTTTTTCGAGATATCAGAAACTAGCGCTTCCATTTGGAACTCTTCTTCATAAGTCATCAGCGCTTGCACTGGTTTGTGTGGTGTGACCCTGATATTTTTACGATGCACTGGTGAATTGTCCAAAAATTTGACTTTGCTTAGATTGATGATAGAGTGATTCATATCAATCGAGATGATGTCTGAACGCATGATATCAGGTACGGATGGATGTTCAAGATAGACAAACTCTTCTCTTTTCAAAAAGTTGAGATACTCTTTTGAAAGTCGCAATTTGAACATATCTGCATCAAAGTCCAAAACCTCTGCCTCATGCACCATAGGTGCCTCTTTATAAAATCCATAGACTTTTATCTTTGGCTCTTTGGTAAAGATAGAAATCAAACTCTTTTCCACCTCTCCCGAGCCATACTCAAAGGAGCTAGTCGCATAAAAAATCTCTTTGCTTTTAGAAATCTTTGACTTCATGTAAAGGGTGTGTAATCGCTCTTGAAACGCTTGTAGGTCTTCCTTCTCTTCTAGTGCTGTAATGCCTACACCTTTGACTGTGGTACCATACTTTATCTTGATGCTCATGAGCATATTTTTGATAGTCATCACCGCTGTATGAAGCTTGGTATCATGCATGAAGAGGATAAATGAACTACCTCCATCATTGATAATAGGTGAAAAATCTAAAAAAGAGTGTATAAAACCCACTATCTCTTTAAAAATATGACCTTCATTGGGTTCAAATGGTAAATCGAGCTTCACCATCGCCAAATGTGTATGATAATTTTGCGCTCTTTCAATCTGTGCTTCCATAATAGCTTGGTTCAAATAGTTTGATAGTAGTATGCTGTTATTATTCATCTATTCCCTCTTTTTTGCAAAAACATTTTCTTTAGCTATAATTCGACATATAGACGAAAATATTTAGGAAAAAACGATGAAAAAACAATTTTTTGATGATTTAGATAAAATTTATCATCTCATCCAACAAAATCAGAAAGAAATCAGCACTTTTTATGACATCTTAGAAGAGAAAAGTGATAGCGATAAAAAGCAATTTATCAACCAATTTTTAGAAAAAGTAGGGCTAGATATCACAAGAGAAAATCAAATGTCTGCTATCTCAAGATTGGTCTCTTTGCGTGATGATTCACTCTCTCAAGCTTTCAAAAAACAAGGCTTTAGCGAAGAGCAAATCATAGAGAAAAAAGAAGAAGCCTATCTTTGGGTAGCTGACTATCACCTCAAAGTCCATGAAAAGCTCGTCATCATGATAGAGCAGGAAGAACTTCTCACGCCCTTTTATCGCACCATATTTCGGGGTGTGCATGAAGTAGGAAAAACCTTTTCTAGCTGGCAATCTAGCTGGACAGCACATATCATCGATGGTGTCAATCGTGATCTCTACCGTATGTTTAACGGTGATGAAGAGAAGATTTTTGAGATGTTGCATGAGCATCAACTCCACGACACGGGTCATGATGGAGAAAAGGGTGATCGCTCCTACTCTGTCCTAGTCAAACAAGAAGATGGAAACTTCAAATCAGTGGCGTATGCTGATGCCTTTGCCAAAGAGGTGACGACTTCACTGCTTGCACTTGCAGATTTTAAAAACAAACTTTTACTTTTAGAAGATGAAGTCTTTGACCAAAAAGAGGCACACACCAACTACCTCCAAGCCATCATCGAAGCCCTCGCCGAAAAAGATACTAGCAAACTCATCCCAAAATGGGCAAATGTCGATAGAAAATGGATGAAAATCACCGCACCTTTACAGATAGGTCATCCTCTTGAATACTATGAAGATCACTACAAAAAAGCCGTAGCCCTAGAGTGGGATTTGCGAATAGTCAATCCACAAAACAGTGCAGGTGCCGTCAAAGAGCATATCAAATCTATGTATGAAACTATCTTCAACGAAATAGAGTCCCAAGTAGAAAATAGCCGTACTATCTATGAAACTTCACTAGAAAGTGCGCAGAGAGTACAACTCTATCTAGGTCGCCCTGCCCTCTACTATGGCGCAGAATTTTGCGGGCTATTTTCAGCGCAAGTGGTACCCAATGATGAACTCATCACCAAAGAAGAGGGCAAGAAGATCTTCGCATTTGCTGACAATGTCCTAGAGAGTACCCGCGCAAAACCTTTTATGAAGATACAAACAGAAGTCTTACCTCAAGCTTTTCTCAACCAAAGCAGAGAGGTCATCTTTAAAAAGCCTGAGATTTGGTACGATGTCTATAATATCACCACAATCGGTCATGAATATGGACATATCCTCTGGCTAGATGATGACACAGAAATGCAAATGAATACGACAGGTAACTTCAAAAATATCGAAGAGTTCAAGGCAACAAGTGGTGGTTTGATGGCATTTTTCTACAATGAAGAAGAACACCTCAAGCATCATGTACTCAATGACACCATCAAGCGCGCTATCGGACTCATCGCTTGGAAAGAGACGGGAGAAGTCGCACCATACTACTGTGAGGGCTTGATTCACTTGCATGGCTTGTTTGAGTGTGGCGTGTTAAAGTTTAAAAACCGTCTTGAGATAGACATGAGTGATGACGCTTACGAGAGAGCAAAAGCGTGGTATATCAATACCTATAAAGAGTTAGCGCTACACTACCTCAACAAAAAAGATGCGACCGAGTTTCTACATCGCTACGCAAAAAAAGAGGGCAAATACTTCATGCCAGTCGATGAGAAAGTGAAGTATTTTGTGAACTATTACTGGGGATTACACCAAGAGATAGGGCAAATTATAGATGATAGCGATGAGAAAGAGAGCTGGCTATCATGATAAA
>CAZCUH010000162.1:0-3098 GCA_964501795.1 uncultured Sulfurospirillum sp.
AAGAGTATGCTAAAGCATATTTACTTAAAGAACAGTATGAAGAGAGCATAGAAGCCAAGATTTAGGTTTCTATGCCTTATCCTATCATGATAGCAAAGATTTCTCTTTGCTATCACCTCTCATTTTCCCCTTAATATTTCCCAATAACATTGATAAACCAACCACCTGCTTGATAGTCGTTACTCTCAGTCAAGTCATCTGAAAAATCTGTAAAGTTATATCCTACACCCATTTTGAGATGATTGCCTATATGTTTATAGATACCAACTAAAAGACCTTTTTTCACGCCATCATCTTGGCTTTTGAGGATGTGCCCCTCAAGCATGGCATCCCAAGATTTGATGAGGTGATAATTGGCACGAAGTGCCCCTAGATAGAGTTTACTCTCATACCATTCACCTGCATCTCTATTGGCTCTAATGCCGTACAATTTAACACCCAAACTAGACCCAACAGTCCACTTGGAAGAGAGTTGATAACTCATCAGCGCAGAGAGTATATGGCTACGCTCATCAGCAGAGGATGTTATCTGATCTAAAGTGGATAAATCATAAAGATAGGTATATTTACCGATGAGATTAAACCTTGCATTTTCGACTGGACGATACGCAAATCCTACACCTGCTTCTGTGAAAGTCGCCTCTTTGTTATCATGGATTTCATCCGTGGTTTTGGAGTAGTTTAGCTTTGCCATCACGCTCCATGAAGGATTGACTTTGTAACTGAGACGGTTGGCGGTGAGATATTGCTTCTCTTGCAGGTTATTACCCTTATCTTTTCGGTACTCTAGCTTGGTGCTCGCTGTGACATCTCTATCGCTGAAATGTAGTGAGCCAGAGATGGCATCTCTATCTCTTTGATTGGTATCGTCATACTTGACTTTGTTGTAGGTGAGGTTGGCTAAAAAAGATTTAGTAAACGCATAATCAATACCAAAACTATCTCCCACGCCTGCCATCTTATCACTATGGCTAAATTGATGCTCAGAGAAAACACTTAAGGCATCTGTAATCTTAGATTTTTGTCCTACTGTCAAGACATTTCTTCGCCCCTCTGTGGAATCTGTAGAGAGGATATAGTTTGAGTAGATACTATACCCCTCTGCGATACCATAATCAGCATCTAGTAAGAGTGAATCTCCTCTATCCCCTGTGCTTGCCTCTGCATTGAGGTTTAATTTTCCTACATGGGCGTTAGCTCCTACTGTGTAGAGATTGTTATCATGATAGGTGCCTTTGGCTTCTATAGAAGTTTGGGCTGCCACATAGACATCAAAATAAGAAGTGATATTGTAGCTTAGTTTTAATCCTGCAAGTGTGCCTTTACCCCGTAAGATAGAGTCGATCTCTTGTTCGGTGTGTCTCACCTCCCCACCGAGTGTAAAGTCTCCTAGTGTGGCATCAGCTTCCACGCTAGCGACAGAGTCTTTGTTGTGCTTTTTCTCTAGCACCGTACCGCGTCCTGTCACTTTGATAAAATCAGCAAGATAGCTCGTCGCTTCAAGACCATAATCTGTCACTGCATCGCTAGAACCGAGCCTTGCATTGGAGAATCCTTCTTCTCTCTTTTTATACCAGACAGATGCTGTGGTATCATTTTTCACTGCTTTAAAGTCAGAGAGTGATACTTTGGCTTCCACACCTATGGCATTGCCTTCATTTTTAGGGGCATTGTTTTCTATTTGTGCAAAACTAAGTCCCCCATCAAGCGAGCGAAAGTTAGCACCATTGGATTGTAGTGCCTTAGAATTGGCAACTTCTGCTTTGATATAAGTGTTTTCTCCTCCTTTAAGGGTGACATCCACACCTTTGACTTCATAGTCTCCGTTGCTTCTGCCTTCATGTCCATAAGTCGCCCCAATAGCTAAAAAATCACCCAGCCATTGTTTGGCTCTTGCGCCATAGGTGGCTTGATTGCCCTTAAAATTATCTGGTAGCTATTCATAATCTACTTTGAGCATCCCACGTTTGCCATCTAAAGACGTATCTTTGATGATAGAAGGTCCAGACATTTTTGAATAAGGTGAAAGCGGACGGGTCAATATGATACGCCCTTGAATCTCATCTATCTCATAGTCTTGACCACGAATGAGCTCTATCTTTTGGGCAATTCTTTGTGAATTTCGCTCTTGCACTTCTACCCAAACTTTTTCACTCCCTTGTAAAATATCTCTATTTTTGAGGTAATAAAGCGAGCCACCGGTGGCTTCAAACTCATTGTGTGCATAGGCACTTTGCGCCTCAGAACCAAAGACGATGAGGTCTGTTTTATTGTCTCCATACTTCGTGACATCCATCGAAGAGTGCTGTAGTTTTGCACCATAAAGAGAACGGTTGATATTGGCAAATTCATTGCCTGTGATGCCGGTATTGAAGTTCCCCCAAAGCGCCTTTGACTTATCCCACTGTGCTCGTATATAAAACTTACCTTGTGAATCGGTATCGTTGTACGAAGTAGAATTATCACCATAGACATAGTAATACTGATCTGGATCTAAGTTTCTAAACATACTTCTAGGATCTTTTCGCTGGATATTTTTAAACATATCTTTGATGTCTGCTTCTTGCGTATCCATCTGTGCGGTGATGAGGTATTTGCCTTTGATTTTACCTTTAAGATAAAAGGCGAGACGACCATCGACGAAGATATCTTCATTGTAGTGTTCATCTGCTTCTAAAGGCTTGATATTGCCACTGATGTTATATTTACCTGCCGTGAGATCTGCTAATCCTACCAAAAAGATATGATTGGCTTTGACATCTAGTGCGAGTGCCTCTTCATAGATATCGCCTTGGCTTGTCATGATAGAGACAGGGATATCATAGTGACCTGGTTTTTTAATCTTTTCATAGACAAATTTTCCTGATTTATCGACACGGATTTCCTCCTCTCCTATCTTGAGTAGATTATCAGGATTGAGTCCCGTTCCATAGACTCTAACACGGGTTCCTTGGATAGGAATTGAGCGTGTTTTGATATCAGATTTACCAAATATCTCACCTTCTATATCTCTAAAATCACCTCTTTTATCGCCATCTTGAATGATCAGTGCATGCGCATTTGTTTCATCAAAATGTCCCTCTTTGTCATAGACTCTG
>CAZCUH010000163.1:0-3089 GCA_964501795.1 uncultured Sulfurospirillum sp.
CAATCGAGTATTTCACACTATTTTGCATCTTCACCTCTTTTATACTGATACGCCAACACAAACAAGAGCATCCCAACCACGATAAACAGGATGATTCTATAGAGTGAATCTGCCTGTGCCAAGTCTAGGAAAAAAGCTTTAAGCACGGCTATCATGATAAGCCCTATGGCGATATTTTTACCCTCTACAATCTCTTTTTTCAGCGCAAAGAAAAAGACACCTATACCAAATAATATCCATAGTAGCGTCACAGCGATATCCTTTGCCTCTGGTAAAAAGAGTTTACTCCAGTTGAGCACTTCTACATTTAAAAAGAGAAACAACATCACGCCCGCCCCTAAAATAAGTGCCTTTTTGAGATGCCATTCATCAGCTTTTTCTTGCATATTTTTGGCTATTGGCAAGGAGGATGCGTAGGTAAATGCCCCTATCATGATAAGCGCTGTAAAAATCTCTTTCATCAGCCTAGCACTATAATTCGCACTATCAAGCCCCATATACACCTCTACCAAATCTACCCCCAAGTACCTAGCAAATGCCAAGGCAAAACCAAGTATCGCAAAATAGAGATGATTTTTCTCTTCGCTTTTGTGTGAAATAAAAAGCAATATCGTCGCTTCTACCGCCCACACAGCACTCAAAGCCCGACCACCATCTAGCATAATTGCAGGCGTCAAAAGCAAAATTCCCAGCCCTTTTGCCACGACCAAACTATACAGATTGCTCGTGAATTCACCCACTTTTTTGAGCCTAAAAGCATAATAAAATAGATACAATCCTACCACAATAGTCACGATGGAAAAGTACTTAAAGGCATACCCTTGTGCGACAAATAGTTTCGCACTCACCAAGAGATAAAGCAAGATATTTGCCCCAAACAGTACCGTCAATGCTGTCTCTAGCTTGATATTTTTTGCGCGTATCTGATGGATAAATGGCACGATAGAATAGATAACAAATAGCACAAAATAAATTCCCATCAAAAAGTAAAATGATTCCACCTTCTCAGAGACTTGAAACTCTATCACCATACTCAAGGCAAATGCCAGTATATTAAGCAAGCTGTAGCGTTTGGAAAAAGCGATGTATAACACGCCTGCATTTAAGACAAGGATATAGACCATCAAAGCTTTGACATCAGCCATACCGTGCATCAAATAGGGCGTCAAAAATCCCCCAACCAAGCCAAAAACAGCCGTCGTCAAAGAGTCAAATCGAAGCGAAATCATCCCTGCCAATACAGTGATAGCCACCATCATCACAAATGCCATACCAGATGATAAAAAGGCAAACCCCTCCAAAGCAAATCCCGCATACACACTCAGATAGAGTATCGCGATCGCCCCACCAAAAAGGACTTCCCTGAAAAGTTTTGGGCGCTTTGCTCCTATCTTTACTGCTGCAAAAATCATACCAATCGCCACTGCAATCCCGATAAACATCCGTGCCTCAATCGGTATCCAATCTCTATCAATAGAGTATTTCAAAAAGAATCCAATACCCAAAACAAAAGCAACAACGCTGATATTAAGCAGTACATTACCCACCAAAAAGTCTTCTAATCCACTGCTTAAAATCTTCTCTTGTTTAGGTCGTTTTGGCAAAGGTTGGTGCGGGGAGAGGGGTTTTTCAGATGACTCAATCTTCATCACTTTAGGGGCTTCTTTTTCTAGAGGTTGAGATAGTGACTCTTGGGCTGATTTACCATTTAGGCTATGTTGCAAGGAATCAATCTTGCCCATCATGATAGTCATCCGATCGTTCATCTCACGCAACTTCATAAACATTGCAACAAAAACTACAAGTAAAATAAACGCTATCATGATATGCTCCTATTATGAAACTATGAAACATATCGACCAAAAAGGCACTTTCTTGAAAAATATCTCCATCTTTGGCACCTCAAGCGATGCGGGCAAATCAACCATCACCTTTGTCATCGCCAAAATCCTCCAAGACTTAGGCTACAGCGTCGCCCCCTTTAAAGCACAAAATGTCTCCAACAACGCCCAAGTCTGTGATGATGGCAGTGAGATAGCCATCGCCCAATATTTCCAAGCCTCCATCCTTGGTATCCCTACTTCCTACCACCTAAACCCCGTACTTTTAAAGTCAGGCAGGGGCAATAGTGCGTCTATGATAGTCGAGGGAAAAGTTGCAAAAGATATTGATGTCAAAGGCTACTACAAAGACTTGGACACGCTCAAACCTGCTGTGAAGCGATGTTTTGAGTATCTTGACGCGCGTTATGATTGCCTAGTTTGCGAAGGAGCAGGAAGTCCTGTGGAGCTAAACTTGATGGACAAAGACCTCTCCAATATCTTCATCGCCAAGACCTACAACACCAAAATCATCCTCGTCGCCGACATCGAAAAAGGTGGGGTATTTGCCTCTATCTATGGTGTGTATCATCTGTTACCCGAAGCTTTAAGAGCCAATGTCATCGGGGTCATTGTCAATAAATTTCGTGGTGATTTAAGCCTCTTTGATAAGGGAATCGAAATCATCGAAAAAGAGTTTGGCATCCCTGTACTTGGTGTGCTTCCCTATCTGCCATTTAACTTAGGATTTGAAGATAGCGCAAGTCTCGTAAACTTCACGCAAGACACCAAAGACAAAAAGCTAGACATCGCCGTCATCGCTTACCCTACTATGAGCAATTACAACGACTTTGAACCCCTCATCGCAGACGCTGAAATCTCCCTAGAGTTTGTCACTTCCAACATCGACCTCACACGCTTTGACCTCGTCATTCTACCAGGATCCAAACTCACGCTCAATGACCTCTCTTGGCTCAAAGAGAGAGGACTTTTTGCCCAACTAAAAGAGACACAAACACCACTATTTGGTATCTGTGGTGGCTATGAGATGCTATTTGAAAAGCTAGATGATGACGAGGGATTGGGATGTATCGATGATGTGATTGTTTTTCAAGAGGAGAAGATCCTCAAAAAAGGAACTTATGAGATTTTTGATATGAAGATAAAAGGCTTTGAAATCCACCATGGGGTAAGTAAAAAATATCCTCTTTACTATCATGATAAAGGAACATTTGTGCATGGGATATTTGACGATGATGACTTTAGAAA
>CAZCUH010000164.1:0-3062 GCA_964501795.1 uncultured Sulfurospirillum sp.
TTGTAGCTTTTTATAAAGTGCTTCATCGATTGTCTGATACCCATCTGCTAGAAGTACAAAATATTCCTTATCATGATAGCCCTCTATCCCCTCTTTTGCTAAGTGTGCTTTTTGGATTTTGAGGGTACTGGTGGTGGCGTGTAAGCTCTTGGAGATGCGTAGAAAATAGGGTAGGGCATACGGGGCTAAGTGGGATTTTAGATAATCGTAAAATCCGCTATCTAGTGGCTTGTGAAGTACCAGCGATGCCATGCCTATCTTGCCATCGATATGGGGAAAAGAGATGCCATAGACGACGGCTTCTTTGCAGTAGCCACTTTGCATCAGCACGGCTTCTACATCGGTGGAGGCGACATTTTCTCCCTTAAATCTATAACTATCTCCTGCGCGATCGACAAAGGTGAAAAATCCCTCTTTGTTTCGTTTGAGTAGGTCTCCCGAACGCCACCAGAGATGCCCTTCTCGCTCCAAGACTTTGGGTGCATCTAGGCTAGGGTCTAGGTAGCCACGATAGCGATTTTTTGGGACGCGAAATATCGCTTCACCTACTTCTCCCACTGCGACTTCTTTGCCTGATTCATCTATCATGATGACATCCTCTGCGTCTGGATGCTTAGGTGGGATATAGCCACAGTAGCCTGCCTCGTCCATCCAGTTTGTGAGTGCAGAAGCGGGCATCTCTGTCGCGCCAAAGTGTTCGACGATGTGTTTTATCTTGTAGCGTTTGACCACCTCTTCCCAAAGCTCTTTGCTTAAACCATTGCCAAAGATAGTGTGTAAGCTTTGGTTTGGGTTATCATGATAGGTACTAAGTAGATAACGCCATAGCTCTCCGATATAGACCATATGGGAGCAGTGGTAGCGATTGACATCATCAAAAAAGTGTGTCACGGAGAACTTTTTGCGCACTAGGGCACTCGCTCCTGAAAAGACCACAGCCGAAAAAGCCACAGCAAGTGCGTTACCATGATAGAGTGGCAAGGTGATATAACAGCGACTCTTCTCATCCATAAAGGTACGAAGCCCCCACGCCACCCCCGCGCCAATCATCCGCCTATGTGAAAAGAGCGCAGGTTTGCTAGGCCCTGAAGTCCCAGAGGTAAAGATGACAAAGGCAGCATCTTCTAGGGAGGTTTCTCTATCGGCTATCATGATAGGGGCTTGGGTAGGGGTATCGATGAGGGTTTGGATGTCGTAGTGGCGTAAATCTCCGATTGGCTTGCCTAGGACGGTTTTGACCTCGGCATTTTCTGCTAAAGTCTGGATACGCGAGAGGGGTTCTCGGGTATTGAAAAGTACAGCGAGACGACCTGTCTTGTTGATGGCAATCAGTGCGGCTAGGAAAAGAAAGGAGTTTTCGTATAAAAGCCCTATGCGTGCATCGGATATGTGTGCGCGGATATAGTTGGCGATATTTTCTGAAGCGATTTGCATATCATGATAGCTAAATGACGCGCCCGTCTCTGACTCCACGATGAGGGTGTTGTCCGCATATTGTTTGGCTTTTTCTTCCCAGATTTGTGTCCAGTTGGAGGTGAGATTGTTCTCTATGTTATCCCAAATCGTTTGTTCTTTGTGCGCCATATCGGCGTAGGCTTGGCTAAAATCTTGCATCAGTCGGTGATGAGTGGGAACTCTATCATGATAAAGTCATCTTTGGCAAAGAGAGAGACTCCTGCTTTTTTGGACTTGGAAAAAAGCACGGCGGTATTGGTGGCTTGCGTATCAAAGCTATGAAATTTGATAGAGCAGATAGGGTATTTTTTATCTCCTATACGCATCGTTTCCCCAATCTTTAAAAAGACTTTTATGGAGAGTTCTTTGGCTTCTTGATATTCTCTTAAGATATGGTTTAAGAGATTGAGAAATTTTTCGACATTGAGCTTTACATCAGGGATGGAGGGATCATAGAGTTCGCTTATCATGATAGGTGATTGGGAGAGGGTGGAGTTTCTTGAGAGGTTGATGAGGGTAAAGATATTGACCTCTGTTTTTTGCGTATCGATGGTGAGTCTAGCGCTGTCACTGACCTCTTTGTAGAGCTTGATGCCGAGTTTCTCTTCATCGAGATAGCCGACTAAAATAGCGTAAAAGATATTGCGTTCATAATGCAAGGAGACAAAACTGCGTTTAAATCCATAGCTGAGCGAGGCATTGGCAACGGCGAGGTCATAAATCTCACGACTAGAGACATAAGAGAGGAGAAATTCTGCCTCTTTGTTGTACTTAATCAATTTTCCATTGTTATCAAACATCATAAAAGGGTTTAAATCATGCTCTATTAACTCTTCACAAAATGTCTGCATTATCTCTCCTCAAGTCCGTATTGATACATCTTTTTACGCAAGGTGTTGCGGTTGATGCCTAGTTTATTTGCCATTTGGAGTTGGCTTTTGTATTTTTTACGCATCGCTTTGAGTAGGGGCACTTCAAAGATTTCTAGGAGCGTTTTGTAGTCGCTATTTTTTTCTATCTCTTTGCTTAAAAATTGCTCTAAGACATCCATCATCTGCTCTTTGTTTATCGAGCCTAGCAAGAGGGATCGGTAGATGGATTCTTTGAGAGAGATGGAGTTGTTTTCGAGATTGATGTCGATCATGTCAGGGGTCATGTCGCTTTGGATTCTAAAGAGCTCTTTGGCTTTTTGGATGTAATCTTCGACTAAAATCTCTGTATCTTCAGGACGCTGTGAGAGAGGCGTGATATCTATCTTGACTAAAAATTTCTCATCAAATATCTCTTTTTTCTCACTGGCTGTCGCGATGATTTTGAGTCCCTTGGCTTCTAGTTGTTCGACGAGTTGCTTGACATTGCCTGCTTTGTCTATGTCGTAAACGATGACTTCTTTGGTTGTGGAGAAGTCCACCTTTTTCTCTTGGCACAGCGCCTCTAACACCAAAGCATCATAGCTAGGCGCATCCGCAAAAACACTCCTAATGAGCCTCTTGCGCCCTACACCCTCTTGACCAAATACCAAGATATTGAGCGGTAAGGGGGAGGATACCATCATCATATTGAGGGCATTTTTGGATGATTGTGACGCGGTGATAAACTTATCCATG
>CAZCUH010000165.1:0-3016 GCA_964501795.1 uncultured Sulfurospirillum sp.
GGAAGAGATGATTTTGATTTGGTAGCCTTTTTGTTTGAGGACATCAAAGAGTACAGGTTCTTTTTGTGCATGGAGAAAATTAAACCAATAGGTTGCATTTAAGCCATAGAAAAAAGAGAAGATACCAAAACGGGTTGCATCACCGCCTGAGATATGATTGTTAAAGACGAGGGCATCTTTTTTGAGTGCTTCAATCTCTGGGGTAATCTTGGCATTGATATCTCTAGCGCGCGCGGCATCAAACATAAAGATAAAGATATTGGGACTTTTTGCCTCTGGGGCTATCATGATAGGATGGAGGGGATAGTGGACTTGGGAATTTTTATCTATGGTGTTTTGAGCCTGCGCTTTAGGTGTGGCTTTGATACCAAAATGTCTCTCTACAAAGCGGATAAAAGTGAGTGGTTGATAGAGGGGGATGGGTTTGACTGATTCTAAAATGGGGCGTTTGTTATAGACATCTGCCATACCATAAGAGATCTTTTCACCGAGGATAATAAGCAGTAAAATGGGAACTATAAAGAGATTAAATCGGCGGTTATAGGCAACTTTGTTTTGTAGGGGTATTTTCTCTATCAGCGCAAAGAGTAGAAATTCTCCCAAAAACAAAACAAGTACAAGAAGGGCTATCATGATAATAGCACCACGACTCACATAGAGACTCTCCCAAGCTGATGGAGAAGTGAGGATATTGACTACCATCGCATTGATATGAAATTTCCACACCTTAAAGATGATAAAATCAGCAACAAGGGCAAAATTGATGCTAAAAAAGAGTATGGACAAGAGCTTGCTGAGTATGACTTTGTAGCGAAAAAAGAGACGAAAAAGCAGATAGATGATGAGATAGAGAGTGGCAGCCGTAGAGATGGCAGCAGCGATACTAAAGAGTGTGCTTTCAAAGTCCATGCCCTTATTGAAACTTAAAAATGCGAGATAAAAAAGTGTGGTGATGAAAAAATTGATACGAAAAAATAAGCCAATGTCTTGCAAGGAGTCTCTCTTTTATTGTTTCTCGATACGGTAACAAAATTTCCCTTTAGTAAAGGGGTCTCCATAGAGATCGATGCCATCATGATAGGGCAAATCTTGCTTGGACCAATATATCATGAGACGCTTATTGGGGGATTGAAAATGTAGAGATTTTATCTCACTTTGGAGATCTCTCTCAAGCAGTTTCATACCTTTTAAAAGAGAGAGCATTGTTTTAAAGGCTTTAAATGCAGGATACTTTTTCAGTCCCTCGCGATTGTCCACTAGCCCATATCCCGGCGCAATAAGCTGATGCCAATAGACGCGTTCTACTTGCTTTGTTGCTAAAGCGATGAGATAATATTGCACCATATAGAGAGCATAATCATCAGGCGATACGCACTCTTTTTCGCTGGTGGGTGCATAAGGTGCAGTGCCTTTTAGTGGCCAATTTGTCTCTGTGATAAAGAGTCTATTTTGGGTTTTGGGGGAGAGTATCATGATAGCCTTTAGTAGTGCTATCTTCTTTTTCAAGTCAAAACCCATTTGTGAATTTTCTGGACTTCCTCGTCTATCGACATAGAGTAGGGAGGTGAAGATATCGTACTTTATTGGGAAGAAATTAAAGAGTGAACGAATCGTGTAGTGGTACTCAAAATCAATGACACTAGAGCCTAGGAGTTGTTTATCATGATAGGCTTCATCGCGCACTTTTTGGGCTACTTGATAAAATCGTAGATACTCTTTTATGGTATAAAAAGCCCATTTTTTTCTATTGATAGCATTGCCTATTTGAAACTTTTTGACAGAAGCAAAAGCGTTAAAAATCTTTTTAATATTGTCTTCAAACAAAGAGAGGTTTTCTATATTTTCTCTATCTTGCAAGATGTTTATCATGATATCTTTCTCTTTAAATGCTGCCACGAAGCTGACATATGCATCGAGTCTTTTCATCTCCCATAGCGGTAGACGAATGAGTAGCGAGTTAACGCCAAGCTCTTCTATGAGTGCGACACTCTCAGTTGGGTTTTTATCGAGATTGACACTCATACCAAAGAAGGCTTTTGTATCTATCTTGCTCTTTTTTTGAAACACCAGATAGGAGAGGGCAACAAAGGGGGCTATCATGATAGTTGTAAGGATAGTAAGTACCTGATCTAGTGCTGCCTTTTTATAGATGGTTTTTTTAAATTTTTTATCTTTGATGATGTGGGGTTGATCGGAGTTGTGATCCCAAGGAAATTTATCTATCATGATAGATCTCACTGTCATAGACCTTGAAGCGTTTGTGCGACCAAAACCACTCTTTGGGATTACTCTCAATCACCTTTTGGATGATGTCAGCTTGGGCTTGATTGAGGCGTTTGATATCTTCCTCTTTGGGTACATTTTTATCTATCATGATAGGGGGATAGCAGCGGACATGATGATGTTTAAAATCCTCAGAAGAGATAAAGATAGGGACAATCGCTGCATCAAATTTATGCGCTAGGATGGAGGCGGCGGCGGTTTGTGTGACAGTTTTACCAAAAAATTGCACATCCACGCCACCTCTGGAGATCGGCAGACTCTGATCGACTAAAAGCCCCAATACTCTGCCTTGATTTAAGGCTTTTATCATCCCTTTTAACGCGCCATTTTTGTTGATGAGTTCTATGCCTACGCGCTCTCGTCCCTTTTTGAGATAGCCTTGCATCAAAGGGGAATCAAGCTCTCTACCTACAACGGAAAAAGGGATGTTAAAGCCAAGTGCGATAGCTGGGGAGAGCACTTCCCACATCCCATAATGGGCGGTGATGAGGATGATTTTTTTATGCTCTTTGAGTAAGTTTTCGATGTAGTGCTTATCATGATAGCTGATCTCTGCTAGGGCGCTATCAGCTTTGATAAAGCTAGCGATGGAGTAGAGGAGGTTTTGATAGGAGTGGATGCCGATGGCTTTTTTTTCAGACTCAGACATCTCTGGAAAGCAGAGATCTAAGTTGGCATGGATGACTTGGCGTCTCTTTTTGGAGGCGAGGTAGGCAAAGTGTGCTAAGGCTTT
>CAZCUH010000166.1:0-2992 GCA_964501795.1 uncultured Sulfurospirillum sp.
GTGGTAGTACGATAGTTAATGCAGGAGAACGCACGATAGTTGAAGCGATGAAAATGCCCAAACAAGCACAAAAAATAAATCATGTATTGATGCAAAGTTTAGACAATAAAAGTGATCCTTCAAAGAAGGATAAAGCACCTACGCCTGCGAAAATAGAACATACCGATTCTAAGGATAAAAAGAATTTAGAAGATGTTAAGAATGAGAAATTAAAAGAAAAATTTGAGCCATGGATTGAAGAAAAACCAGCACAAACTTTGCAAGACATCAAAAGAGAAGTAGGTACACAAACACCAACTTACCATGGCAAAATCACACAAGGATCTACCAGCTTGGGTGGTGCAATCAATAGTGATACTAGTAAGGTAAATTTGGGATTTGATTTGGGGACTGGTGCGATGCAAGGCGATATAAGTTTTAAAGATACCGCATCTAACTACCATATGAATGTAGCAGGCAAGGTCAAGGGAGATGGGTCTTTTTCTTTTTCAGATACGACAGGATTTGATGGTTCTGGAAAGGGTGCATTGTCTGGTAAAAAGTTTCAAGAGGCAAATGGAGAGATGCATTTTAGTGAAAAACATATTGATGGTAGGATAAACAATATCAATGCCACATTCAAAACAAAACGATAGTAAGGGAAAAAAGAGATGTTGAAAAATGATATACGATTTTTAGGTGTTGGGGGAAGTCGTCAAAATGCTTCAGGTACGACTTGTGTGCAGGTAGCGGACAATGTTGTCATCGACGCAGGCAATATCATAAAAGGCTTAGGTAATGATGCCTACAAAATTGAGCATATATTTTTAACACATTCGCACTTAGATCATATCGTCGATATCGCATTTTTGATAGATAACTACTATCAGACGATGAAAAAACCACTCAAAATATATGCCCTCAAAGAGACGATAAAAGCCCTTAGAGAACATCTATTTAACGATACTATCTGGCCCAATTTTCCTGAAATCATGTTGCCAGATTCACAAACACCTAGCGCTGAGTATGTAGAGTTAGAACTCAACAAAGAGTATGTTTTTGAGGATGTGACACTCAAGCCCATTCCTGTCAGTCATACGGTGCCCACTTGTGCTTATGTGATTAAAAAAGCGAAATTTTCGGCACTTTTTGCAACGGATACCTATATCACAGAGAGTATGAGGGAGGTGATAGACTTGCATGAAGAGATAGATTCACTAGTCATAGATGTCTCTTTCCCCTCTTCATTTGAAGCACTCTCTCATGCTAGTAAGCATTTGACACCAAAATTACTTTTTGAAGAGTTAGAAAAATCACATCGTGATATAGATCTCTATATCACGCATCTAAAACCCGCATTTGCGCCCACTATTATAAGTGAGTTAAAAGCTTATGGTCTACTTGATGGTAGAAATAGAGTGCTCAAAGATGGCGAATATCTTAAAAGTATTAAAAGAAATGTGGATACAAACCAAAGTACCATGCAGATAAGTACGGCACTTTCTAAAGAGAAGGATTTGAGTAAGATTTTGGAGATGATTTTAAAAGAGGCAATCTCTTATACCAACTCTGAAGGGGGTACGATATATCTCAAAGAAGATAACAGATTATTTTTCAAATCCCTCATCAACAAGAAGTTAGATATTTATGTTAATAATCCTGATTTCCCTTCTGTAGGTCTTTATTTTGAGGGAAAAGCAAATAGTGAAAATATCTCTGCTATTGCAGCGCTTCAAAAAAGAACGGTCAATGTACCTGATATTTATACTTACAATATGGATGGTTTCTCTTTTGACGGAGTAAAAAAGTTTGATAAAGCCAATCACTATCGTACAACATCGATGCTAGTCATCCCGATGATAGATCAAGATGATGAAGTGGTAGGTGTGGTGCAACTCATCAATAAAAAAAGCCAAGATGATTATATCAAGTATGAACAAGATGACATAGAGATGACAAGTACCTATGCGAACTGGGCAGCAACGGCTATCACTAAGAATCGCTTAGTCGATGATCTTGAAGCGCTTTTGCTCTCCTTTTTGGAGAGTATCTCTGTGGCACTCTCTGCGAAGTCTCCTTATGGGTATGGACATATCGCAAGGGTCGCAGAGTTGATGAAAGTACTCTCTTCAAAGATCAATGAAGATGAGACACACTTTAAAGATATTCACTACTCAAAAGATCAGCTAAAAGAGCTTGAAGTGGCTGCTTGGATGCATGATGTAGGTAAGATAGCCACACCAGAGCATATACTCGATAAAGCGACGAAGCTAGAGACGATCTATGACCGTATCGCTGAGATTAAGATGCGTTTTGCCTATCTTAAGAGTCATCTCAAAGCAAATATGCTAGAAGAGAAGATAACACTTCTTGAAAAAAGAAGAAAAAAAGAGATAGAGGGCTTGGAAACATCGTATGAACAAGAGGTTGCTTTTTTAGATGATGCACTTGTGTTTTTAGAGAAAGTAAATCAACCTGAGCGCGTCTTAAATGCACAAGATATAGAGAGGATAGAAAAAATAGCACAAGTGAAGTATCAGATAGAGGGGGATACGCTCATGCTTTTAAGCGCAGACGAGGTGGAGAATTTATCTATCATGCGTGGTACACTAACCGAAAAAGAACGCCTCAAAATTAATGAGCATGCGACTATCTCCAATCAAATGCTAGGGATGCTGACCTTTCCTAAAAAGTTTTCCCGCGTTACGGAGATAGCATCTGCACACCATGAAAAACTCAACGGTAAAGGCTATCCAAAGGGCTTAAAAGCAGATGAGATATCATTTGAGGGTAGATTGATGGCGATAGTTGATATATTTGAAGCTTTAACTGCCAATGATAGACCCTATAAAAGACCAAAGAGTCTAGAAGAGACATTTCATATCTTGGAGGCGATGGCGAATAATGGGGAATTAGACAAAGATATACTCTCTTTTATAAAGGAGAGTAAAGCATACGAAGAGTATGCTAAAGCATATTTACTTAAAGAACAGTATGAAGAGAGCATAGAAGC
>CAZCUH010000167.1:0-2937 GCA_964501795.1 uncultured Sulfurospirillum sp.
ATATTCATGCGTGACACCCACCACATCTTGCGCGATGATTGGACCTTCATCAAGATCATTATTGACATAATGTGCTGTAGCTCCGATGATTTTCACCCCTCTTTCAAAGGCTTGCTTATAAGGATTTGCACCGATAAATGCAGGTAAAAATGAGTGATGGATATTGATAATCTTCCCAGCAAAAGGCTTGACAAAAGAAGGAGTCAAGATACGCATATATTTAGCTAGCACGATGAGATCAGGATTAAACTCATGTAAAAGTGCTTTTATTTTATCTTCATGATCTTCTCTTGAAAGATTCTCAGCAGAGATATGAAAATAGGGAATATCAAATTTACAACTCAATTCTCGCAGGCTATCATGATTGGATATCACCGCCAAAATATTGGCATCTAATTCACCACTATGATAACGAATGAGGATATCGCCTAAACAATGAGACTCTTTGGTGACCATCAAAACAAGATTTTTCTTTCGTCTTGCATGTAGCTCGATTCTTGCATCTTCAGGCAACATCCTAGTCAAGTCAAAGCGCAATTGCTCCAAATCCACATCTCCACTAATCACAGCCCGAAAGAAAAATCTCTCATACTCTTTATCGACAAATTCACTATTTTTCTCGATATTCATCCCATGTTGATAAATGACCTCTGAGAGATGATAAATCAACCCTGCCTTATCTGAACAATCTACTTTTAATATATAATGACTCATCTAGCGCTTCTCTTGTAATCGATCTTCTATGGTTGCCAAATAATACTCAAGAAAATTGAGCGTGATATCCAATTTTGCCTCGAGATTTTTTGTCTCAGGCGCTTGCAATCCCTCAAACAGTACCAACAGTCTTTCACGCGTATGTTCTAAAAATGCCACTTCATCACTCTCATTTTCCATAGACGCTGACGGCTCTTCTTTCTCACTTTCTGCCTCTATACGCGATAATATCTCAGCTTCAACTCTCTCTTCTTGCTCTTTTAAAAGCGCTTGGGCTCTCACGCCATCCGCGGCTATCTTTTCATCTAACTCTTCTAGGGTTTCAAGAATCAACTCTTTTAGTTCCATCTTTGCGCTAACCACCTCTCAAATTGGATATATTGCTCTTTTTTACTCATTCTTGCAAAATAGTACTTTTTCTTTTGATTCACACCGCTAAATACACGACGCGTCTGCGTGAGGCGTTTGAGCCCCAAAAGTGCTGCTTCATTTTCAGGGTCTTGCGCTAAGATATCTTGGTAAATCTTGATAGCCTCTTCATGGTATCCCTGTGACTCATGGATGCTTGCAAGCGTAAGTGTTTTCATCGGTGACTACAGACGATATCCGCGATGATAGAACCCATCTCTGTCGTTGAACAGACTTCACTCGCACCAAACGCTGAAATATCCTTGGTACGATATCCCTCTTGCAAGACTTTTTCGATGGCGGCATCTATCTTGTCCGCTGCTTCCTCTTCAGCTAAAGCAAAACGAAGCATCATCGAAGCAGAGGAGATCGTCGCCAAAGGATTGGCAATCCCCTGCCCTGTAATATCAGGAGCAGAACCATGGATAGGTTCATAAAGCCCTACTTTACCCCCTACAGAAGCAGAAGGCAAGAGTCCAATCGAACCTGATATCATACTCGCTTCATCACTCAAGATATCACCAAAAATATTGCCTGTCAACATCACATCAAACTGCTTTGGATCGCGTACGAGTTGCATGGCAGCATTGTCCACATACATATGCGAAAGCGCTACTTCAGGATAATCTTTTGCCACCTCTTCTACCGTCTCTCGCCATAACTGGCTGACTTCTAGGACATTGGCTTTGTCAATGGAACAGACTTTTTTGCGTCGCTTCATCGCTGATTCAAAGGCTTCTTTGGCGATACGAACAATCTCTTCTTTGCTATACACCATGGTATTGTAGGCTTTATCATCACCCTTTTCGCGTGGCTGTCCAAAATAAATCCCCCCAGTCAATTCACGCATCACGAGCAGATCGACTCCTTGCACGATTTCAGGTTTGAGGGTGCTGGCTTCTACCAATTCATCATAGACTTTGACAGGTCGATAATTGGCATAGAGTCCCAGTGCCGCACGAAGTCTCAAAAGCCCACTCTCTGGTCGTTTATCACGAGGTAGATTATCCCACTGTTCCCCGCCAATAGCCCCAAAAAGCACGGCATCTGCGCGTAAACATCCATCAATCGTCTCTTGTGGGAGAGGATCACCCGTGATATCATAGGCACATCCACCCATCAAATAATTCTCATAACGCAATTCAAAATCAGCATTAACCGCCACGGCATCAAGGACTTTAATCGCTTCATCCACAATCTCAGGACCAATGCCATCACCTTTGATAACGGCTATATTATATACTTTCATCTTAGCACCCTTTCGCTATTTCAGCTTTGGCATAGTTAATCAAGCCACCCACTTCGATGAGCTCTTGCATAAAAGGAGGGATAGCGGTAAATTTATAATTTTTGCCTGTTGTGATGTCTTGAATCTCACCCTTTTGCATATCTATCATGATAGTATCGCCCTCGGCTATCTCATCTGCTTGGGGCAGTTCAAAGATAGGAAGTCCCATATTGAAAGCATTACGGTAAAAGATACGCGCAAAACTCTTGGCGATAATCGCTGAGACACCTACGGCTTTGAGTGCGATAGGCGCGTGTTCTCTTGAAGAGCCACAACCAAAATTCTCTCCAGCCACGATGACATCACCGACATTGACTTTATTGACAAATTCAGGATCAGCATCTTCCATCGCGAACTTTGCCAAATGCTCTGGATCTGAACTGTTGAGATATCTCGCTGCGATAATCAAATCGGTATCGATATTATCACCAAATCTCCACACTTTTGCGTTTGTATTACTCATGTTTTCCCCAATATTTAGATAATTTGAGGGTATTTTATCTAAATATTTACAAAGTTTGGTAAAA
>CAZCUH010000168.1:0-2923 GCA_964501795.1 uncultured Sulfurospirillum sp.
ATAAGACTTTGAAACATATCGTCATAAATCTTCTCATAAATTTCTTCTACATCCATAAAGCCATCTATCATCAAAGAAGCCAATCCATGAAATGATGCCCAAATCACTAAAGCTTGATGATAATGATTCTCTTTTTTCAAAAGCCCACTCTCTTGCCCCTCCAAAAGTGCAAGTTTCAGCGCACCAAATCCATGACAATCATCATCTTTTAAATCAATAATCTCTGCACGGATATGAGCATATTTTTTGCCAAACATAAGTCTATAAAGATTGGGATTGTCTCTAGCATTTTCAACATATGCTTTCCCTGCTACATAAAATCTATCAACAAGGGGTTTCTCTTTATCCTTAAGTATGCCAGAGAGCATACAATCGCAAGACTCAAATGCTTGTATAATCATCGTCTCAACTAAAGCATCTTTATTTTCAAAATGTCTATAAATTGCAGAACGAGAGGTGGAAGTAGCATCTGAAAGGACTTTGAGTGTCAATGCATCTATATCATGATGAGCTATATAATCAAAAGCAATTTGCAAAAATTCCTCTTTTAAATTGCCATGATGGTAATCATTTTTTTTCATAATTACATTATAGCATAAGAAGATCTCTAAAATGTGAACAGTGTTGACATTGAGTAAATTTTATGTTAACATTGCTCACATTAAAAAAAGGTAAGCTGTATGAAACACTATTTTGACTTTATAGATAAGACCAAATATCAACTACTTTTGTGGACAACTATCCTTGTAGCCGTCTGCTCCATTTCCCTGAAAGATTTAGCATTTGAGGGGAGTTATCGCATATGGTTTGATAAAGACTCCACGATTATTCAAGACTATGATGCCTTTCGTTCTACCTTTTCTGGCGATGATACATTTGTCGTAGCTTTTGAGGATAATCAAGGTATTTTTCACAAAAAACCTATCGAAACTATTTTAACATTGACTAAAAAGTTTGAAGCCATAAAAGGGGTACAAAAAGTCGATAGCATCACCAATTATCAACATATTTTTGGCGAAGATGATGAACTTGTTGTCGAAGATTTTATCTACGATACAACAGATTTAAACCAAAAAGAAAAAAGCGCACTAAAAGATCCGCTCATCCTCAATCAACTCATCTCCAAGGATGGGAAGACCACGATGATTGCCCTGCGTCTAGCGACACTTGTAGGTGCAGATGAAGCGCTCAATATCAAAGTAATGAAACAGATAGAAACCATCACGCAACAAATGCAACTCAAGACAGGATATCACTTCCATATCTCAGGTATCCCTGCTATTACCGCCTCATTGGTCACTATTTCCCAAGCAGATGCGATGGTATTGATGCCGTTGGCAGTTGTCATCGTAGTAACACTGCTCTTCTTGCTTTTTCGCTCCTTGATGGGTGTGTTAGTACCTTCTATAGTCATCGTATTTACCTTTTTGCTAGTGCTTAGTATGCAGATGATGCTAGGTTACAAACTCAATAATTTCACAGTCAATATTCCCGCCTTTATTACCGCTATCGCCATCGCTGACTCCATGCACCTCTATCTCGCATGGCTCTTTTATAAACTTAAGGGCATGAAAAACAAAGAAGCCGTCTTTCAAGCACTCTCCACTAACTTTGTCCCAATCGCTATGACATCACTTACCACAGCCGTGGGATTTGCCTCTTTGAGTTTAAGTGACATCGTACCCATACGCACACTAGGCATCGCTATCAGTAGTGGGGCTTTTATCGCTTTTGTCTTAAGTGTGAGCATCGCTCCTGCTATTTTACTGATGTTAAAAGAGGATTACAAAGCCCAAGCTATACGCTTTTTAAACTTAGGAAATATCAAAGGATATGGACGGTTTATCGCCCATCATGATAAGAAAATCGTCGCCATTTTCACACTACTCTTTATCATGATAGGCTGGGGACTACATACTATCAAGGTAGATAGCAACAGTATCAAATACTTTGGCAAAGAGACTGTCGTAAGAAGTGGTAGTGATTTTATAGAAGAGAAGATTACGGGACCTATGATTTATGAAGTCATCATAGATTCCAGACATAAAGATGGCGTCAAAGACCCTGCCTATCTCAACAAAATAGAGACCTTTGAAAAAGAATTAAAAGCAAAATATCCTGTGATTCGATTTTCCACTTCACTAAAAGATATCATAAAAAGAATGCAAGAGGTACTAAATCCCGATGCAAACACTACGCTCCCAAGCACACAAAATCTCGCCGCCCAATACCTCCTACTATACTCTATGAGCCTACCCCAAGGCAATGAGATAAATGATAAAATAGACATTGACCAACAAAAGCTAAGACTCACGATAAATTGTGATATACAAGATACCACAAAAGATTTGGAGATGATTCACTGGATTGAGCAATGGTGGAAGCAAAACTCACCCTATGTGGCTACTGTGCAGGGACAAACGACGATTTTTGCTTATATGCAAGATAGCGTGACAGATACGCTGATTTACTCTATCTCTGCCACTTTGATTTTTGTAGTTTTGGCAATGTTTATGATATTTAAAAACATCAAAATGTTGTGGATATTTATCTTACCAAATGTCGCACCTATTTTACTAGTAGCGGGAGTCATGGGATATCTAGGTATCACCATAGATATTGGTGTTGCCGTCTTTGCATCGGTGGTATTAGGCATCGCAGTAGATGACACGATACACTTCTTTTCAAAATATTTTGACGCTATCAAAACCAAATCTTTTGAAGAAAGCATCGACTATGTCCTCAGCCACAGTGGTAGCGCTATGATACTGACGACTTTTATACTCTCAGCCACTTTTGCTATCTTTGGTGTGAGTCGTTTCGTGCCCAATGTCAATTTTGCCATCGTGACAGTTGTAGCGTTAAATATTGCATTGGTGTTGGATTTGGTTTTATTACCAGCGTTGTTGAGTCTGTTTGGTAG
>CAZCUH010000169.1:0-2904 GCA_964501795.1 uncultured Sulfurospirillum sp.
TGATATGGGGATCAGTGACGGTTAAAGGCTGATTGTGTTCTATCTGATACTTAAACTTTGGTATCACAGAACCAGAAGAGCCAAGCACATTGCCAAAACGCACCGCCGTAATCAATGTCTCTTTTGTCTCTACATTTTGTGCATAGAGCTCACAAACGCGTTTGGTCGCACCCATGATATTGGTCGGTCGGACTGCCTTGTCCGTAGAGATAAAGACAAATCGCTCTACCCCATACTTGATCGCCAAATCTATGGTATTTTTCGTCCCGATGATATTGTTTAAAATCGCCCCTTCGACATTCTCTTCACACAAGGGAACATGTTTATAAGCAGCCGCGTGGATGACGATCTCTGGACGGTGCAAGGCAAAAGATTTTTCAAGTAGCTTCTTATCTACTACCGATTGCATCAATGTCTCTGTAGGCGCGTGGTGGACTTGTTCGTTGATTTTATAGAGATTGTACTCCGAGTGATCGAGCAAAATCAACTTCTTCGCACCAAATCTATCACACTGTCGTACGATTTCACTCCCGATACTCCCTCCTGCACCTGTTATCATGATAACCTTATCTTTGATAAAAGAGGCAATCACCTCAGAGTCCAAATCTTTGGGCTTTCTAGCAAGCAAATCCTCGATGGAGATATTGGTCAATTTTTCATGCTTATCCCCCAAGAGTTTTGAGCGTTTGATTTGGGTAATTCCCAATGAAGAGAGCTTCTCAAAAAGTGCGTCAAGCTCCTTTGGTGTGTAAGATTTGGTGATGATGGCTGCTGTGATGTTTTCTGATTTTATCAAAGTTTCCATCTGCTCAAAGGGATAGACTTTGATTTCAGAGAGGTAGGAGTTGATGACGGATTTGTCATCGTCTATGATGGCGACTGGGGTATAGTCGATGCTCCCTGCCTTGGCACTTCCGATGAGTCCCATCGCCTTTTGATTGGCTCCGATGATGAGGGTGCGTTTCTCCTCTGATTTGACAGGTAAGCTCATAAAAAGACGCTTGGAGAGTCGTAAGCCCACAATGAGTAAAAATGAGAGCAAAAAATCTATCATGATGACCGTACGAGGAAACTGCGCACTATAGATAAAGACGATATATAAGACAAAGAGAAAATAACTTAATAACAGCGCATATAAAATCTTCTTGACATCTGCAAGTACAAAATAGCGCCAAGTGATAAAATAGACACCAAAGAGATAAAACGAAAAAATCTTTATCATGATAATCGGCACAACCAAGGAGGTCGATGAGTAGATATGCTCAGGAGGAATGTGTAGATTAAAACGCAAGAGATAGGCAGCAAAAAAGGAGAAATAAAAAATCGCTCCATCTGCTAGCATAAAAAAGAGTGTGCGCTTCCATGGTGCATTTTCAAATATCTTCTTAAACATCAAAACCTTTTCTCTTATCAATCCATCTTGTTACAAATTCTATAGAGATAGCATAGCACAAAATAGCCAAATAAACGATATCAAAGTGTAGTGATAAGGCTATCATGATAATCCAAAAGAGATTCCATCCCATGCCTAAAAGCACCACTTTTTGATGTGAAAAACCACTCTGAACCAAGCGTTGAAAATAGTGTTTCTTGTGTGCAACTACAAGCTTATCTTTGGCATAGATACGGCGAAGCAGTGTGCGTGAGGCATCTACGATAAATAAACCCAAAAGTATAAACCATATGACTAAATCCTTGCTATCATGATAGTGATAGACTATCATGATAGCAAAGAAAAAACCTAAAAAGGTACTCCCCACATCTCCCATAAATATCGAAGCTCTCTGCCAATTAAAAAGTAAAAATCCACACAGTACCACGGCTATCATGATAAAGAGACTATCATGATAAAAGAGATACCCACCAAATGCTACGACAATCCCCTCACTGCCAGCATAACCATCAATCCCATCCATAAAGTTGTAAAGATTAATGAGCCAAAGCCCAGCGAAAATGAAAAATAGCAACAACCCCCAAGGATAGAGATCAAAACTACCCAAAGCATACAGTGCTATCATGATAGAGAGCAACTGCGCAAACAAGCGTAATTTAGGAGAGAGTTCCTTATAATCATCTATAAAACCTACTAGCACCAAAATCACACCAGCTAAAAGTGCATAAAAAACACGAGAAGATATCGCATCCATATAAAAGAGATAAAACACGCCACTATAAAAAGCTACCACAAATCCCAAACCTCCACCCGTAGGGATAGGTGTAGTATGGGCACTGCGTGCATTTGGCTTGTCGATGATAGCCATCTGCTTTATCATGATAGTCAATAAAACAGTCAAGAAAAAAACAAAAAGATAAATCATCTCTTAAGTTTATAGACCTTTGCATAGGGTGTCATGATAACTGGATCAAAGAGTGATTTATCATAATTTTCAAGTACAAACATCTGAATAAACAAAGAGTGATACATCGACTCATCTAAAAGCAAAAATGATCCATAACTTTGCATAAATATCAAACTTATCTCACCATTTGGATTAATCTCTTGAATGTTTTTTTGCAATTTTCCAGTTTTGTTATAGCCTACTGTCACAAAGCGTTTGAGTGGCGTTTTGTTTTGTCCGATGTGTAAGATACTTGTCGCTTTCTCTAGCGCCAAGCCCTGCCCTAGGTAGAGCATCCCATTTTCATCTTTAAATCTATCTGTTTTGTAAAAAAATGGCTGTCTTCCTTTTGCACCAGTTGTTAAGTCAATATTTGAAAAAAGCCCTACGGTTGGAAAGATATTGAGCAGTCGATTTGGAAGATAGATAAAAATATCTCTAGTTTTTGTAGGAAGTTTAAATGTATCGCTTTCTAACTCATCGAGGAAATCATTTGGATTTTTATCCTTAAAAAGTCTATCTGCTTCAACTCCACCATTTTTGGCATAATCTTCTACCGTAACTC
>CAZCUH010000170.1:0-2871 GCA_964501795.1 uncultured Sulfurospirillum sp.
TTTTTGATGAGTGCTTTGAGCTCGTCGATATCTGCTTTGGTAGCAAGACCTAGCTCATCAACGATAGTTTTGATTTTGTTTTTGAGTTCGCTCTCTAGCCCCTCTTTTTGTTCATTTGCTTTGACAAAACCTTCTGTGATATCTTTTTGTATATCCGCTTTGGAATCTTCTGCCTTTTTAAAGATTTCATTGATATCTAAATCTTTTGCAAACTTATCCTTAAGAAGCATAGCGCCTCCTAAGATAGTGTAGAGTAAGTCTTTGTTTTTGTCATCATTCACGATGCATCCTTCTCCGAATAACAAAACTTATACCCGCGTCGTCTAATCGTCTCAATACACTTGATACCAAGGTTTTTATCCAACTTTTGACGGATAGCATTGATAGAAGTTTCTACGACATTTGGCGTGATAAATTCTGGCTCTTCCCAGATAGCATTGAGTAGTCTATCTTTGGAAATGACTTGGTTTTTATGCTCAGCCAAATAGACCAAGATATCAAATGGCTTACCTTTAATCTCAATCTCTTTATCTTTATAAGAGGTTTTCTCTTCACCGATATCAATCGTCAATTTACCTATCTTGATGCGGTTGTCTATGGTGCGTCGTAGCTTGGCTTCCACGCGTGCACAGATCAAGTCTGTCTCAAATGGTTCTTTGATAAAGTCATCAGCACCTGCTTTTAAAAATGAAATCTCTGTATCTTTGTCGTTGACGATTGAGAGAACGAGAAGTGGCACTTTTAGTGATTTGGAAATCTTTGTTATAAATTTTTTGGTTTTGTTGTATTCCAAATCATAGTCTAGTAAAATCAAGTCATAGTTTCTAAATCGTAAAAAATTTGAACTATCATCTATATCGTACGAGTCATCAACGATGACTTTGAGCCCCGTTGCAATCGATCGTGCTAAATCTTCATCGACACCTATGGATAAAATTCTCATATTGCTCCCTAGCAAATTATTTCTTAAAGTTAAAGATTTAAGATAACAGAACTTTGTTTAAATGACTATTTAATAGATTTTTTAATATTTATAATCAACAACTTTCGAAGATACCGCTATAGACTTCATGAAAGTGATAATATCTTGATGAAAAGGGTGCTTTGCGTAAATATTTAAATCTTCTTGACTTTCAAAATCTGTCAAAAGTGCTAAATCATAGGCTCTCTCTTCCTTGGCAAAGTTGATACCTACTTCGATATCTCTCAAAACATCGATATTGTCTTTCATCGTTAAAAGTCTATTTTTGACCTCTTCACAATGCGCTTTTGAGTTGTCTGCTAGTTTGAAAAATACGATATGTTTAACCATTTTACTTCCTTTGTAAAGCTTTTTGATAATCCTCAGGGGAGTTGAGATTTGTAAATATTTCATCCTCTTTAAAATCAACAAATGTTGTGGCTATTTTATCAAACACTCCTGAGAAACGGTACTTTTTTTGCGCCATGAGTTCTATCATGATAGGGATAATTTCTTTTTTATAGATTGCGCAGAGAGGTTGTACCCCCGTGCTACTTTTTGACACAATTATGGATGCTTGTTTGTTATCATGATGGAGAAGTTTTTCAAAATGTTTGGGTTCAAAAAACGGGGTATCTACACTCAAAACAAATATTTTTTCACAGCGAAGGGTTTCAAAAACAGAGAGCAATCCTACAAAAGGTGCGCTGATTTCATAGCGAGGATTGTCCTCGATAAAATTGGCTTGAAAATCAAACTTCTCTTTGTGCTTGCAAGAGATATAAACATTGCTAAAATAGGGTTGAAATTTGTGAAGTTGATACTCGGTCAGGGTGCTAAATCCACCAAAAGGAAGTAGCGCCTTATCTTCTCCCATGCGACTACTTTTACCCCCTGCAAAGATGATGCAAGGGATCTCTATCATGATAGGCTACAGCTCTCTAGGATCGACGATTTTTCCTGCGATAGCAGAGGCAGCAGCGACGGCTGAATTGGCAAGATAAATTTCAGAACTTCTTGCTCCCATACGCCCGACAAAGTTACGATTGGTCGTAGAGATACAGCGCTCGTTATCGCCAAGGATTCCCATATAGCCACCTAAGCAGGCACCACAAGTAGGATTACTCACGACAGCACCTGCATCGATGAGGATGTCTATGAGTCCTTCTTTTTCTGCTTGTTTGAGGATCTTTTGTGTCGCTGGTGTGACAATCATGCGTGTACGACGAGAGACTTTTTTGCCTTTGACAATCTCCGCGGCGATGCGTAAATCCCCAAGACGACCATTGGTACAAGAGCCGATAAAGACTTGATCAACTGCCAAATCATCCGCAACAGCAGTGGAGATAGATTTGCCATTGGATGGCAAGTGTGGATAGGCGATGACAGGCTCTAATTTGCTTACATCTATCTCAATCGTGCGTACATAAGTGGCATCTTCATCAGAGTAGTGATATTTTGGCTCTTCTCTTAAATCTTTGTCAGCTAAAAATGCTTTGGTCACTTCATCGACTGCGATGATACCATTTTTTGCTCCCGCTTCAATCGCCATGTTACAAAGGCTAAATCTATCGTCCATATCCAAGTACCCAATCGTATCGCCCGTAAATTCTAGTGTCTGATAGAGTGCACCATCCACCCCGATAAGACGGATAATCTCTAAAATCAAATCTTTTCCATAGATATGTTTACCCGGCTTACCCGTAAAGACCACCTTAATCGTCTCTGGCACACGAAACCAGTTACCGCCCGTAATCATTGCAAAGGCTAAATCCGTACTTCCCATACCAGTCGAAAAAGCCCCAAGCGCGCCATGAGTACAAGTGTGACTATCTGCACCGATGATGACATCACCAGGAACAACAAGTCCTTTTTCTGGTAAAAGTGCATGCTCGATGCCCATATCTTTT
>CAZCUH010000171.1:0-2803 GCA_964501795.1 uncultured Sulfurospirillum sp.
CTCTATCGGTATCAAGTTCTTCATGCTCTTCCCCTTCTTCAAATATCTCTACATCTAGTGCAAGTGCTTTTAATTCATTTGTCAATACAAAGAATGTCTCTGGAATACCAGTAGCTGGTACATTTTCTCCTCTAGTGATTGCTTTATAGGCATGCATTCTACCCTCAACATCATCTGACTTAATAGTCAACATCTCTTTAAGTGTATGTGCTGCACCATATGCTTCTAGTGCCCACACTTCCATCTCACCAAATCTTTGTCCACCAAAGAGTGCTTTACCACCAACTGGCTGTTGTGTAACTAGCGAGTAAGGTCCAGTACTACGCGCATGCACTTTTTCATCTACCAAGTGGTGCAATTTGAGCATATACATCACTCCCACATTAACTCTCTCTGTCATTTTTTCACCGGTACGACCATCATAGAGTATGCTTTTACCATCAGAGTCTATTTTTGCCAATTCAAAAATCTTTGCAAATTCAGCTTCATTAACACCTTCAAAGATTGGTGTGGCAAATTTGACACCACGGCTCCAATCTCTAGCATAATTTAACAAAGTCTCATCATCCATAGCGCCGATAAATTCTTTGGCATTGGCAAACTTAGCCACATCCGCGATAGCTATCATCTTCGCTCTTAGATCTTTGATCCAATCACCTTGTTGTTGTTTAAATTGTTCTGCAATTTGCTGCCCTAGTTTTTTACCAGCAAAACCAAGATGCACTTCTAAAATCTGCCCAATATTCATACGACTTGGTACACCAAGAGGATTCAAGACAACATCAACTGTTTGCCCATCTTCTAGATATGGCATATCTACTTCTGGAACGATATTGGAGACGATACCTTTATTACCATGTCGTCCCGCCATTTTATCACCCACTTTGAGCTTCCGTTTTGTCGCAACATATACTTTGACAAGCTTTGTGACACCAGATGGTAAAATATCATCTTTTTCAAGAATTAAAAGCTTTTCATCATGCTCTTCTCTTAATCTCTTTTTCTCATTTTGGAAATACTCTTTTAAATTGTTATATTGCTCTTGTACATCATCAGAAAATGCTTGTAATATACTTTTAAAAGCAAATCTATTGACAGATTCTAACTCTTCTTTTGGAATCATAGAACCTTTTTTATACAACTTGCCATTAACATCACAATCACTTTCCAAAGGAATTTTAGAGAGTAAAGTATTAACTTTTAATAGCTCTTCTCTATCTATCATCAGAAGTCTATCATGATGGTCACGATCGAGTATCTCTTTTTCAGCTTCATACGCCTCTAATGCACGAGGATCTTTATCATAACCTTTTTTAGTAAATATTTTTACATCTACCACAACACCTTCCATCGATGGTGGGCAGTAGAGTGATTTATTGACAACATGACCTGCTTTTTCACCAAAAATTGCCCGTAAAAGTCTCTCTTCTGGTGTTGGTTTGACTTCACCTTTTGGTGAAACTTTACCCACCATAATCATACCACCCTTGACATAGGTACCCACTTTTACAATACCACTATCATCAAGATGGAAAAGATTCTCCTCTTTTACATTTGGAATATCTTTTGTAATCTCTTCAACACCATCTTTTAGCTCTCTAGCTTCAATCTCTTTTTCATAGATATGCACAGAAGTAAAGGTATCATCACGAATCAATCTCTCATTGATAACGATAGCATCCTCATAGTTGTAACCATTCCAAGGCATAAAGGCAACGACTGCATTTTTACCAATTGCCATCTCACCTCTGTCCATACTTGGTCCATCAGCAATCACTTGACCAGCTTCTACAACATCACCTTTCTTCACAATTGGAACTTGGATAAAAGAGGTATTTTGGTTTGTTCGCATATTTTTATGCAACCAATAGTGATCTATAAATGCACCATTTTCATCTTCACCCAATATATAGATATTTTTACTATCTACTTTTTCAATCGTACCAGCACGCTTTGCTTTAATCGCTTCCCAAGCATCTCGTGCAACTGTTTTTTCAGTTCCAGTCCCGACATACGGTGCATCAGTCCATAAAAGTGGCACTGCTTGTCGTTGCATGTTCGATCCCATAAGTGCACGGTTGGCATCATCATGTTCCAAAAATGGAATCAATGAAGCGGCAACACCCATCACCATTCCAGAAGAGAGATCAAAATAGTCAACATCTTCTTTTTTACCAAGTCTAATCTCACCATCTTGTCTGATTTCAATCAAGTCATCTACGATATTACCTTCATCATCTAATTGTGTTGAACCTGGTGCCATCACTTTGCCCTCTTCTTGCGTCGCAGTGAGATAGACTATTTCATCAGTTACTTTTGCATTCACAACTTTTCTATATGGCGCTTCAACAAATCCTAGTTCATTGACTTTCGCATAAGATGCCAAGGTATTGATAAGACCGATATTTTGACCCTCAGGTGTCTCAACTGGGCAGATACGACCATAATGTGTAGGATGGACATCCCGTACTTCAAATCCAGCTCTCTCTTTGACAAGACCACCTTCACCAAGTGCTGAAAGTCTTCTTTTATGTGTCACTTCACTCAAAGGATTGGTTTGATCCATAAATTGAGAGAGTTGTCCACTTGTAAAGAATTCTATGATGGTGTTAGTAATCATTTTCGAGTTGACTAAATCATGAGGCATTAACTCTTCGATAGAACCACTAAGTGTTGTAAATTTATCTCTGATAGATTTTTGCATCTTCACAAGACCTGAATGCAATTCACCAGAGAGAAGTTCACCAATAGCACGGATTCTTCTGTTTCCTAAGTGATCTCTATCATCAATGTGACCCTTACC
>CAZCUH010000172.1:0-2768 GCA_964501795.1 uncultured Sulfurospirillum sp.
CTTTTCTCACCGCCATTGCACTATCCAAACAAAACATCACCCAAGGTATCGTCACCCTTCCTATCAATAAAGAAGCCTGGGATAAAGCAGGCATTCCTTACAAAGGGCACACCGATATGCTTGCAGATGTCTTTTCAAAAGAGGCTATTATGATGATTGGTTGTGAGCAATTATTTGTCGCACTTTTCACCCATCATATTCCACTCAAAGAAGTGCCTCAAAAGATACAAGCTGACAAACTCAAAGATTTTATGACGACACTCTATCATGATATCAAAGAAGAGAAGATAGGCGTGCTTGGACTCAATCCTCACGCAGGGGACAATGGCGTCATCGGAGATGAAGAAAAAGAGATTGAAAAAGCAATCAAAGAAGCAAATAAGGCGTTAATGGAGGATATTTTCATAGGTCCCCTAGTCCCTGATACTGCCTTCACGCCAGCGATGCGAAACAAGATAAAATATTTCGTCTGTATGTATCATGATCAAGGTCTCATCGCCACCAAGGCACTCTACTTTGATGAAGGCATCAATGTCTCACTCAATCTCCCTATCATCCGCACTTCAGTCGATCACGGTACCGCCTATGACAAAGCCTATCATGATAAGCATCCTTCCACACTCAGCTACATCAATGCTATCAAAGAAGCCGTGAGACTAGGAATAAAGCGAAAAAAGTTTAGTATTTAAATGGTAAAATAAAAACATGAAAAAGTCCTACAATCCACTCTACCCCTCATCGCGTGATTTTTCTATGCTTGATTATGAGTGTGCCTATCTGCCTGACCATAAAGTCCGTATGCACTACAAGTATGTCCCCCGTGCAACAACAGAGTTTTGTACCGCAGTCATTCAACGAGGATGGAGACGCTTTGGAAAATACTATTTTCATCCCATCTGTAAAGATTGCAACGAATGTAAAAGTTTGCGTATCGATGTAGAGACCTTTACCCCTTCCAAATCACAAAAAAAGGCACTCAAACGAAACAGCGATACACGCATCATCGTCCAAAAACCTACTATGACACAGATGCATATCGATTTGTATGATAAGTACCACCATTTCAAAAGTGACAAAGATGGCTGGAAACAAAAAAGCATCTCCCAGCAAGAGTATCTAGAAAACTTTGTCGAGGGAGCGTATGAATTTGGTAAAGAGGTACTCTATATTGTGGATGATAAACTCGTAGGTGTGGATCTCATCGATGTACTTGAAGATGGTATTAGCTCTATCTATTTCTTTTATGATCCTGACTATGCCCGCCTCTCTTTGGGAACATTTTCCCTGCTCTATCAAATCAAACTCGCCAAGATTTTAGAGCTTCGATGGATCTATCTAGGCTATTGGGTTGAGGGGTGCAAAGCCTTTGCTTACAAACCTAATTTCAAACCACACCAAATCCTTGATGGATTTCCTGATTTGAAAGAGAGACCAATATGGGAGGAGATAAATCTATCATGACAGCACAAGAAGCCCTCTTAGAGAGAAAATCAGTCCGCGCTTATCTCGATAAAGCAGTCAGCAAAAAAGAGATTGAAACACTGCTTAATCTCGCCAAACATGCCCCCTCTGGTGTCAATACACAACCATGGAAAGTAGCCGTTGTGATGGGAGAGTCCAAAAAACGCTTAGAAGCAAAACTACTCAAAGCCTTTCATGATGGTGCCCAAAAGAAGATGGATTATCAATACTACCCATTGGAGTGGAAAGCACCCTACTCACTTCGCCGTGCCGCTTGTGGATTGCAACTCTACAAGGCTGCGAAGGTAGCAAGAGATGACAAAGAGGCAAGAGTGAAACAGTGGGCGGAAAATTATCGTGCTTTTGGTGCACCTGTGATGCTCTTTTTCTATATGGATGATCATCTGCAAGCAGGGTCATTTTTGGATTTTGGAATGTTTTTACAATCTATCATGATAGCCGCAACAGCAGAAGGATTGGCTACTTGTGCGCAAGGGGCACTCGCAGAGTATAGTGCACTTATCAAAGAAGAGTTAAAAATCCCAAAAAAGACAATTTTACTCTGCGGTATGGCGCTTGGATACGAAGACCCTGACGCTGCTATCAATGGCTATCGTACCCCAAGAATCGCACTAGAAGAATTTGTCACTTTTTATGCGTAAGTGTAGGTATCGCTCATCTCTCTAGCTAGGATAGAGTCTAGGTGCACCTAACTTATCATGAAATTCATTGACCGCTTGTTGTGAGATACCAAGTCCTTTGGCAAGCTGGTCTAGGTAGTGTGCCTCCTCTTGAGAGTCAAGATTGATGGTCATTAATGAAGTTAAATAGACTTCAGGTTCAATACCTCTAGCACTGGCAATCACACCTTGCAAATCAAGTGGTGCTGCCATCTCTTTTTTGACAAATTCTAGCTCTTCTGGCGTAACATCGCCGATATGTTTGACGATTTTTGCTTGTTCATCCGCATCCATATGCCCATCAGCTTTGGCAGCATTTATCATCGCTTTGAGAAGGATTCGTGCTTGCTCCTCTTGTGTTGGCGTAGGATTGACTTCTTTACCAGAAAGCGCATCACTGAGTAGGTTGCCTAAACCATTATCTGTTTTGGCTTGATTACCACCCATCAAGTTACCGAGCAAATCACCCATTCCACCACTTTGCGTACTAGCACCTGCATCTTTACTGCCACCAAGTAGTCCACCAAGCATATTGCCTAAACCACCTGAACCACCCATGGCATTGCCCACTGTTTTGGCTACCATGATACCCATCGCTACTTTTCCTAATGTTCCCATCAAACTCAT
>CAZCUH010000173.1:0-2683 GCA_964501795.1 uncultured Sulfurospirillum sp.
CAGATAGCGGATTGGGTCTTTGATGCACTCATTACCTATGATAAAGATGGCAAAATCAAACCTGCTTTGGCAACATCTTATGAATTTGTCAATGACACGACGCTTCTGTTTCATCTGCGCAAAGATGTGAAGTGGAGCGATGGAAAGCCTTTTGGGGCAGATGATGTCGTCTTTACCTATAAGCTCATCACCTCACCAAAGATTTTCACCCCCTATGCGAGTGAATTTCGTTATGTCAAAGCAGTCAAAGCCCTCGATACATATACCCTAGAAGTGACTTATAAAGAGCCGTATTTCAAAGCCCTAGAGACTTGGATGATGAGTATCGTACCTAAACATATCTTGGCAGGTGAAAAAGATATCATGACAAGTTCTTTTAATCAGCATCCTATCGGGACGGGAAAATACACGCTAAAAGGTTTTGAAATATCCAAAGATATCATCTTGCACGCCAATGCCAATTACTTTGAGCACAAGCCAAATATCGATACCTTGACCTATCATTTTATCCCTGACCCTGCCACAGAGTTTCTGATGCTCAAATCTGGCAAGCTAGATGTAGGTTCACTCTCTCCTTTGCAGATAGAGAGGCAAATTGATAGCGACTTTAAGTCCAAATACAACATCTACGAAAAGATATCACAATCTTACACCTATATGGGCTTCAACCTAGAAAATCCCAAGTTTAAAAATCCCAAAGTCCGCCAAGCGCTCTCTTTGGCACTAGATAGACAGGAGATGGTCGATATCCTCTTTTTTGGACATGGAGAAGTATGTCGTGGCCCTTTTATGCCAGGGACATTTGCGTTTAATGATCAGATACAAGCCCCAAAGCAAAACCTCACCAAAGCCAAAGCTTTGCTCAACGAGGCAGGCTATGATGATGGGCATCCTCTAGCGTTTGAAATCGTGACGAATTCTAACAACAAAACACGCGTCTATGCCACACAAATCATCCAACACCAACTCAAAAAGATAGGGGTCAAAGTCACAATCAGAGCGATGGAGTGGCAGGCATTTTTAAATACCGTGGTCAATCCTAGAAAATATGAAGCAATTGTGTTGGGCTGGGGCTTGGGATTGATGCCTGATGCGTATAGTATTTGGAGTGGGGAGAGTGACAAGAAGGGCGGTTTTAACTTTGTCCACTATCACAATGCCAAGGTCGATGCACTCATCAAAAAGGCTGAAAAAACTGTCGATAGAGCAAAACTTGGGCTGATTTATAAAGAGATATTTTCCTTGATTGTCAAAGATAATCCTTATCTCTTTCTCTATATTCCAAACGCTATCACAGTGGTGAATAAAAAGATCAAAAATGTCTCACCATCGATGATAGGGGTGATGCACAATGTGATTGATTGGGTGAAGCCATGAAAAAAACCATCATCCTCTTTGACCTTGACGGCACGCTCATCGACTCTACAGAAGCGATACTCAAATGCTTTGATGACTCTTTTAAACATTTTAATCTGCCTACGCCTGATGATGAAAAAATCAAAGCCCTTATCGGACATCCTCTGGATTATATGTACCTGCATTTAGGTGTGGATAAAGAGCGTGTGTGGGATTTTGTGGATGTCTATAAGATGCATTATCGTGAGCGTTCTAAGCCGATGACCAAGTTTTTGCCTGAGGCGGTGGAGGCGATAAAGCTGGCAGCTTCTTTTGCGAGACTAGGCATTGTGACGACCAAGACGGGGGAGTATTCGCGTATACTTTTAGAACATATGGGTGTGATGGACTATTTTGAAGTGCTCATTGGGCGCGAAGATGTTATACATCCAAAACCGCATCCAGAACCGATACTTAAGGCATTGTATCAGATGAAAGTGCGCCATCATGATAGGGCTGTTTGGATGATAGGAGATACCTGTCTTGATACTGTAGCAGCAAAAGATGCGGGGATCAAAGCCATAGCTGTGACATGTGGCTATGGTAGTGAGGAATCTTTATCACAGTGCAGTGATACTTTACAAAATAACACACTTCTGGCGGTTAAATATATAAAAAAAGTTGATAAAGCCGATATTAAGAGTTATTAACCTAAAATTAGTGTATTAAATCTGTAAAATAGGAAGGAGATTTTCATGGTTGAAATAAGATGGCATAGTAGAGCCGGACAGGGTGCGGTAACAGGCGCCAAAGGTCTAGGTGATGTAATTGCTAGAACAGGGAAAGAAGTACAAGCATTTGCATTATATGGATCTGCAAAACGGGGAGCGTCGATGACGGCGTACAATAGGGTGGCTGAAGAGAAAATCATCAATCATGCAAAATTTATGAATCCTGACTATGTCTTGGTTATTGATCCTGCATTGGCATATACATCTGATGTAACTTATGAAGATAAAAAAGAGACAAAGTACATTATTACGACACACTTAAGTCCTGAAGAGCTTAAGGCAGAAGTACCAGCACTCAAAGATAAAGAGGTTTATACTGTTGATTGTATTCAAATATCTATGGATACGATTGGTAGAGCTATTCCAAATACACCAATGCTAGGAGCTTTGATGAAAGTGTCTGGTATGTTTGAACTAGATTTTTTCAAAGATAGTATGGTAAGTGTGCTTTCAAAGTTTCCACAAAAAATTATTGATGCAAATATGGACGCGATTACGCGTGCATACAACGAAGTAAAGTAGGAGAGGGCAATGATAAATAAAAGTAAAAGTGTAGA
>CAZCUH010000174.1:0-2627 GCA_964501795.1 uncultured Sulfurospirillum sp.
TTATCATGATAGTGCTATTTTTTGGCTGTGGTGGTGATGACAAAACCACTACACAAACACCACAATCTCTCTCAACAAACAGCGCACCACCAAGCACGCAAGAAACGCAAACGGCTAAACCCGTCCAAACTATACACAACACACCTAAAAAACTTACTAGAACTGTCACTATCTATATCCACGGTTACAGCAAATCAGGCTACAAAAAAGAGGGTGTGTTTGGTGATGATAATTATGATCCTATCATTGACACTATCGTCAAAATGACAGGATTTGATACCACTTTTAGCTATGACAAAAACAGCACAAACCTCATCGCTATCACCCCTTACTACGGTAACAAACCTCCAGCCTACTATACTCCAAAAGATATACAAGAGATTGAATCAACACAAGGCGGTATCCCCCGCTATGCCCTTGTCATCGCCAAGTTTGCCAAACATATCATGACAGAGACAAAATCCAACAAGGTAAACTTCCTCTCTGTCTCCATGGGTTCACTCGTCACCCGTTACCTCATCGAAAAAGATTTAGAACATTTAGCTAGTGACAAAAAGATAAGCAGATGGCTCTCACTAGAGGGTGTCATCAAAGGCAACATCGCAGCAAGTGCGGATAACCTCCTCTCGCTTGTCAATAAATTTGAGAAACAATCCCCTGATGTTGCGCAGATGGATTATGACTGGATAAACGACAATTTAGATACTAAAAGCCCTTACTATCATGATATACAGATAGGATTTGAAAGCTCCACCCATGACAATGCCAGCAAAGGACTACTCTCATGGTGGATGCGAAGCAATCAACATTTTGAGCCCAATGATGGCGTGCAAGCCGTCAAAGATACCTTTTTTGCTAGCGATACACCACATACCTTTTTTTATAACAATCACTACACCCTAGCAGACAACCAAGCCGCATGGGGATATGCTGCAACATTTTTGACCTCAACAAAAAGAGTTCGCCTCACACTACTAGATGCCTCGCTTAGTGACTTGCATGAAGACAATATCCCATTTTTGCATATCAAGCCTGCTGATATCGTCTTTGAAAGTTCCGTACATTCAGCAAAAGCAGAAGAAAAATGGGGATTTACCAAAGCCATCGATGAGCGACTTCTAAAAGGTAAAACACTCCCACTCTACGCCTATCATGATAAGGATAAAAGCCAAACACTCAACCAAACACTCTTTGACAGCTATATCCTAGAAGATGAAAACACCCTCGCTCTTACCCTAACCCCTTATGAATTGGACAGAGAACCAGACTATGGCGTTAGAGAAATCACAGGACATGGAGCACACGAAAGCTTAGGTACTACGACTATCATGATACCAGTAAAAGAGGGGATTTATCCACTCCAAGGGAGAGATTGGAGTGGACGCGTGAAGGTGGAGATTATAGACTAAAAAAAGACTTTAAAACTTCTATTGTTAAAGCCTTGATAAATCTCCTCCCTATCTGCTCGTGTGTAGTTGAGATTATTATGATCTAGCCATAGTTCGTTGATATTTTTGAGATTATAAAGCGGTGTGAAGTCGATATAACTAAAATCATTATAACTCAATTTTATCTTCTCTATGACGCGTGTATTTTGTAATGGCGTAAAGTCAATATTAGTTAAATGATTATGACTTAAATCTATACTTCTGATAGATGAAAAGATACCAAGTTCTGTTAAGTCCACATCATACATACTTCTATCTCTACATTCGATATCGCCATTATATGCACCTGTTTGCGCATCGTAAAGGCTACGATTAAATGTTTTTCCACAAGTTTGCGCATACCAAGTAGCAAAATTATCAAGGGTTTGATTTGTTGTATTGTTCGTGTAGCCAACGATGACTGTTCTTCGTTTTTCCACTGTATTTCCATCACTATCAGTTACCCTATAAGTCACAACATAATTTCCTGCAGGTGTATTTTCATCAAATCCAGCACCTATAATCTCAACGCGATCACCCAAATCACCATCTTCAAAATCATACGCGCTATAGGTTTTATCAAAAGACTCACCTAAAGAGAGATAAACAGGGTCACCATCAGGGAAAGTAATCACAGGAATAGAACCTCTATAACTCTGACCACCATTATAGTAGCCTCCCCCTACACCATAAGTATCTTCAATCGTAACATATCTCACAGCTTGCCCAATATTTCCATCACTATCTTTCACACTGTAAGTGATTTGGTAATGACCTGGTTTAGTAAAATCTATATTATGGTTGCGTGTTACATACGCCGTTAAATCACCGTCTTTTGTATCACTAGCATGATAACCACCCTCTGGTATGGAGTAATCTCCCAATGCTATTTTGATATCAGTCGCCCCATCCAAGGTAATAGTAGGATTCTCCGTACTAGCACCCGTACACCCAGAAAAGCCTATCATGATAGCCACTATCAACGCGCTATAAATTGTTTTCATACTTGTTCCTTTGCATTTTTATAAACTTATCCTAACGAAAAATCGTGAAATATTCGTATAACCAATCAATAAGCAAAGACCAGCAAGTACATCATCCAGCCCGTGATCACGGTCAATACCACATCAGCAAAAAGTATCTTACCCCATTTTTTATGATTGAACTTTCCAAATCCCTTAGGATAAAGCTTGGCAGACT
>CAZCUH010000175.1:0-2596 GCA_964501795.1 uncultured Sulfurospirillum sp.
GTTGAGACGATACTCGTCACAATCCCTACGCCAAACCCTATACTATGCTCTTTTATCAGATGAGAGAGTTTAAATTTATTGTAAGAGCTTGCTTTTTTGATGTCCGCACTTTGGAGGAGTTCACGCTCTAGGGCGACGACTTGGATATATTTTTCTAGTGCTTTTGAAGAGTTTTGACCGATGTTTCTGGCTTCTAATTCTCTGGCTTCTTTGGCGAGTGTGTCGATGGCTTCTATCTTTTGCATCACTTCTGATTCGCTGGCATTGAAGGCTAGGGCAAGGTTGCTATTGTCTAGGCGGATATAGTAGGCGAGTTTCTCTTTGTGTGTCACCCAGATGATTTTATAACAATCTAGCGTGGCGCGTTCTAAATGTCCATAGGCTTTTTTGAGATTGTCTCTGTCTTTGTCATCTTTGAGGTAGGCGAGTAGATGGGCGAGGGTGTTTTCTTGTTCGACTAAAAGTTGGGCGGGTTTATCACCTAGTGAAGCAACCGCGTCAGCATAAGCAGGTATAAATTGCTCATAGTAGTAGGAGAGATAACGCGCTAGAGTCACAAGCTATCTAAGTTTTGAGAGGGGTTTTTGTAAAGAGTCGTCTATCCATTTATCGAGGTTGATGTTTTGGTTTTTAAAAACATTACCTCTTTTGGATACTACGCCATTGGCATAACTGTTGTAACTTGCCTTTTTGATAGCGAGTTTTTCAATCTCTGCCAAGGAGAGATCACGAGGATTTTTGCCAAACATTGCTTTAAAGATGTCACCTATATTCATCATGTTCTTGCTCCTTTTGAGATATTTTCTCTATTTTATTTAAAATTTTCTTAAAAACGACTAAATTTGTAGCGCTTCTATCATGATAGCCTAAAAAAGTGACGCTAACATCGCTTTTGCCTCTTCTTGGATGGCGCTTAGATGCTCTTTTCCTAAAAAGCTCTCGGCATAGATTTTGTAGATATCTTCCGTCCCTGAAGGGCGCACGGCAAACCAGCCATTTTTGGAGACTACTTTCAGCCCTCCGATAGCTGCGCCATTGCCACTGGCTTTGGTGAGTATCTCTTCTATCTTCTCTCCTGCTAGCGTGTCAGCTTTGAGATCGGAGGGGGAGAGTTTTTTGAGGATCGCTTTTTGCTCAGGCGTGCTTGGCACATCGATACGGGCATAGACAGGTGTGCCAAATTCCTGGGTCAAAGCGGTATAATGCTCACTTGGGTTTTTGCCAGTCACAGCGCAAATCTCTGCAGCGAGAAGTGTCATGATGATGCCATCTTTATCGGTACTCCAAGCGCTGCCATCTTTTCGTAAGAAACTCGCTCCTGCTGACTCTTCGCCACCAAAAGCGATTTTCCCCGCAAACATATCATCGACATACCACTTAAAGCCAACGGGTACTTCGACAACTTTTTTGCCAAGAGAATGTACTACTCTATCAATCATAGAAGAGCTGACCAAGGTCTTGCCAATGCCCAACTCTTTTGACCAAAGTGGGCGGTGTTGTGAGAGGTACCAAATGGCGACAGAGAGGTAGTGGTTGGGATTCATCAAGCCCTCTGTGGGTGTAACGATGCCATGTCTGTCAAAGTCTGTATCATTACCAAAGGCGATATCAAAATCATCTTTAAGCGCGACAAGTCCAGCCATCGCGTACGGTGAAGAACAATCCATACGAATCTTTCCATCATGATCACAATGCATAAATGAGAAAGTTTCATCGACGCTATCATGATAGAGAGTCATATCGAGATTGTACCTCTCTTTGATGGCTTTGTAGTATGCCATACCCGCTCCACCTAAAGCGTCTGCTGCGATTTTGAGTCCGCTTTTTTGAATCGCCTCCATATCGATGACATTGACTAAATCACTCACATACGGGGTGATAAAATCATACTCTTGGATGCAATCAGCTCCCAGCGCATCGTCGATATGAAAACTTTTGACATCTTTTAAATCACCTTCTAGTAGGGCATTGGCGTGGTTTTGTATCCAATCGGTCACATCAGTATCAGCTGGGCCACCATTGGGACCATTGTATTTAAATCCGCCATCGCTTGGGGGATTGTGCGAGGGGGTAATGACGATACCATCACATAGGGGTTTTCCCTCTTGGTTGTGGGTCAAGATAGCGTGCGAGATGACGGGTGTGGGTGTGTAGCCGTTGTTTTGGGCTATCTTTGTTGTGATACCATTGGCTGCCAAAACTCTGATGGCGGTGAGTTGTGCAGGGTAGGAGAGGGCGTGGGTATCCATCCCCATAAAGAGTGTCCCTTCTATGCCATGAGCTTTTCTATAGTCACAAACTGCTTGGGTGACTGCAAGGATATGTCTCTCGTTGAAGCTTCTTTTCTTTGAACTGCCGCGATGTCCTGAAGTGCCAAAGGTGATTCTTTGACTCACATCGTTCATATCGGGAGTGAGTAGAAAAAAATCAGAGATAAGCGAAGGGATATTTTCTAAAATATCTGCTGTGGGTAACTTGCCTGCAAGGGGATGAAGTGCCATGGTTCTTGTTCCTTGTATCTTGATATGTGTATTAATATGTGTATTATAGGATAATATCGGCTAAAGTTGTATGTATTAAAGTCGCTAGTGCTATA
>CAZCUH010000176.1:0-2544 GCA_964501795.1 uncultured Sulfurospirillum sp.
ACCAAGAGATCTTTTGGGTGTGCTTTTGTGTATGGCGATATATCATGATAGCTTTGATGATGCGATAAAATAGCAATCCAAAAGAGGCGCTTACAAGCAAAGCAGCTATCATGATAAACGCTTGAAATTTGATAGCTAAAAGCAGACTTACAAAGGTGGCGATATGTAGATAAAAGTGCTGTTTTATCTGCTTTGGATGGACGATGTCAAACATCAAAGGAGCGGACATATAGCCTTGGTTGGAGAGGTGAAACCAGACTAGAAATGGGACGATTTTATAGACCATCGCAAAGACAACAGAGAGGGCAAAAAAGATAAAAGTGATAGTCGCTAGTGGGGTGAAATCCGCGATAAAAAATCCCATACTCACAATGAGCATCCCCATTCCCAAGCGCCAAAACCAAACCGTTCCATCAGAAGTAGGGCGCTTTCTTTTTGAGAGGTTGTAAAGGTTAAATCCTGCATAGATGATAAAAAGTAAGGCTATCATGATAGGCACATAGGAAAGGGATGAAAAGAGTAACAAAAAAGCGATGAGAGGGATAAAGTATCGCTGTAAGAGCTTTGGAAATGCTGGTGTGACATAAAACATCTCTATGACTTGAAAAGAGACGGACACAATCAACAAACTCACCCAGCCAAAGAGTCCAAAGGAGTAGTGCATCTGTTTGATGGTGCTGTAATATTGGCTATCATGATAACCTCCTAAAGCAGTCAAAAGATAGAGCCCAAGTAGCACCGTCAGGACAAATCCACTAAGGGCTATAAGCATCCCTCGTGAAGCGCTAGAGTGGCTTTTTAGTTTGGCGAGATTGCTTATCATGATAAAGGTCGTATAGAGCAAAGATGCTCCAAGCAGTCCACTAGCAAGGATGAAAAATAGAGGTCTGGAAGTATAAAAAGCAAGGGCTATCATGATGACCCCAAGCGTAAAGGTCGTATGGACAAAAGTCGCTTTTTTGAGAGGGTTTTCTAGCACCACTCCCGCGAGTACAGGTAACATCTGAAAAAGTGCACCCAACATAAAAGAACCCATAACACCAAGAGCCAAGATATGTGTCAGCACCCGTGCTTCTTTGGTACTTGCATCAAACACCGAGTCACCAAAAATAAACAACAACACGCCAGCCACGACACCAAAAAGAGAAGCTGTGACAAAAAAGCGTAATACCACAGAGAGTGGAGGGGCTTGATCGAGAGAGAGTCCGCTTTGGTTAAACATCTAACAATGTCTCAAAATCAAGCTCTCTCTTGGCTATCATGATATGCCAAGTTCCCAAATCATCCTCATACGAAAAGCTATAAAAACCATTGTTTTTAGCGATGTCTAGCAAAGGAAGAGGATTGAGGGTATTTAGCATATAGAGGTAACTATCTTCACCCATCGTTTTGAGATGTTCGACGGATTGCACTAGTGGCTCTGGATGCTCCATCTCCCTTGCATCTAAAAATATCTTTACCACTCTTTTAACTGCTCCATTTGTGAAATCGTATCTTCTTTGTCGTTGATAGATCGGTCGCACATGGTATAGAGCATTTGCTCCTCTTTCATGTTGTGTTGTTGCAAAAGTATCATGAGCGGTTCTGCGATAGCGAGATACTGGTCTTTGTCTTTGCTCTCAAGGGCACCTTGCATACGGCTGATGAGTCCGCGCATTTGTTCGTGTTCTTGGCGCATCATCTGTGTGGGACCTTGTGTCATGCCCGTGGCTTCTTCAAAGGTGGGGAACAGTACGCTCTCCTCTTTGTGAAAGTGTCGGAGTGTATCATCCATAAAGTCTTGGAAAAAGGTATTTGCCACGTCAAAGTTATCGTTGATGACGGCACCCTCTGCCTCGGCAAAGAGATTGTCACAGGCTCTGTGTTCTGGTTTCATATAGTCTGATATCGTCATAGTTGCATCCTTCAAATTTGGCAGTAGTATAAAGTTTTTTTTCTCAAAAAGTGTTGATATAGGTCAATATGCTATAATTTTCTTATGATGAAATATCTTTTAGTTTTAACACTCTCTTTCTCTCTCTTTGCCAATCCTCTTAGCGAGTCCAAAAAGGCTATCATGATACAGTCAGGTGTCTATCATGATGGCTGTCCTGTACCTCTGAGTGATCTTCGTAGCGTCATCGTGCCCTATCATGATAGCCAGCACAAAGTCAAAAGGGGAGAACTGATTGTCCATAAAGAGGTGGAGGAAGAGGTGAAAAAAATCTTTGATGCACTTTTTAAGAGGGGTTTTGTGATAGCCCAGATACGCCCTATGAGAGATTTTAATGCCAGTGATGAAGCTTCGATGCGAGCAAACAATACTTCTGCTTTCAACTGTCGCCCTATAAAAGGAACGGACAAATTCTCAAAACACAGTTATGGCAAAGCGATAGATATCAATCCTCTCTGGAATCCTTGCATCGTCAAAGGGGAAGTCTCACCCAAAACAGGGGTGCGATTTGTGGATAGAGAGGCTTATCATGATGGCAAGATTTGTCAAGGGGATTTTGTGGTGAAGTGTTTTAAAAAGCATGGTTGGAAATGGGGTGGAGCGTGGCATAG
>CAZCUH010000177.1:0-2540 GCA_964501795.1 uncultured Sulfurospirillum sp.
CTAAAAATTGTATCTTTTCAAAGAGATAACTCGCTCCCATGGCGATGAGTAGAGGGAGAATGACGGCAAAGATATGACACTTATTGCCCAATAAGCAGAGCATATCCAAGAAGAGTACAGCCAAGAGTAAAAAGAGAAAAAAGCGTTTGACACGAGGGGTATAGACTAACTTTTTATCAAGTTTTTTCTGCCAAAAGTAAAGCGCGGGTAAAAGCCCTAGATAAAAAACAATCCAAAAATATTCACCCATCAGATAGTAGGCAAGTAGAGGCAATAAAAAGTACAAGAGATGCCATAACTGTTTTTTGTGTTTGAAGATGACTCGTGAGAGTTTATAACTATACCATTGCAAATTGGTGATGAGATACCAGCCCAACGCGAGGGTAAAGAGTAGGTGTGAAACTAGGGTCAAAATCTTAGTGGCTTCCATGAAGTTCCTTTTGTAGTGTCAGTTCTATAAAATCTGCTTGTTTTAGAAAAAAGTAGTGGTCTCCCTCAAGAGGATAAAAGTGACTATGGGCTATCAAACTTGCCATCTTCTCTCCCGCATAAAGTGGGGTAGCGGTATCTTCTTTTCCCCAAAAGAGTAGGGCTTTACCACCGTATGCTTTAAAATAGGAGCTAAAATCCTCATCGACGACATTTTTAAAAGTCTCATACATCCCTGCATTCATCCCCTCGACATCTTTGGAGGCAAAGATTTGACGCAAAAAACTAAGTCCTAGCGGTTTTAAGCCTTTAAAGATAGCTATTTTAGCCCGTACTTTAAAAGGTTTTGGGATGAGGATACCTGCAGAACTAAGTAAAACCAATACTTTAGGGTTCATCGCCGTGGCGACTTTGCCACCAAAAGAGTGTCCAAAAATGATATCTGCTTGGATAGACAAGGCTTGCAATAAGCCTATCATGATAGCAGCATAATCGCTTGTTGTGAGCGCTATCTCATTGGGACTTTTACCAAAACCTGGCATATCGATATAGATATGCCGAAAGTTTTTAAAATGTTTGCCAAAGGCTTGTTTCATGATCTCTTTATTGCTCCCCCAGCCATGTAAGATGACGATACTTTGGGGTTTATCATGATGGAGGATTTCATAGTTGATGTTGAAGGTGTGGTTTTTGTACGCTACTATTCTGCTTGCCATATAGTTTTTAACTGCCTTTGGTATAATTATCCCAAAATATGCAATTGCATAATTTGGGATTATGTATGGATGATTTTACAAAAATAAAGCTTATCAACTCACTTATCGATGTTGTTGCACGATTTTATGAACTTAAAAATGCTAGCTCACCAGAAGAAGCCATGCGCTTAAAAGGCTTTTGTGAGGGGATGGCATATACGCTCATAGAGTTAGATTCACTCTCAGAGGAAGAAGCTTCAAAGATATTAAAAGGTTTGGGTAAAAAAGAGGAACTACCGCTTGAAACACCCACACCAGAACTTAATTTACCTATGCAAGAGGAGATTTTTAAACCACAACACAATCTAGATAATAGCAACAACTTAGACATTCCCACCTTTATCCGCAAAAAATAAACTTTTCTCCCATTATGCCGATATAGCATCATAATAAAGCCCAATGATAAGGTGGTAGTATGATGGTTGATTTAAAGTTGGTGCACGAATATACAAAAGAGTTACATGTTCTTTATGTTGAAGACAATGAGACCCTAAGAGATAGTACACTTAAAGTGCTAGAGAACTTTTTTAAAGCTGTTGATATTGCGGTTGATGGGCAAGATGGTGTTGATAAATATAAGACCTTTCAAAGCATCCATGACATTCCTTATGATTTGGTAATCACAGATATCAATATGCCTCATTTAAATGGGGTAGAGATGAGTGATGCTATCTTAAAACTCGAGCCCACACAAAGCATCATCTTTGTCACCGCACATAATGAAGTGGAATTTCTCCATCAAGCTATTACGCTTGGCGTCTCTAGCTTTTTACTCAAACCGCTAAATCTTCAAGACTTAGCCTCTGTGCTTTTTAAAGTATGTCAAAGTATCTCTGATAGAAAACTAGTGCTTGAGCACTATGCCATGATAGAAGAGATGAATGCACAGTTAGAAAATCAAAACCAAGCGCTTGAAGAAAAAAACCGTGAACAAGAACGCTTACTTCGGCTTTTAGATACGATGGAGATAAAAGCACATAAGCGCGCACCTAGCGAAGAGATTAACACTCAAGATGAAGCTTCTACAAGTGAAGAAGAAGATTCTTATTATGAACAAATTAATCAACTCAGAGCAGAAGATCTTCCTGAACTTAGAGAGATACATGAAGCGTTAGACGCAGCTATCATCTCTGTGCTTTCAGGAAATCATGACCAAATCTCTCATATACCCGTACTCTTCTCAAGATATGCTTCCATACTAGGTATGTACTCCTCTTTTGATGCGCTTTCAGCGACGATGATAAAGTTCGTCAAAGGGGTAGAAGTCTCACCTTTACCTCGTGATGAAAGTAAAACACAAGAGATATTTATGTTTTTAGAGGCTTTTATGTATATCCTAGGAAAGTGGCAAAAAGA
>CAZCUH010000178.1:0-2465 GCA_964501795.1 uncultured Sulfurospirillum sp.
GGATGATGATTGCTGTTGCAAATGTGATAGGAGATTCTTCACGAGATGATGCGATAGAGATATTGGTAAATGATTATGTTGAAGCACCTACGCCTGAACGAAAGGGCGTTGCAAGAGCTGGTTTGATGGAGATACATGGGAAAGAGCCTTTGCCTGTACTCTCTACTTATCTAAACTCTAAAGATAAAAAGATTCATCAAGTAGGTGCTATGGTTTTAACCAATATAGCAAGCAATCAGAGTGCAGAAGCATTATCGAATTGGGTGATGGAAAAAGCCACGATTGATGATGCGGAAGATGTCAAAAAATGGTATAAAGACATCATCAATAGTCGAGATGTTTACCGTATCATAAAAAATGTGGTGATAGATAAGATAAGAGATGAAGCGTTGAGAGATGAACTTCGCTCTTTTTTAGAGGAGCAGACGCGCGCCTATGAAGAGATGATAGAAAAATCTAAACAATAAGGAAAAATATGTTCTCCCTATATAGATATATCGCATGGATACCATTAGCAATCTGTTTGATGGTCAATTCAAGTTACGGTTCAGATTTTGGCTCAGGAAAATTGCAACTTTCTTTTTATTGTATGGCTGATATGGTATTAAGTGTGTTATTAGGAATTATGGGATTTGTTTTAATCTTAAAGAATGATAAAGGCAAAGAGTTGTCTACAAAGTTGCAACATTCAACTTTTTTGGCTAGTTCTGTTTTTTTCTTAGGATTTTTTATGATAGCACAAAAATAAAGGAACTATCATGATAGTTCCTTTGCCTTTATCTTCGCTAAATAATGCAACTTCATATCCATCTCTAAGCTCTCATTGGTAGGGTACTCATAGCCAAAAACCTCGCTCCATAGCGAGTGATCTTCCATACACATATAAAAAAAGACTTTGCCGTGCCATGCTTTGAGCGAATCATAAGCAAAAGAGAAAAGTTTGCGTTTGGTCTCTAGTGGATAAGAGAGTTTTCCGCTAGCTTCCACGAGAGGGATTTGCAAGATTTTGGATTTGAAATCCCTTTGGCGTATCTGTTTCATGACAGGCTTGATAAAGGTGAGTGTGCCAAGGGATACAAGGGCTACGGACGCGGGGTCAAAGTCATCAACCAAGCGTTTAAAGATAGCGCCATATGCTTCCTCCCAGCCTTGAAAGTAAATCATCGGATGAAAGTGAAAACCTACCAGAGCGCCTTTATCGGCGAGTCGTTTGGCAGCGTTTAGGCGACGATCTAGCGAGGCGGTGAGGTGCTCTTCGTTGTCGATGATGGTTTGGGGGTTGATTGACCAAGTAAAGAGGAGATTGGGTGGGAGTTTTTTATCTAAAAAATAGGAGATGTTGTCTGATTTGGTTTTAAATTCTAACATCACATTGGGGTATTTGATTGCAAAGGCGATGAGGTCATCTAAGACGCCATTTTTATTGCCCCACATGAGCGAGTCGCTGGCTTGTCCTGTGCCGATATGGTAAAATTCATTGGGGTCAAGTTCGATGGCTTCTAGTTTTTGTTTGAGGCTACTGTCAAAGGTGATTTTATCTTCGTTGTAGAAAGATTGGATAGAGCAGTAGGAGCAGTCAAAGCCACAGCTCTCTACCGCGTCGAGGGTGAGCAGATTGCAACATCTGGTTTTTGGTGAAGCGACAGGACAGAGTCCAAAGCCTAGATTTTCTTTCTCTTGGGTGATGAACTTGATGCGGGGTGTTTTGGCTTTGGCGGGTGTATCATGATAGGCTGTGGGAGCATTTTTGATATTGTTATAGTAGGCTTTGGCGTGGGCGATGAGGGTTTGTTTGAGCTTTTTGCCCTCATACTTTTCATCAAGATGATAGGCCCATATCTCACTGAGGTTTGCTTCATCCCACATATCCAAGTCGATGGCGATATCGATGAGCTGTTTTCGATCTTGTTGTGAGAGGTGGTACTTTGCTGTAATTTCTTCCAAAAATGCCTGCTCTTTTGGAGGGAGTTTTTGGAAGTATGTGTCGGTGATAGTCATCATGATAAGGGTTATTTTGAACTGTTTGTCTCTGGGTGAAGCAAGGCTTTGACTTTTGAAACTTGTGTGCTGATGGTCTCTTTTGCTTTATCAATGCTAGGTGAGATTGCTTTGTGGATGGCACTTTTTGCCGAGGAGAGAGAGGCAGAGGCCGCATCTTTGGTCTCTTCTAAAACTTCTTTGGCGCTTTGTGTTGCTATGGATGAAGCATCTTTGGCGGTATCTAGGACGGGGGAAGCCGTCTCTTTGATCTCTTGTGCTGCTTTGTGGGCTATCTCTTTGAGGGATATTTTTGGTTTTTCTTCTGTTTTCTCTTGTGTTGTGTTTTCTTCTGTTGTTTGCTTGGGAGAAATCTTTTGTATCGGTTTATCAATCGTGGCATCGGATGTTTTTTTGTCTCCGATGATTTTAGAAAAAGAGTCTGCCATCTTTGCGCCTGTACTCTTTTCATCGCCACAGCCACTTAA
>CAZCUH010000179.1:0-2445 GCA_964501795.1 uncultured Sulfurospirillum sp.
ATACAGAAGCAGCGGCAATTGACGGTGTAGAAGTATTGACAGTCTCTATGGATCTTCCATTTGCAGCAGCAAAATTTTGTTCAACTGCAGGGATTGAGAACTTAAAAGTATGTTCAGACTTTAGAAACAAAGATTTTGCAAACGCGTATGGTATGCTTTTAGCTGATGGTCCTTTGGCTGGTGTTACTGCAAGAGCAATCTTTGTCATTGGCAAAGATGGAAAAGTAGCGTACAAGCAACTCGTTCCTGAGATTACAGCTGAGCCAGATTATGCAGAAGCTATCGCTGCCGCTAAAGCAGCTGCATAGTTCAAAATCGAAAGTCCCCTTTGGGGCTATCACAACTCCTAACTCCAACAAAATTCACTTTCTTTTTAAATTAAGACAATTTTTATCTTATTAATGTATAATTGTACTTGTATTTAAATAAATTACTATTTATATACTGCTATATACGAGGGGATGTAGCGTAGCATTTTTGTTGCGCTACATTATTTATTTCCTCTTGATTTCTTTCATTGTACATTTCATCGGTTTTGTATAGAAGTTATAGGTAGTTTGTATCATGACAAGCCATCGCCTATCATGATAAGTGAAGAAGTTGCTTATTTTTTCATATCGCGTTCTACGCGTGAGACATCTGTCATCCCCATATAAGTTTGTACGAGTTTTCCATCTTTGTTGAAGAGTAACATAAATGGTATTTGACCACCCCAGTTTGTGTTGGTTTGGATAAATTGTACAAGCTCCATCGCGTAATCAAGATTGACAACAGGGTAGTTTATTCCCTTTTGTTTGAGAAATGCTTTTAAAGCATTTGGTGACATTTGCATTTGAACTTGTACTCCCAAAACAGTTAAGTCATTTTTGTGTTTCTTTTGTAGGGCTACGATATGTGGCATCTCTGCGAGGCATGGAGGGCAATGTGGTCCAAAAAAGTCTAACAAAACAGCTTTTCCTTTAAATTGTGGAAAGTCAAAACCTTTCTCTGTGATTTTTAAATCTACTTTTTTATCTTCTACCGTTGTGAGGTGGATGATGTTTTGTGTCTGGGATTTGGCTTGTGCACCTGATAGCATAGCAGAAAGCATCAAGGGGAGTAAAAATCTCTTTTTCATAGTGAATATTCCTTTATATATACAATAGATTGAATTCTATACAGATGATAGTGTAGTATTATATATTTTAAATGTGTATTAATCGTGTATGATATATAATGAAAGAAAACAGAAGGTAAATGGTGAAATTAACACATCTAGATGAAAATGATAGACCAAAGATGGTTGATGTATCGGATAAGCAAGATACAACGAGGGTTGCAAAGGCTTCAGGAGAGATTTCCATGAGCCAAGAGGCTTATGCGTTGATAGTAAACAATCAAACCAAAAAAGGTCCTGTCCTGCAAACAGCAGTCATAGCAGCGATACAAGGCACAAAACAGACAAGTACCCTTATCCCGATGTGTCATCCTCTTATGCTGACATCTGTGAAGTGTGATGTCACCCAATTGCCAGAATTACCAGGGTTTAGGTTGGAAGTGACTGCTAAGCTTACAGGAAAGACAGGTGTGGAGATGGAAGCATTGACAGGAGTGAGTGTAGGATTGTTGACGATTTATGATATGGCGAAGGCGATAGATAAATCGATGGTTATCTCATCTATACAATTAGAGAGTAAAAGTGGAGGAAAAAGTGGGGATTTTAGACGATGATGCGTGATAAAAAGCTAGAGTTAGAGTATCCATGTAATTGGGATTATAAGGTGATTGTTAATGCCCATTGCAATATGAAACATATCGCAAAAAATGTTTTGGGTGAGCGTATCTATAAGATTTCACAGTCCAATAACAGCAAAGACAAAACCTATGTGAGTTATAAAATCTCTTTGCTAGTGCATAGTGACGAAGATAGGGTAGCGCTGTTTCAAGCGTTTAAGAAAGAGGATTGTGTCAAGATAGTTTTGTAAAAGTGTTATTTTTCAAAAAAATGCAATAAACCCTTTACAATTAAAGTTTTTTCTGATATAATCTCGTCTCTTTAATATGCGGGAGTAGCTCAGTGGTAGAGCACGACCTTGCCAAGGTCGGGGCCGCGAGTTCGACCCTCGTCTCCCGCTCCATTAAGGTTTAGATATAAAAATCCAATTAATAGTATCTCTAGGTGCTATTTGCCCGGGTGGTGGAATTGGTAGACACAGGGGACTTAAAATCCCCCGGCTATTGCAGCTGTGCCGGTTCAAGTCCGGCCCCGGGCACCACTAAAAGTATAAATAGTGGCGACATAGCCAAGTGGCTAAGGCAGGAGCCTGCAAAGCTCTGATCCCCGGTTCAAATCCGGGTGTCGCCTCCATCATTTGGCTATGTTGCCAAGATGACATTTATGCACTACTTATTATTGTCGGGAGATGGCAGAGCGGTTGAATGCACTGGTCTTGAAAACCAGCGAGG
>CAZCUH010000180.1:0-2433 GCA_964501795.1 uncultured Sulfurospirillum sp.
TTTTAAAGGTATGTGTCATAGGGTTTGAACTTGGTATGATAGAAGAGACATGCCCTACTGATTTCAATCCAGCAGAAGGAATTTCTACAGAGACTTCCTTACCAATTTTCATATGTTGCAGATTACTCTCAGCTACTTCTGTCAAGATTTTTAATTTACTTAAATCTGTCAAAACCAAGGCAGGTACACCAGGAATTGCCATCTCACCTACATTGATGCTTTTTTGTACAATTACGCCATCATTGGGTGCTCTTACTTTTAAATAGTTATATTGATTTAAGACTTGTGTTAAGGAAGCTTTAGCCTGCTCCACCTGCTTTTTTGCTACTTTGATCATATCTACCAAATTTTTTTCGGCTAACTCCAGTGTCTCTACTTGATATTTAGAAACCATATCTTTTGCAAAAAGACGCTTATTTCGTGCTAAATTCAATAATAAATTGGTATGCTGATTACGATACATTTGCAGTGCCAACCTTGCTTGCTGGATACCTAGTTCTGCCTGAATCTTGGAACTGTCTATTTCTTTAGAATCAATCTCATATAAAAGTTGTCCTTTTGTGACACGATCTCCTTCAGAGACATACACACTCTTGATGAAGCCCATATAACGACTTGTTAACATCTTTTTATTATCAGAAACGACTGTCCCTGTTAATTCTACGCTTACTGCCATCGCATAGCTACTTAATAGCACTATCATTAAAACAATTTTTTTCATCTTTTTTCTCCATATGTCAATCTTGCTAACTCTAATATCTTCTCATTTCTCTGCGTCTGAATTTGTTGTAATTTTAACAACTTCTCTATTTGAAGTGCCTCTTTTATCAGAACATCATTGATAGAACTTAAGCCCTCTTCATAGCGTGATAGATACGAAAGATATATCTCATTACTCAACTCCACCTCTTTTTGTAGACTTTCAACTTGTGCATTAAAATTCTTAATCTCCGTTTTGATTTTTTGAAATTTTAGTGCAATTCCTTTTTTAGCTAGTTCTACTTGTCTAGCGACTTTGAGTTTTTTTAATTTTTCTTGTTCTAATTTTGCCGCATCCGATCCACCAGAAAAGAGATTATAAGAGAGTTGTACCCCTACGGTATATCGATCATGCTTTGCAAAATCATTTAAAAATTTATCATCACTTGAGCCATACTCTGCAAAGGCACCCACCTGTGGATGAAAGGCTGATTTAGCAACATCTACCATCTTTGACTGTATTTTAAGACCTGTTTTTGCCTTTTTAATATCCAAATTTGAATCCAGTGCATCCTTGACTGTTACCGTAAATTCTGGAGCATCTAACGCAACAGTTTGAATAGACTTCACTTCAGCATTGACTAAAAAACTTAAAAACTGATAAGAGAGTGCTTTATTGGCATCTGTTTGAATCAACATGCGCTTGATATTTGCTACTTTAGACTCGACTTCTAAAAGGTCACTCTTTTTTGCATATCCCTCTTTTCTCATCTCCATAGTGGTGTTTCGCAACTCTTTCATACTCTTTGCAATATGTTTTAAATCTTTTTCAAAATGTAACAAAAGTGATATATCATAAAAGGTTTTTTTCACTTCAAAAAGTTTTTCAGCGATGACTTTATCTTTGTTTAAAGCACCCATTTTTGACATCTGTTTTGCGATATCTCGATAACTTTTCAATTTCCAACCTGTATAGAGAGGAATCATAAAAGAGAGTTTCTCATCAAAATGATTTCTAGCTTTGGGAAAGTTTAATTGATCTGGCTCTATCCCTAAAAGTTGCGCTTGTGCTTGCGGATTTGATAAGTTTTGGGCAAAAGCATTAAAATTAGGTACCCCAGTACTATCCACCATTGCACCACCAAAGGCTCCCAAAAATTGATCAAATCCAAAATCACCAAAGTTTGCTTCTCTGCTTTGTAGCTTAAAACCAAAAACATTTCCCGCATCATTGGAACGAAGTCCCATCAAAGTGGCATCTAGTTTACCAAAACTATACCCATTGGCTACTTGAACACCCAAATCATTGACGCGCTTATCAAAGTTTGCAATATCTATCTCAAGATTGTGTTCTTTTGTCATGGCAATGGCATCAGAAAGAGAGAGGTTTTCATAGACCTTCGACTCCGCTGCCATCAAAAAAGAACCCAAACATAAAGAGAGTAAAAAAATCTTTTTTTTCATTTATGTTTCCTAGTTTTTCGATTGTAGTAATGGGTATTTTACATTATACTTGCTTAGAAGCCTATATTCATAACTTAGACAAAGGGACAAATCCCTTATCTCTTACCAAAGTCTATAAAAGGGGGGGGAGAGGGAGAGCCATTTCCCAGCATTGCTAGCTGAGAAATGGTTATTGAAGATAAAAAGAGCGCTATTTATCTTTGTTATCATCACTCACTTTTTTAACAGAGTCTTTTGTATCATCACTTACTTTTTTCACTGAATCTCTTG
>CAZCUH010000181.1:0-2428 GCA_964501795.1 uncultured Sulfurospirillum sp.
ACAGCACCCTTGTCATCATTTGACACTTCCAAAGTGCCAGCTAGATTTCTCTGGACTATCATCTTGGACATATAGAGTCCGATGCCTGAACTCCCCTCTTTAGTGCTGAAATAGGGGTCAAAAATCTTCTTTATATGTTGTGGCGTGATACCGCCAGCATTGTCACTTATCATGATAGTGTTTTTCTCTATCATGATAGAGATACTAGCCTCTTTTGTTTTTGTCTGTATGAGGGCTTCTTTGGCATTGGATAGGATGTTGAGGACGACTTGTTTAAATTGGTTTTGATAGTTATAAACCTCTGCTGATTTGTCTGCTTTGATCTCTATCATGATATCTTCAAAGTGCATCAAGTCGATGACGCTTTGGATAGCTTTTTGGATATCAAAGTGTTCTTTCTCTTTTTTAGGTGCGTAAAAATCTCTAAAATCATCAATGGTCTGCGACATAAATTCAAGCTGTTTTGTTCCCTCTATGATTTTTTTACTACGCTCTTTTTTATCATCTAGCTCTTGGATATTCATAAAGATATAGGAGAGATTGGTGAGAGGTTGCCGCCATTGGTGGGCGATGTTGCCGATCATCTCTCCCATAGAGGCGAGGCGGCTTTGGTGGATGAGGAGCTCTTTTTGTTCCTCTTTTTTGCTTTGGATTTGGCTGATTTTATAAGCAAGTGCGATGGCCAACATGATAGCTTCGATGGTTGAACCAATTAACATGGTATCGATGTAAGCGTATTGTGCAAAGTGCTCTACAACCACGATACCAAAGACCAGTGCTAGCCAGCCTAGAAAGTAAAACCGTGCAGGTTTATATCCCTGTCGCATCCGTTTGTACCCCACATACACAAAAAATGCCGTGGTGATAGAGTAGAGTCCATACTCCTCGATGATGGCTTTTGGATAGTAGAACATATCTATCATGATAAGCAGTATAAAGAGTTGTAGTACCTTATCATGATAGGGAAGATGGACCTTGGTATCTAAGAAGCTTCGTGTAAAAAGCAGTGCAAAAAAAGCGGTACATAAAGAGAGATAGTTATAGACAAATGGGTGCGTTAGCAGTGAGGGAAATTGCACAAAAGGCATACCCGTATGAAAGCCAAGCACGCCCACCATAAAGATCTGCATCAAAGCATAATACAAAAACGCTAATTCTTTGTTGTAAATATAGAGTGTACCATTGTAAATCGCCGTCATCATGATAAGCCCAAGTACCACACCAGCCAAAAGCAGATAAAAAGTAAGCCTGTCGATAGAAGTATAAAAATCATCACGCTTTCGTATCTGTATAAAAGAGGGAAAGTCTATATCCGTTCCAAGCGTACGAACAAAATAATCCGCACTATCACGCTGCTTGTCATAAACAAAAGAGACTCTTTTGACACCATAGAGTGTAAACTTGTGGCAGTGTTGTGCAGCTGTCATGGAGATAAGATCAAAGTCGGCATAGTTGTAACTGACGATATACTCACCACTCTCCATCTCATCTGAGAGAGTGATATGTAACCATGCTGGCTCTTTGTTTGTGTCGTTGTTATCAAGTGAGACGAAGTTGTCGCTTTGTGATTTTATGCTCTCTAGTGAGTAGGATAGGGCATCATCATGATAGACTTTGATATCCTTGATGAATGCGTGGCTAGAGGCAAAGAGGCTCGTATAAAGAAGAAGTATCGTGATAAATGTTTTCATAGCATAAGTGTAACAAAAAAATATGAGCAGAAAATGAGCTTACCCTTGCAGATGCAGACGATAACCAATCCCTGAAACATTTTCGATGCAATCGCATCGTAACTTTTTACGCACGACACGCACCAGTGTCCGCAAGGCATCCATGCTCATGGCACTCTCCACCCAAACATAGTTTTCTATCTCTTGATAAGTGACGGTTCTTTGGTGGTTTTTGACAAGCAGGTTCAAAAACAGAAGCTCATTTGCAGTGAGTTTGACAGGAGCATCATCGATAAATAGTGTTTGATTGAGGCTGTCATAGAGGGTGTTTTGGCTTATCATGATGATGTTGTTTTGGTGTAGGTGTGCATGTGCTAGGGTGAGGGCTTCTTGGAGCTTGGCTGCGGTGATTGGCTTGATGATGTACTTGATGAGTTGCAGTTCCACGGCTTTTAAAAGATACTCTTGCTGCGTGTGTGCGGTGGCGATGATGATGGGTGTGGACTTGTCGCTTAGGCGGATTTGCCTAGCAAACTCCAACCCACCCATGCGTGGCATCTGAATATCTGAGATGATGATATCAGGCTTGCACTCACGATAGACACGCAACGCTTCCACCCCATCACCAGCTTCTAGCACGGTGGCAAATATCCGCCCTAGATACTCCGTAGCATTGCGACGGATACTCTCTTCATCTTCGACATAGAGCAGTGTGAGAGTGGAGAAATTTTTTTGCATGAAGCTCCTTTAGTGTGGTG
>CAZCUH010000182.1:0-2392 GCA_964501795.1 uncultured Sulfurospirillum sp.
TTTCACCAATTTATGAGGAATTTTTGACAGATTATCAACTTGCATCGATGATAGGCGTGACTGCTCAGAGTTTTAGTCGGCTGAAAAAGACTAAGTAATGGTTTTGTCCTAGTAAACCTCTTTTCTATGTGCGATTCTGATAACAGAAATGACTAGATAATTGTCTTCTTTTAGATAGATAATCCTATAATTTCCAGCTCTCTTCCTAAACTTTCCTTTATGTTTTCCTTTGAGTCGTTTATCTTTTGAAAAATTGCCTTCTTTCAAATCCAAAATCTTTGAAGCGACAAGTTTTTGTGACGATTTGTCTAATTTTAAAAACTCTTTTTCTGCATCTTTATCAAATGCAACTTTATACATCAATTCCCGCTTTTTTAAACACCTCTTCTAGTGGAACAAGCGTAGAATTTCCAGACTTTAAATTATCAATTCTCTTATCTGCAACCATCTCATCTAACCTGTCAAAATAGAGTTCTATTGCTTTTTCAACAAGGCTGGTTCTTGTTTTATCTAGTTCTTTTGCATATTCATCTAGTGTCTGTACTACATCTTTTTCAAGTCTGATATTGATTGCTTGTTTCACCATAGATCCTTTTTGATTTTGTATCTACAATTGTAACACAAATAGTCATAACTGTCAACATGATAGAAACTTTTGCTACAATACACCTATGAAAAAAGATATCGCCATCATCGGAGCAGGTGCGTCAGGACTTGTCGCTGCTATCACTGCTGCCAAAGCAGGTGCTAAAGTCACCGTCTATGAAAAATCAGCCAAGATCGGTCGCAAGATTCACGCCTCTGGTAACGGTCGCTGCAACATCACCAATGAAAAAATCTCACTAGAAAATTACCACGGACGCCATCCGCATTTTGCCAAAGAGATTATCAAGTTTGATGCCAAAAAGTTTTTTAATGAATTAGGCTTACAGCTTCGCTTGGGCAATGGCACACGACTCTATCCTCTCTCTCATCAAGCCTCTTGTGTAGTCGATTTCTTGGGTTTTTCCTGCAAGAGATATGGCGTGGAGTTTGTCACAGAGTGTGAGATAGAAACGATAGAAAAAGAGAATGAACACTTTGTTTTAACCTATCATGATAAGAAGATTTTAGCCGATTGTATTCTTATCGCCACAGGCTCTATGGCGATGCCAAATCTCGGCGGTTCAGAGAGTGGCTACAACTTTGCACAATCTTTCAAACACCAAGTAGAAAAACCTTTTGCCGCACTGGTACAACTCACCTCGCCTGATGCAGTATTTACCAAAGCTAGCGGGGTCAAGATAGACGCAGATATGGAAATCTTTGTGGACAAGCAACCCAAGATGTCCCTACGAGGAGATCTACTCTTTACCTCTTATGGTCTCTCTGGTTCTGCTATCTTAGATCTCAGCCGTATCGCCTCGCGCGCCACGATGAGAAAGCAAGAGGTCTTTATCATGATAGACACCCTACCCGACATCTCACAGTCTGCACTCAGGGCACTTTTACAAAAACAACTTTCCCTACAACTTCCTCTCTTCTTATGGCTAGGAGGCATCATCCCCAAGAAACTAATAGAGCCACTCATGATAGTCGCCAAGCTAGACAGCAGCAAGCCTTTAAACAACAAAACCATCAACACCCTAGCCTACACACTCAAAAACCTCAAAGTCTCCATCAGTGGCACAAGAGGAGCTAAGGGAGCGGAGATCATGGCAGGAGGGATTTCTACCCAAGAGATAAACCCAAAAACAATGGAATCAAAAAAGGTAAAAGGGCTTTTCTTTGCTGGTGAAGTTGTGGATATCGATGGGGATTGTGGAGGTTACAACCTCCACTGGGCTTGGGCAAGTGGCTATCTTGCTGGAAAAAGTATGGCTTTATAGTGCAAATGCACTTACTCTCTCTTTGATTTCATTGACCTTGCCTGCAAGTGATGAAGAGCTTCCTGAGATAGAAGCGACTTTCTCGGTATTACTCAGTGAGAGTTGATTGGTATTTTCCAAATCTTGTGCTATGGTTTCTACGCCAGATGCATTTTTCTCGATACTTTGGGCTGAGAGTTCTATCTGTTTGGTCGCTTCATTCATGATTGTATTGACCCATTCGACCTCTTTTAGAACCTCTTCTGAAGTATGGGTCATCGATGAGATATCTTGGGCATTTTGATTCATCTCGCTACTTGCTTCTATGATATTTTGCATGATAACATTGATGGTTGCATTGATTTCTGAGAGAGATTTTTGTGTCTTTTCTGCGAGTTGTCTCACCTCATCAGCCACCACGGCAAATCCTCGTCCATGTTCACCCGCTCTTGCTGCTTCGATAGCGGCATTGAGTGCCAATAGATTGGTCTGTTCTGCGATATCATTGATGACATTGAGGACATTTTTGACATCATTGGCATCTT
>CAZCUH010000183.1:0-2307 GCA_964501795.1 uncultured Sulfurospirillum sp.
AGGAATATTACGAACAACATCAATACCAACACTCGTCTCAATTCCAAAATCTCTTGAGACCTGTGCAATTCTATAATCACTCGTCAAAAGTGTAATATCAACATCTCCAAGCATCTTTATAATAGCTGATGCACGCCTAAATCTATCTAGTCCTATTCTATGCCCCGTATGGACATAATAAAATGTTTGCATTATTGTCTAGCCTTATTTAAAATTTTATGCACTTTCTAAGGAATTTAAAAGATACATTTTAATCAATGATTGATATGGAACATCCATAGCATTTGCGCGAGTTTTAAGCTCTTCTAACATATCTAATGGAAGTCGTAAAGATATGCTTTTTGTAGTTTTTTTAAGATTTGGAAACTTTACCTGCTTTGCTTTTGTTATATCAAAATACTCAGAGGTATCATGCTCATCCCAAAACAGAGACTCTTCTCCTTCATTTTGAAATTGTGGTATTTCTTTAAGCTTTTTCATAAATCTTCCTCTCTTTTTTGCTCATAATACGTGCATAAATAACACGAACTTTCTTATTCCTTACAGTAAAAACAACCGTAATCAAATCCTCTCGGTTATTTTTCCCAAGTGCCACACATCTACACTCCTGCAAGGAGTGTTTAAAATCTTCAACAACTAAAAGAGGTTCATTAAAAAAAACCTCCTCAATTATCATCCACTTAAGTCCATGTTTCTCTTCATTTTTATGAATATTACCATCATCCCACTCAAATCCAACAATAGACTCAACATCCAAACAGTTAAACTTCATTACTTTCCTTGTATATCTGTATTATATACAAGTCGGTTATTTTTGTCAAATCATCAAGCCTTTTAATGTAAAGCACTTGAAGAAGCAAGACTATTAAATACACCCAAACATATATAGGATTGAACATAAGGACCAACCAAGCAAAATATTTTCATTTGCGAATCTTGCTTAGCAAGCTATTCTCTGCTCCTTTTTCTACTTATGTGGATGGCTCTTCTCTTCAAATAACTTTTTCATCTCTTCAACTTTCTCTTTATCTTTACAAGAGGCAGCCAGTTTATCAAAAACATTTTCACCATATTTATTTCGATGATAAGGATCTGCACCATGCTCAAGTAGTATCCTAACCACTTCAAAATGACCACACTTATGTATTGCACCAAAGAGTGCCGTATTGCCAAAGATATTAGTGGAGTTAACATCCACTCCATTATTCAAAAGAATTTGAAGACTTTGAATATCATTCTGCATCGCAGCCCAATAAACAGGTGTTTTCAGTCCCAGAGGATCAATCTCATATTTGTCGACATCCGTTTCTTCAAGCAAATGCTTTAGTGCATAGTGGTTATGATAAAGAATACTTGCCCACAATAGGCTATAATGATCTTTATTTTGTATAGAAAAATCTTTTACGGTGGGTAACAGCTTATCAAAAAGAGCATTGTCTTTCGCTTTGATAGCTTTAAAGATAGGATGATTTGATGTCGGTTTGAGTGCTTGACACTCTGTGTGTTGAGAGAATACAAAGTGTTCACAAATATCACCGTCGATAGTTATTTTCAAAAGGTCTGTATCGTTATTGTATTCTAAGGATACAATATCTGCCTTGTTGTGAACAATTTGATAGACTTCAAACCAGCGTAGTGCCCCATGCATCCTGCCTGTAAATATTTTTTTCATTTGATTGGTTGGCGTTTTGATATAGTCCCATGCAGTTTTTCCTTTAGTATCTTTTGCCCATACATCGGCTATTACACCATCCATTGTCCAAGTATCAATTACATGGGAGTGTCCATTTTTTACTGCGACCATTAAGGGTGTAAGTCCTTCTTTATTACAAATATTAGCATTCACGCCTTTTAGGTAGCCCATAGGATACTCAACACCTTCTATAGCACTTTTCCAGAGTGCTTGCTCTTTTTCTGTTCGCACTTTTTCTGCTTGTTTCTCTCTTCGAGCTTTTTCTCTTTGCTCTGCCAAGAGCTTTTGTTGTGTTCTATACACACTATAATCGGGATATTTTGCATATAAAATATTCAACCAAGCTTTTGTTTGCTTTGCTATTTTCTTATAAAAAGATTTATCAAGATTACCGAACGGCTTCGCATTTTTTTCTTCTTGAATATCGCTTTCAAGTTCTTCTTCGCGGTTAGCAATATAACGATAGATAAACTCCCGATAAATGTCATCTATCGGTATCCTCTTATTGCATATATTTTTACTTTTGTTAATATCAAATGCATCTATATATTTCCTCTCGATATCATTAACATCATTCATATCATAATCATAAAAATGTGCACCCAAATAATCTT
>CAZCUH010000184.1:0-2259 GCA_964501795.1 uncultured Sulfurospirillum sp.
TATCTCTCCACTAGCATTTGAACTAGCTGATGATTTCATCAAAACACAACATGACAATCACCCTATGAGTGAATTTTTTGAGATGATGGTCATCACACAAATTTTAGCCTTAGAAATTTCTGTGCGTTTAGGCAATGATGTAGATATGCCAAGAAACCTTGCAAAGTCTGTGACGGTCGAATAATCCTTGTTTAAGGTACGCATCCTACTTCTACTGCTTTTTATCAGCGCCTTTTTACGCGCTGATATCCTCAAAGAAAACTTCATCACCTTTGATTTCAATGGGTCAACACCCAAAGTTCTTATTGATTTTGAATCAGATAATTTAGAAAAATTTATCACACTCGATAGCAATAAAAATGGCATCGTCTCTTGGAAAGAACTTTATGCCCAAAAAGAGAAGATAGAAGATATTGTGCTATCACATATCGCTATCATGAGTGATAAGAAACCTTGTTCGCTGCATATATCAGACTTTAAAGTCTATCGTCGTGTGCATCAATCTTATATCAAACTCCCTATCACGCTTCAAGGATGCTCTACTCCACATGAGAAAGTTGATTTACACTATGATCTATTTTTTGATGTTGATAAAGATCAAAAAGCCTTTGTTAAACTCTCCACAAAGACAAAACCGCTCATTATGAGTGCCAGAAAAGTTGACCTCTCCTTAGCGTTAAAACAACAATCTCTCCAACAAGCCTTTCAAACATTTTTAGTGGAGGGTATTTGGCATATATGGATGGGATTTGATCATATTCTCTTTTTATTGATGTTACTTATTCCTTCGGTTTACACGGCACATAAAATTCCCAAAGATAGATTTATAGATGTTTTCAAAGAGATTTTAAAAATTACCACAGCATTTACCATCGCGCACTCCTTCACCTTGGCACTTTCAGTCACAGAGATACTCACGATAAACGCTACGCTCATAGAGGTGGCTATCGCTCTGTCTGTGCTTTTTACAGCCTTAAACAATATCTTCTATTTTACCAAAATACGAAACTGGATGATTGCTTTTTTCTTTGGTTTAATTCATGGATTTGGATTTGCCAATGTTTTACATGAGATGATAGATAAAAAGAGTGATTTTCTCTCTATGCTTCTGGGCTTTAACCTTGGCGTAGAGATAGGGCAACTTGCCATTGTCACTGCCCTGCTTCCGCTTCTCTTTATCTTTAGGAAAACACTTTTTTATCGTCGCTTTGTCTTGATAGGTTTTTCAGCACTTACCGCTATTGTTGCACTGCTTTGGGCGATAGAGAGAGCATTCAATCTCTCTATTTTACCTCTGTAGGATCCCAGAAAGCACCTATCATGACAAGCTGTGAAAGTAGATTGATACTATCTTCAAAATAGTTTTCATGTCTTTGCCAAATCGCATCATAAATAGCATCAAAAAAGGCTTGATTATGGTTCAATTTTGCTGCCACCCCAAAAGGTGCCACAAACGCTGCCGTCGTATAATCCCCTCCGATAACCTTTCCCCCAAGGTGATATCCTGACATCATTTTTTCAGGGTTATAAGCACTCTCTTTGCCTATCCACTGCAACATATCACTGGCAATTTTCCTCGAAGTCATATCATCATTGAGTAGTGCATCAAGCCCAACACGCCAAGGAACACGACACGCATTATAATAGTACGAATCATCCTCTTCTTCTAAAAATTTTCTTTTCGTTGGATGGTATCCCTGCTTATCATGATAGATAAAATCAGATACTAGCTTGGTGTGATTATTCGCTGCATTTTGAATAGCCATAAGCGCTCGTTGTGTACTCTCAATCACCTTTAACCATCTTTTATTTTGCGTAAAACGGTAAAATGCACGAAAATGGCTCAACATAAAATCAGAAGTTCTCGTGGTATATTGGTTATATTTTTCCCCATTTTGATCAACCCAATCACCTAAAAGTGGTAAATGAGAATTTTTACCTATCACTTTATTTGCCAATGCTTCTATCAAAAGCTGTGCATCTTGCTTGTAGTGCTTCTCACCCCATTGTGAAAAAGCCAACATCAAGGCATAAGCGATATCCGCATCACCATCAAATGCCGAATCACTCTCCCCTTTTTTTGCTGGAACTTGCCAAGTCATAAAACGCGAGCACATTTCACTAGGGTGTTTTTTTGCAAAGGCATACAGCCCATCAAAAATCACTTTTGCATCTTTGTCATACCCAGCCATCACTGCTACAATCATCATGCCATAGCCTTGCCCCTCAGAGACCGTACGAGATTTATCTTCTTTATCT
>CAZCUH010000185.1:0-2183 GCA_964501795.1 uncultured Sulfurospirillum sp.
GAACTCGCCCGCTTTACACCCCGCGACATTGTACTCTTTGACACCCTCGATAAATGGCTCTACCAAGACCTCATCGTCAAATTCATACGCCACATCTAGTGCATACTCTAGCTCTGCTTCACTACGCACGATACTCACACCTATAGAAGAGCCAAGACGAAGTGGTTTGATGATGACTGGATAAGAGAGTGATATCTTATACGCACCTTTTTTCAAGACTTCATAATCGACTGTCTCTACACCGATTGATTGGGCATACAGTTTGGTGTAGAGTTTGTTAAAACTAAGCACGCCCGCATCCGTACGAGGGCCGATAAATGGTACGCCATAAAAAGTAAGCATCGATGCCAAGACACCATCTTCCCCATCACCACCATGGACTACATTGAGCAAAAAGTCAAAATCAATGCGCTTCTCTTTCATAAGGGATTTTTGAAAAAATCCACCATTTTTTAGTGTCAATTTTGGCATCTTTTTATAAGCGCCCGAAGAGAAAAGTTTGGAAGTTATCTCTTTAGTTGGTATGAGGTAAAATTCACGGTGCTTGTCACAAAAGATATAAGTGATTGTCATATCAAGCACATCTTTTAGCGCGATAGCACTCACGATACTTATCTCATGTTCATAACTCACCCCACCAAATAACACTGCACAACTTTTTGCCATCATTTTCCTTATTTACTCAATTTTTTTAACGCCTCTTTGATGAGCGTCTGTGTATCGCAAGCTGAGACTCCAGAGAGTGCTTTTTTGATACTCTCTTTTTTAAATCCCAAACTCTCTAGTGCCATCGTCGCCTCACCCAAAGAGATACTGTTACTATCTTCTTCCACTTGGAGATTAAAATCTCCTAATTCTACCAAAATTCGCTTAGCACTCTTAGGACCAATGCCAGGTACCATCTTGATAGCGCTGACATCTTGGGCGATGACGGCTTTGGAAAAACTTTCAGGCGTAAAGGTAGAACAGATAGCGAGTGCAGTAGAAGGGCCTACCCCATTGATCTTTATCACTCTATCAAACATGATTTTTTCATTTTCACTAAGAAAACCAAAAAGGGTATGAGAATCTTCTTTGACGATAAGTGTGGTATGCAAAGTGATATTTTTTGAATCGATTTCACTAGAGCAGTGAAGCGAAATTTTAACAGCGTAAGTGAGACCAGAGGGGGTTTTGAGATGTAGCAAGGTGGGCTCTTTTTTGACCACCTCACCTGAGATTGCGATTATCATGATAGAGGGTTTATCCTTGTCGTTTTACTTGAAACTCCCCTTCTTCATCTGTATTGAGTGTTAAGACCTCCATCATATCGCCCTCTTTTGGTAAAAAGGAGACTTCTATAGGAGGATCTAGCAACTTATAGATGACTTCGTTGAACTCTTTCCACATGGATTTGTTGATGACTTTTGCCTCATAAACAGAGCCATTAAGCTCCGTTAACAGTTCTTGAAGTGAAGTTTTCTGTATCTTAGCATCTTTTAACTCTTTTAATAATGAATTATGCTTTTTGATACGCTCTTGATGCTCTTTGAGCTTTAGTATCAATCCTGCTGGGGGCTTCACACCAGAAGCTTTTAACTCTTTGACTTTTTGATTGATATCTTTGATATTTTGATCTTCTTGTTGTATCTTATCTCTATATCTTTTGACCTCTTTGGCATGTTTTTCAACCTCTATCGCTAGTGTTGCTATCTGAGCAATATAAGATTCATTTTTTTCATGATATCCACGCTGTACCCTTGCATCAATGATAAATTTATTACCACTTCCTTCTATGTTTTCTATCTCTATATGATGCGATGCATGTACCATAGCATTTGAGAGTACCTTTTGGATATAAACTTCTTTGGCTTCTATCTCACCACCAAAAAGTTGATTTACCCTTACAATATCGCCAACTATCTTGCCACCCTCTAAGATATCTACTTCTACGATGTCACCCTCAGCGTAACCTTTGTGGAGATTGATTTTGACATCCTTTGCCACAATTTTGGAACTTTGGTGTGTTTGCCCCTCTACCTCTACATTCATTGCTTTAATTTCTGCGCTATTTGCAACATTGCCTTCTACTTTTATCTCAGCAGTATCTATCTTCATACCAGGGCCCACAGCATCAGAAGAAGAGTCTGTCTGCTTCACAGTAATTTTGATATCTTTATCTTGTCCTACATTGATAGATCCTG
>CAZCUH010000186.1:0-2149 GCA_964501795.1 uncultured Sulfurospirillum sp.
TAGTCAAGGATTTTATGCAGGAGCATCACATCAGCAATCCTATCATGATAGGGCACTCTCTAGGTGGTGGGGTCATACTCTCCTTGGCGCTTACGGGTGTGAAAATCAAAAAGATGGTGCTGATTGATATCGCAGCGTATAAACAGGGATTGCCTAAATTGCTTCGTTGGTTGCAGATTCCTGTACTTGGGCGTTTGGGATTTTATCTCTTGCCTTCGCATTATGAGATAGAAGAGGGGTATAAATACGCTTTTTATGATGATGACAAGATTCCCCAAGAGGGTGTCAATATCTTGGCGAAAAATCTCCAAAGTCCCAATGGTAAATATGCTTTTGCCAAGGCGAGTGATTTTCTCATTCCTGATGATATCGCTGCGGTGAGCAAACGCTATAAAGAGATAGATATACCAACACTGATTATTTGGGGCTACAATGACATCGTGATTCGAAGAGATAAGGCGTATAGACTCCATCATGATATCAAACATTCGCGATTAGAGTTTATCTCCCATTGCGGGCATATGCCACAAGAGGAAGCGCCTGAAAAGACTTTAGAGTTGATAGAGGAATTTCTATAAGATTATGTTATAATACCCTCAACGCATAGAGAGGGAGATAGTATGAAATTACTCATTTTTTTAGTGGCTTTGTCCGCTATGCTTCAAGCTGATGAGGATATCAAAGATTTGCAGTTTGGTATCAGTACGAGCTATGAAGATAAAGAGATATATATAGAGAGACTAAGACATCCCAAATGCTTGAAAGTGGGAGTGACCCCTGACAATGTCTTTGGTGGGAATTTGGCAGGGAAAAATGTACCTAAAGAGTGTCAAAAGAGCTTCGTTACTTCCTTGGGTGTGATACAACCTATCAAGCTTGATGATGAGATTCAGACAGTAGGTGAGTTAGAGGTTTTGAAGTTTTTGCAAGCGTTGGATTTTGAGCCGGAGCATTATGTGTTGGTAGATGTGAGAGGCAAAGAGTGGTTTGATAAGATTACGATTCCTCATGCGGTCAATATACCCAAAAGCCATTTGATACCTGATGCAGATTTTCCAGAAGATTTTGTAAAAAATTTAAAGCTTTTACATGTCACACAAGATAAAAAAGGAAAATTGCATTTTAAAAATGCGAAAAATGCTATCATATTTTGCAATGGCTCTTGGTGTACACAGTCGGCTAAAGCGATTAAAGCCTTAGTGAAACTTGGCTATCCAAAGAGAAAGATATTTTGGTATCGTGGCGGGTTGCAGGATTGGGTAGGGGCAGGATTTACCGTGCAAAAGCATCGATGATTAGTCATCATACCTTTTGATATAATCCTCATAAAGATAACGGTGATCTTCTGGGATAGTGTTGTAAATCATATTGGCAAGGTCGCGAATCTCCCAGAGCGCGGATTTGTCACTTCGTAGTCCTATGAAGTTTTGTAGGCTTCGGGCGTTTACTGTCCATGTGAGTTCTGTTTTGTAGCTCTCTGGTAGGCAAAACTTGGCTTTGTCATTGGCGATGCCCGCTTGGAGGACTTGGCGGAGGTTTTCTAGGGCTTTGATGCTCATCTCATCGACCATCTCTACGCCCGTGAAGACCAGATATTTTTCGGCTCTTGCTTTGTCATTTAGGGTGAATTCTTCTTCACTTTTTAACTCTTTAAGTGTATATCTAGTTGATTTTACAGAAAGAGAAGCCATACGATGACGGGCGAGTTCTTGGAGTAGTGCGCGGGAGATGCCCTCTAGGTAGAAAGTATAGACGAGGTGTTCGAGGGTGGAGGCGTGTTTAAATTTGTTACCTACTCTATCTATCAACTCTTTATCTTTTTCACCACCATCATCGCTTTTATCAAAACTTTGCCAGCAAGTTCGGATGGCTCTAGCACAGACGACAAGTGGGGTGTGGTGATGCAAAGTGACTTTCATAGAAATCTCCAAATTTTTCAACATCTTACAACAAATAAAATTAAAAGAAATATGGGTTCAATGCGTAGTATCACTATACTAAAAGATGTTAAATTTAAAGAACTTGACAACGCTTTGAGACACAAGCGCCTATGCCTTTTCAAGGCTAGGGCTTTTTTTATGCTAAATTTTTCTTCTACCAAACAGACTCAACAACGCTGGTAATAAAACCAAATCCAACACCAATGCAA
>CAZCUH010000187.1:0-2128 GCA_964501795.1 uncultured Sulfurospirillum sp.
GGTTCGAGTCCGGCCCTAGGTACCATTTAGATTATGGGGTTTGTCTTGATAGATTGATGATTTATAAATCACTCTTCAAAACTCCAGAGTACACATTTAAATAATCTTTTCTAAATAACAACATTTTTCTTCCCTTTATATGACCTTATTTGTAGTGCAAAAAAGCACAGGCTGTAAAAGATGCTATTATAGCTTTACTCAATCCACTGAATACATTGGTAAAAACTATTACATTTGACAATGGTAGAGAATTTGCAGGACATGCAAAGGCTGCTACTGCTCTTAATTGTGAGACTTACTTTGCAAAACCCTACCACTCTTGGGGAGAGAGGACAGAATGAAAATGCTAACGGACTACTACGACAATACTTTCCCAAAGCCATGGAACTAGACAATATTGCTGTTAGCACAATGATAGATGCTATTGATAAACTTAATAGCAGACCAAGAAAATGTTTGGATTAAAAAAAACCTTATGAAGTGTTTGAAGAACTTTCAGGAATGGATGCTGAAATTATTGTTCAAGGTATTCGCTAGAGATGCGAATCCGCCATATACCAAAAACATAAAAAGTACAGGAGATTTTCCATAGGATGTCATATCCGTACTAAAACTAAAAGTTTGATTTGCCGATATATTATTACTTACACATAAAAGCTAGGATTTGATACTGTTTCACTACCCAACTCCAACTTTATAATACTTCTCTATCACTCTATATTCATCAGTTAAGTCAAATATCTCACAAAACTCTTTAATATTTTGTAGATACAACAATCGTTCATTTTCTTCAAAACTCTTAAACTCATCAGGTGTGATTACTTTTTTAATCATCAAGATTGTATCTTCAATACTCTCTATATTTATCTCTTCAAATCCAGTTTTTTTATAAAATGTTATAGCATCTTTTTTAGCATCTACCATCTCTATTTTACATCCGATTTTAGCTTGTATTTGTATAGACAGTATATCTGCAAATGTCATCATGATAGACCCTATACCACTACCTTGCATCTCATCAAATACACAAAGTCTTGTGATTTTTAATGCAGGTAGTGCATAGTATAAGTTTTTCTGTATATCTGCTATATCTTTTATCTTTGAAAAACTATCATCTCTATTTTGAACGGTAGCCAATGAGACAGAGATATAGGCACAGTAATTACCATTTATCTCTAATAAATATGTGCGATAAAGTCCATCTTTCGCATGTTTATGTGCAAACTGCTGAATATATTTTAAAAGAGGAGGATGTTTTTTACACGAAAATTTTTTACTTAGTTTTTCTACTTTGCTTCGTGAGAGAGAAGAGATTTCTACAAATGATGGCACTTCGTTATGATGCTACTTTCTTGGTTAAAGTTTGAATAGCTTTCAAAGAAGCAGATAATGATTTCGATGATCTATGAAATTGACTTTTAGTTACAGTCTTATCAGATAGTATCGTTACTACCTTTTTAGCATCACTACCACTAACAATAACTCCAGACTCTTCTTTTACTTTTGGATTTATGTATTTTACTGCCATCTCTTTTCCTTTTCATTCTTACTTGCGATAGATCACTATTTTATCATAAAAATTGCCAATATAACTTAACATCGTCTATTTTTTTCTAGGACAAATGCCACACTCTGCTCTACTTCACCGCCAATCTCTTCAAAAGCTCTTGCTCCTAGATGCACTAAAGTATCTATTTTGTGATTTTCGATAATCTTTTTTCTAAGTTTTTCATACGAACTTAAAAACATCCATGAGTGTTGGTTTATCATGCTCATAAAGCCATGTGGCTTTGTAAGCTCTAGTGTCCGCTCCATAAACACTGCAAACAGATCACTTTTGCTATCTGGATATCTCTTTTTTACAAAATCACTAAGCTATTTATTCATGCCTTTACTACATCTTTTTTGAAAAATCTTCTATGATAAAGCTTTGCTTTCATGGTGAATGCGAAGTTGGCTAGGATTGCTGCTCTTTTGTCGATATCACATCCAAAAAGATTGTGTTCTAGTATGAGTGCAGGGATTTCGCTCTTACTATATCCTCTCTCCTCATATATCTTTGTCAGCAGATCAATAAAGTAGTAGACGTTCCTGCAACAACTGCTGTAAAATTCAAAGTTGGTAAAAA
>CAZCUH010000188.1:0-2113 GCA_964501795.1 uncultured Sulfurospirillum sp.
CCTTAAACAAAAAGGCTTCAATCACATCATCGATACTGCGTTGCATCGGCGCTTCGAGTACAGGTATAGACTGCTCCATAAAAGGCCAGACATCATCTCCCTTGTCCACTACCACGACACAATCAAAAAACTCTTCTATACTGGTCCAATCCTCAAAAAAATCAATCTTTTGAATCTTTCCATCTTGCAAATCTACCAAGCCCCAAGTATCTACCTTATCAAGATTGACCAACTGCGCGCTCTCAATCTCTTTACTATTAAGTGGCAATAATATAAGCATCTCTCTCCCCTCACTTTTTATCTGGCATAGTGTAGCAAAATAAGGCTTCTACTCCCACATAAGCTGTGATAAAAAGATGATTATGATGACCAAGATAAAAGGGAATTTATGACTCTTAAATACCAAAGGTTGTATCCCAAAAAAGACTTGTAACACACCACGAAGCCCCAGCCAAGACCCTAAAAATGCCTTTAAAAGTAAAAGCATCTGAAAACGGCTAAGCCCCTCTTCCCCTACCGTACCAAATACTTGAAAAAACATATAAAGCCCTGCAACAACCGCTACAATCAAAGCCTTTGGTACGACTTTTCGCACATGTATCATGATAGCTTCACGCGCTTTGCTAGCTTCTTCACTAGAGAGTGTCTGGTTCATCTTTGCCATGAAAAGATTGTCCGTGAACAAAAATCCCCCATAAATAAACACCGCAAATATATGTATCAAATGCACTAGCGTATAGTCCATCACGCTTCTCCTTTGTCAAAAAAATCGATCATCGCTACATCCATCGCATCGATATGTTGGTGAATCCATTCTACAAAATCTTCGCTAAGATACTCTCTAAGCTCCCACAAATCTGGCTTACTTTGCCACATCATCAACTGATAGCGTGCTTCATTTAAAACTTTGTAATGCTCCGCTTGATGTATCGTAAACATCGGATATGAAGCTTCTTTCATCCGCTCCTCTTCATAGGCAAAATGTTCCTGCATATGTTCTACGAATTTTGTAAAAAGTGGGGTGATAGCTTCTATATCTTTGACTTGTATCTGTTTCATCAATGCATCTAATATCATCATCTCTTCTTGATGGATACTATCTATCTTGGCATCTGTTACAACTGTTATCATGATAACTCCTTATGTGGCAGTATAATCAATTCGGATATAAAGTGTCTTGATTTATATCAAGCCCAAACTTAAACCTATTTTTTAATCTCTTAAGATATTTTTAATTTAACCATTTTTGACTACAATCTTACTTCAAAAGGAGTGTTTACCCGTGAAAGATACAGAAATAACAGATGAAAAAATTGCAAATGTTTTAGATATGACCGTCAAAGAGTTGGCATTTTTAAAAGAGAAAGATGCCAAGAGTTATGAGGTGTTTCGCTTTGGTGCGATGTGTAAATTACTTGATTTGAGTGAAGAGGATTTACTCCACTATCTCAAAAGCAAACAACACACAGACAAAAACGAAAAAGCTTCCGCATAGAAAGCCCCATAAGGGTAAATTATTTATTGTTCTTCAAAATAGTGTGAGGGAGGACACATAAATGGGTTTGCAGGTAATTTTCTAATTTTTCTTTTTATCTCTGCATTGAAGTTTAAACTTGCCAACGGTTTATCATTTGCAATATATTTAAGGATATTTTTGAGTGATTTAGAAAAATCAGGATTATGAATTATCTTCATTTTTGTAAAGTTTCAACAAAGGCATCCATATCTTCCCAAAACTCTTTATCATCTATCATTTCAACTTTTCCATTTTTAATATCATCTCTAATTTTTTGTAACTTTTTTTGCCGTTCATAAAAACATGTTCATAAACTCTGTCATAAAGTCATCTTTGACTTCGATAGTTAAAGTTTGCATAATTACCTCCGATAGATTTCATAATATTCATTATAGCAAAATTTTAGTGTTTATTTTTTACTCTGAGATTTTTGTAGAACTTTTTTAAAAAAGTTGTGAGTGAGGGAGTAATCATTTGGATTTTTGAAAAGATTTAATCGTAAAAATTGACTTTTCTGTTTTCTTTGATGGAGTGGAGGCTTTAGTGATACAACGACTGTCGTGAGCAATAATTTTTCCACTAGGGTAAATTATTGGT
>CAZCUH010000189.1:0-2050 GCA_964501795.1 uncultured Sulfurospirillum sp.
TTGGTACAAAGAGAACTGTAAACTTACAGGTGAATTGGTACAAGCAAATGAGAGCGCAGGTGCTGTGACAGTGAATATGTGTGGAACGCAAGTCTTTCATTGTGTGAAATTTACAGTGAAAGTTACCGATCAATTTGGTGGTACTTCAACAGCTATAAAAAGATTTAGAGTACAATAAGTGACACAAAGAAGAGAGGAATTTGCCTCTCTTCTACCTACCCTCTCCCCATATTTAACCCACTCAACAACCCTTTTATCGATGCATAAGTGATATTGTCATCCACCCCTACACCCCAATAATTTTCATTTTCTATCATGATAGAAAAATACGCCACCGCCTTAGAGTCAGACCCCTCACTTAAAGCATGTTCATGATAATCCAAGATTTCAAATGCTACACCTCGTTGATGCAAGGCTTTGCTGATAGCCTCGATGATACCACCTGCACAGACGCTATCATGATAGCCCTGCCCTGCGATGATAAAATCTCCCTCAACCAATGCTTCTTTATCCTTGATATCAATCGAAATATTCTCTATCATGATAGCCCCATCACGATTGATAAAGTGCTGCTCAAAAGCCTCTTTTATCTCTCGCTCGCTGAGTACGCCTGATTTTTCTTCACTCTTTGCTTGGATGATTTTGCCAACAATACCTTGCATCTTCTTGGGAATTTTATACCCAAACTGCTCTAGTATATATGCCATTCCCCCTTTGCCAGATTGGGAATTGATACGGATGATGGCATCATAATCCCGTCCCACATCTTTTGGATCTATGGGCAAATAAGGCACATACCATCTTTCACCCTCTTTTTGTCTAGCCATGCCCTTTTTGATAGCATCTTGATGAGAACCTGAAAAAGCCGTATAAACCAACTCTCCTACATATGGATGGCGCACATGGGTTTTTATCTCATTGGCCGCTTCTACCACGGCGATGATTTTGTCCACATTGGAAAAATCAAGCTGAGGATCAACACCTTGGGTGAACATATTTAATCCAACGGTAACGATATCTACATTGCCCGTTCGCTCGCCATTGCCCATCAAAGTCCCCTCTACACGATCAGCCCCTGCCATCAAAGCAAGTTCTGTCGCCGCCACGGCACATCCTCTATCATTGTGGGCATGCACACTTATCATGACATCCTTGCGACGCGCGATATGGCGGCACATCCACTCTATCTGATCCGCATAGATATTTGGCGTGGCAGACTCTACTGTTGAGGGGAGATTGATGATGACTTTTTCATTTTCTTTTGGATTCCACGCATCTATGACACGATTGCAGATAGTCGCTGCAAAGTCAAGCTCTGTTTGGGTGAAGCTTTCAGGCGAATACTCCAAACGCACCACTCCATCAAAATTGGCAAAATAGCTCTTAATCCACGCCACACCTTGCAACGCGATATCAATGATCTCTTCTTGACTCTTTTGATAGACCACTTCGCGCTGCATCGTTGAAGTAGGATTATAAAGATGCACGATGACATTTTTCGCACCCACAAGTGCCTCTGCACTGCGCTTGATCAAATGCTCCCTCGCTTGGGTCAATATCTGAATGCTCACATCATCAGGAATCAAATCCTCCTCAATCAAGTGACGACAAAAGTCAAACTCCACCTGTGAAGCAGAAGGGAATCCCACCTCTATCTCTTTAAATCCCATCTCAACTAAAAGCTTAAAAAAGCGTACTTTTTTCTCTAAGCTCATCGGATTGACAAGGGCTTGATTGCCATCTCGTAAATCCACAGAACACCACAAAGGTGCTTTCTCTATCGTCTTATCTGGCCAAGTTCTATCTGGCAATGTTATCGTGTTAAACTTTTGGTATTTCATTATTATTCCTACAAGTAAATGGTATAAAAGCGACTAAGCGCAAAACTGTTTTTGGATATGTTCTCTGAAATTAGAGGTTCAGTAGTAGGAGTGAGAGCAGGAGAAGTGCATCGTTTCCAGTTGTTGGAATGTGAAAGTGCTGGGTACTTATCATGACTTCTCCTTTTGTTTTTCGACATTATAACAGAAAAATGTCTCAATGTAAAGGA
>CAZCUH010000190.1:0-2047 GCA_964501795.1 uncultured Sulfurospirillum sp.
TATGTCGAAGATGAAGCCTTTATCCGTGAAAATGCCGTACTCTTTTTAGAAGATAGCTTTTCTTATATTTATGAAGCGGACAATGCTTTTAAAGCGCTAGAAATCTATCATGATAAGAAGCCAGATATCATCATCACCGATATCTCTATGCCCAAGATGAGTGGCTTAGACCTCTGTGAAAAGATACGCAAAACGGATGCCAAAACACCTATCATCATCACAACGGCACACACCAAAACAGCGTATCTTTTAAAAGCCGTTGAGCTACAACTTGTAAAATACTTAGTCAAACCTATCGACGAAGATGCTCTGATGGAGGCATTAGAGCTCTGTTTTGAGAGATTAAAAAAAGATGATTCAAACATCGTGGCACTGACGCAAAGCCTGACTTATGATGCATTTAATGAAGTACTTTTCTTTGAAGATGAGGTGATTAAACTCTCTTTGCAAGAGACCAAGTTGCTCAAACTATTGCTTAAAAATCCTGAGCATATCTGCTCTTATCAAGAGATAGAAAATTTTGTTTTTGATGGGATGATGAGCGAAGATGCCCTCAAAACCTTAGTCAAAAATCTACGCAAAAAAACCGCAAAATCACTCCTAGAAAACCACGCCAAAATAGGCTACAAAATCGCCCTATCATGATAGATAAAACCCTCTCTATCAAGCTTTTTGGAATTGCACTGTTTTCTCTTGTTGTGCTTTTGACTTTTGATGGACTCTTTCTTAGTGATACAATGATATATTCACACTATACACCCATCAAGACTTTTATCGCCACACTCTGTTTTGGTGTCATCATCTCGGCTTCTATCTACAATCTATCTCTTTATGTGTATAGTTTTGACAAACGCTATCTCTACTACTCGCTTGGACAACTCTCTATCCTCGTATTTTTGGCTTCCTTGGATGCGCTACACATCGTGCCACTCAATGAAATCTTTACTTTCAAAAGCCAACTACTCTATGACCTCTCCCAAATCTTTATACTGCTTTTTTCGATACTCTTTATCAAACATTTTCTAAGCATCAACAAATCAGAGAAAACACTCTACTATCTCATAGAAAGCATCAAAATCTTGGCACTCATAGATATACTCTTGACACTTTACTTTTCACATAGCATATTGACGCGTGTGATGCCTGTATTTATCCCCATTTGGCTTGTCATCACAGAAGCAAAGCGCCTTTTACCTCACAAAGATAAGGCGTTTTATTTCTTTTATTATGGCTGGATGATGGTTATCATGATGGGGATTTTTGTCTATTCCAATCTCACGACATACTTCAATATGGACTTTCCATTCTTGCATAGCACTTTTGCCTTAGAGTCGATGATACTCTCTTTGGCAATTGCCTATAAAATGAAAATTTTAGAAGATGAACGCGTCGTACAACAGAGCCTACTTTTACAACAATCTCGCCTAGCCTCTATGGGAGAGATGATATCCACCATCGCCCACCAATGGCGCCAACCCCTCACCCATCTCTCTTATCTCTTTATGAATATGAACAAAAAAGCCGACAATGAAGCATTTATCAAGTTCAAAATCAAAGAGGCAAAAACGCAAATCACCTATATGTCAAAGACGATTGAACACTTCTCAAATTTCTACAATCCTAGCAAAGAGAAAGAGACATTTAGTGTCAAGGCTTCCTGCCAAGAGGCTATCATGATAGCCACACTCAAGGATATCAAGGTAGCGATAACGACCAAAGAGGATTTCACACTACACGCCAATAAAAATGAATTTGAACAAGTGATTTTAAATATCCTCAACAATGCGAGATATTTTCTCCTACATAGAAAGATACCCGCACCCCTTATCTCTATCATGATAGAAAATAGAGCTATCATGATAGAGGATAACGCAGGAGGTATAGAGCCTCAATACCTCAACAAGATATTTGAACCCTATTTCTCTACCAAAGAAAAGAGCGATGGCATCGGACTCTACATCGCCAAAACCATCATAGAAAAGGAGATGGGAGGTACGCTCACTGTAGAAAATAGCAACAAAGGGGCTTGTTTTAGACTTGCTTTTTA
>CAZCUH010000191.1:0-1999 GCA_964501795.1 uncultured Sulfurospirillum sp.
CATGATAGAGTTGGTTGTTGCCTCCATCATAGCGGACATTTTCCCCTAGCAGACAAGCAGAGACCAAGACTTTCATCCTTATTGTCCAAGTGCCTTGCAGACATCTTCTGGCCACTTTCCTGGTAATGCTTTACAAATCCTTTTGACCACATCGTCCATATCATCATAAGTAGCATGTTTTTCTGGTCTATGCCAAATCAAAAACATAAATCCTATGATACTTTTTTGTACCTCTTTGGGCGAATCATTGTAAAAAGCAAAGTTCGAATCTAAGTTTCGCATATCATCATGATAACCTGAAATAATCTGTCGTATGCCTGCATCTGAAAAGTATTTTGCAGATTGCAGAAAATCTTTCTCTTTTTTATCTTCCAAGCCTGGTTCATAAGGATTTGGAAACCAGTTAAACATCACCGTATCCTTTGCATTGAGATACTCCGTTGCCCCAACTGCTCCTGCATTGACTCCCATGTAAGGGTTTTTGCCATTAAAATTTGGGTCAAACATATCACTCATAAGATACGCTGTCATTCTCGTCTTATTGCTATCCGTGTTATTTCTATCAGCAAGGAGCTTATCTATCATTCTTTTGGTACTAATCCCGATATAATCGCCACCCGTAAACCCTCCAGTTACATTGCTAGCGTTGTATTCCTTGGCATAGAGTGTGCGACACTTTTCATCCCAACCAGCTTCTCTCCACTCATCATCATTAAAGGCGATACCGTCTATCTTACCGTGAAGTGCCTCGCTTATCATATCGTATTGATTTAACATGATTTTATAATAGAGATCCTCATCTGCACAGATATCTGCTACTGTTTGATGGTCATATGGCAATGAAGTATTGATTTTTGGATACCAAGTCACTTGTAACATTTGCTCATTTTTAATCGCATCACTCAAAAGCACCAAGCCCTCATCATCAAGCTTATAATCTACCCCCGCTTTATAAACAATATCACGCGTAGAAGATTTTACCACGGGTGTTGTATTTTTTCTGACAACATGTTCACTTTTGGTATATCCCACTTCTTGCAATGTAACAGAATTGACACTTACATCTCCCTCACCACTATACGCGATGTACACCTTGACTTTCCCATTCATATTTGGATGATTGAGTGAATTGAAATAAATCGTATATTCCCCATTCTCTTTTGTAGCTGGGATATTGAGAAAATTTTTGTGTATCCCAAAAATCACCTTCCCATTTTCACCCTTATGGTCTTCATCCAAGACAGATACCTTAATCTTTTTACCCGTAAAATCTTTGGTTGTCGCATTGAGTGTGATGCGGTACTCGCTGTTTGCTTTGATATTTTTAAAGTGATACAGTCTATCGAGTAAACCTGGAGAAGTTTGTACCTGTTTGCTTGTATTTGGCAGGGCAATATCTCCTTGTACTTTATACTCCACGACTGCTTTATTGGCTTCGGAAAAGTCAAATTTACCATCTTGATAAAAAGGATTCTTCTCATCATTGTCATGCACCACAGTATTGGCAACTTCTGCACTAAAATGCATCACTATCATTTCCAAACCATGCTCATGTGCCATAATCTCTAAATCACCCATATGTTTTTTTACTTTTTCCATGATAGGATTGTTGTGTGAAAGCCGACTGTATATATACTCTTCATTTAAAACAAAGCCATTAAACCCAAGCTTCTCAGCATCTAAAATCACTTTTTTGGCAAGCTCAAAATAGGCATCGTTGGCTAATGACCTATCAAAAAAGACAAATCTCTTTTCAAAAAGTCTGCTTACATTCGCATCAATAGCATCAACTTTATGACTACTATTGTTATCAGAGCTATTGACATCTAGTAGGTCTAGACATTGTGCAGAGGTGGCACATAGCAAAGTTGCTATGAGGGCACCTATCAAAATTTTTATTTTTTTACTTATCATATATAATAGTTCTCCATATTAAATTAAAACTATTATAATCCCTTAAACTTAACTATAAGTTAAAGCAAATATTAATTTTTGTCGC
>CAZCUH010000192.1:0-1955 GCA_964501795.1 uncultured Sulfurospirillum sp.
GCCTTTAAACGCTACCACCACATCCTCTTCACACTTTTTTAGCATAGCAGTTTTGATAAATGAGACGCTGTGTGGGGCGAGGGTGGTGTCGGGGAAATTGTTGCTTTTGCTTTTGAGGGTGGCGGGGTACTTGGAGGTGTTTAGTACCCAAAAGTCTGTGTGGTCTATGCCTGTTTCATTTGGCTCTTTTACGCCGTGGTGGTGATGGCTCGCGATGCCTTTGAGTAGGAAGATATCATGATAGAAGTCGTTGGGCACGCTCTCATCGACGAGATTTCCTTTTGCGTCTCTTGAGATGTAGGCGATGATATCGATGTTGTCGTTTGTGTTTTGATTGATGCGTTGGTAGAGTGCTTTTTTGTCGGTGATTTTATCCATATCTTTGAAATGATGATAGGCGTTGATGTGCCCTTGGAGGATGATATTTTGAAAGTTGTCAAAGTAGAGAAACTCTTGGGCGATTTTCTTTTTTTTCACATACGCTGAGATGGATGTGCCTAGATTTTGGCTGTGGTTGAGGACAAAGGGGCTGATGTGTCTATCATGATAGAGTCCTATTTTCTCAAAAAGGGCGTTAAAAAAGTTACTGATAGTTGTGAAAAAGCCTGTGATAGGATTGTTTTTTCCCAATCTTTTCTCTGCTTTATCGAGCAAAAATGAGAGGGCAAAAAGCTCGATGATGGGTGCAAGCCACGAGCTAGAAATCCACGCTAGCATGAGTGAGAGCATTGTCAGTGCTTTTGCTAAAAAGAGCCATATTAGTTTGAAAAATCCACTCACAAGTAGCTTCAGCTCGGCGTACAGTGCTACGCTTGAGAGCATATTGCTTGCGTACATCATCCCACTGACGATACTCACGGGTAGGAAAAGTAGTAAAGCATTTTTCATTTTGGCTTTGAAACTCATAGCAAGAAAGTATGATTTTAACTCTTCACTTGCCTCTTTGAGGGGTGAAAAGAGATGTTTTTTGAGCCATTTTGAGAGGAGATTGTCGATGATCCAGCGTTTGATGGTGAGGCTGATACCTTTAAAGAGTGTGAGGGTTTTGACAAAGGCGAGCAATTTTAGCTTGGAGGCAAACCAGATAGAGAGTATGGAAGATTTGAAGATGACAACGATGGTAGCGATATAAGCTATGAGGAAGTTGTAGGAGAGGGGATAAACGAGCTTTAAAAGTGCGACTATCATGATAGGAAAGATGACGGCGATTATCATGATAGTTCTTCTTTGCACTTTTTCACATCCTTATAACTTTTCTTATGATTATAGTATAATTATTCACATAGTGAAAGTTATGTGAATAAACTAATATTTTAGGACAAGAATGATTATACTAGGAATCGACCCAGGTACGATAAACTGCGGATATGCTATCATTAAGAAAGAGAAATCAAAAGTTCAACTAGTTGAAGCGGGTTTGATAAAGATTAAGGAAAAAGTCTTACAACATCAAATAGTAGAATTAGTTGAGGGAATTGATACTATCCTTTCAAATCATACGATTGATGAGGTAGCTATCGAAGATATCTTTTATGCTTTCAATCCTAAAACCGTACTAAAACTCGCACAATTTCGGGGTGCTTTGAGTCTGAAAATATTACAAGAGCTTGGAAACTTTAGTGAATATACTCCCCTACAAGTTAAAAAAGCAGTCACAGGAAATGGTAAAGCCAAAAAAGAGCAGGTGGCATTTATGGTTAAACGAATCTTGGGTATCAAAAAAGAGATAAAACCTTTAGATATCACAGATGCGATTGCTGTGGCATTGACGCACGGACAGAGGCTAAAGTAAAACGCTTTAGTGTCGATATAGTAAAAACTATTTAAAAAAAGGATTAAAATGATGAAGATATTGACAAGTGTGATTTTGGCAGGGGCATTTTTGACGACACAGGCAGTGGCTGAAGCGGAGTTTGATTATTTAGGAACTTCAGTCGGTGTGCAGGGTGGTATAT
>CAZCUH010000193.1:0-1934 GCA_964501795.1 uncultured Sulfurospirillum sp.
AAATCCACTCTTTAGCGAGAAAGAAGGTTTTTGTGTTTTTGTACGATTGATATAAGGGGTGTTATTTTTAGCATTGGGTGAAGGTATCATATAAGTGATATCTCCATCTTTTTGGGCACAAGATATATCTCCCTCCTGTGCTGGATAGTTGAGTGTACTGATGATATGTTCATCAGGAGTTGAGAGTGTGACTATCTCACCTTTTTGAGAGAGTTTAAAATTGGTATGTATCGCTTTTTGCACGGTGTCTTTGCCATCTGCCCAGATGAGTAGATAGCCATCCGCGGGGATAAGTGTGTCATGAGGTATTTGCCATTTTGTAGGATTGTCTTCATCATCACTGAGATAATAGCCACCTATATTGATAGTCGCATTGCTTTCATTAGCAAGCTCTATCCAATCTGAAAATTCTTTGAAGTCTGGATCATAGTTTGTGTTTGCATTGGCGGATAGTAGTTCATTGATTTGTACTGTGGCTACAGGTGTTGTATGGATTTTGTGTAACCCCTTGATAGTCTCTTCACTACTGATTTCTCCTGTAGATACAGATGTTTTATGGATACTAGGCTTATTGTTTGAGGAGTTTGTATTTCCACAAGCTGTGAATAAAATCAGTATCGTTATTATAGCAAATGATTGGATTTTAGAGCCAGTAAAGTTCATTTTGTTTTTCCTATTTTGATTAAAGTTTAAATTAGTTTACCATTATATTTGCTATTGGCATTTTTTTTGTTCTATTTTGTTCTATTTTTGTATAATTTTGTTTACTCTTGTAGCACTATTTTTGAATCGACTAGTATATAGCATAAGCGTTAAATGAATATTTCAAAAGAATTTGATTACAAAAGATTAAGAGATTTTAAAGATATTGCAAATATATAAAGTATACTTCAGATAAAATGTATCTCACTAAATTAGACACCTAGGTAGGTAGATGCGCGTAAAGTTCTTTTTATTATGACAACACTTATCATTATCCCTACACTTAATGCCGCTGATATCATAGATGCGCAACTGAGTAAGTTTATCCACCTTTCATCCAAAGTGTCTGTACTTCTCATCGACTCATCTTCGACTGATGATACGATAGATGTGATAAAATCGTATGATTATGAGTATAAAGTCATCAAGCGAGAAGCATTCAACCATGCCACTACAAGAAATATCGCACTAGAGTATGAAGCCGATTTTTATCTCTTTATGACACAGGATGCTTTGCCTTGTGATGATACACTGATAGAAGATATCATGATGCCTTTTTCCGATGAGGATGTGATGGTGAGTTATGCCCGTCATATACCCTACCGTGGAGCGGATAAGATAGAACGCTTTGCCCGAGCTATCAATTATCCCCCACACGCTATCATGAAATCCAAAGAGAGTCTCAAAACGATGGGAATTAAGACCTTTTTCTCTTCAAATAGTTGTGCGATGTATCGTGCTTCTTACTTTAAAGAGCTAGGTGGTTTCAAGGATGGTGTCATCATGAATGAAGATATGGAGTATGCATCGCGTGTCATCATGAACGATAAAAAAGTCGCCTATACTGCCCAAGCACGGGTCTATCACTCCCATATGTTTCGTGCACGCGATATCTTCATGCGTTATTTTGATATCGGTGTTTTTTTCAAGACCAATGCACTCATCACAGAGTACCTCAAAGAGTACGAAGCAGCAGAGTCCATGGGAATCAGACAGGCAAAAGATGAGATTAAATATCTACTCAAAAAAGATAGATGGCTCATTCCTAAGTCGATATGGTTTTCGGGGATAAAGTATATAGCCTTTAAGTTGGGATATCATCATGATAAGCTACCAAAGACTCTGAGAAAACTTCTTTCGCTCCATAAACATTGGCATACCTAAAAGTTTAACCAACTCTAAACAAAGAAACTGTATCATCCTATCATGATATTAATGATAGATAATTACGA
>CAZCUH010000194.1:0-1930 GCA_964501795.1 uncultured Sulfurospirillum sp.
AATGTCTAGCGAATAGTGCCTTACCATCATATTCTCGTATCGCCTTTTGAGCCATCTTTTCTCCTTGTAAAATTTCCCTATGATTCTAGCATTTATGCATTTAAACTACTCTTTTGATTTAAAGTAAGATGCAGAAAAAAAGGATTAATTGTTTATTTTTGTAACATCGTAGCTGATTATAGGATAAGAGATGTAACTTATCGTAACATTACTATCATCATGATAGGTGCTAGACTGCGTGAGTTTATAATGTTTTGAATCTCCTATCTTGTAAAATCTTAACCTTTTTTGCATCTGTCTATCGTCACTATGAATCGCATTGAAATCTAGTGCATGAAGTTTTTGTGCCAATTCATATGCAATATGATATTTATAGGCAAAATGTTGACTAGGTTTGTCTAAAAAACGATAGAAGTATTGATTAAAATAGGTCGCATAAAAATTGAGCAATAAAAAGCTAAAAACAATAATAAACAAGACATTATGAGAACGCCGAAGTTCAGGTAGCCTTGTGCGGTAACTGCGCATAAAAACCTGCACCATCAGTGGCACAGAAACGACCACAAAAGGAGCAAAATCCTCTATCATGATACGCTGACGAAACGAAAGCAGTATCGACACCATCAATGCCGTAAAAGAGATGAACCACAAGATACTTTTCTTCTCCCGTACCAAAATCCGATACATCGTATAAAAAAAGTAGAGAAAAATCAGTGGAGAGAAGACCAAAGCATAGGCTGCAAAGGTATCTAAAAAATACCCCCTAGGCTTCCCACCCACCGAAAATCCGTACATATATAACCCCAACAAAAAGAGCATAGATGCCCCTATCATGATGAAGCGTTTTTTCGCATACACACCATAGCCAACAAGTCCCAAATAGAGAATGATAAAAGAGTTATCCACGAGCAACAATAGTGGCAAAAGCAAGGTATAAAGCTTCTCTTTTTTGCGTAAAAAGAGATAGATAAAAAGTAATGTAAAAAAGATCACAACCGAAGCAGGATTGACCAAGAGTGCGGAGCTCACAATCCCAGGTAAAAGGATAAATACAAGCACAGATAGTATCCTATCCTCTTCTCGTTTTAAGAAAAATTTTGAGATTTGATACATCAAAAGGATACTCATGAGATGCATCATGATAAAAGGCGCACGCAGGGCATAATCATTTTGCCCAAATAGCTGCGTAGAAAACTGCACCAAATAGTGCAAAAACCCACGCTCATCAAAAAATATCGTCGCTTCTTTATAGGAGATAGAGAGCGTATGCACCCCATAAAGCAAAAAAGCCAAATCGACTAAAACAATCAGGGCTAAAGCTAATCTCGCATTCATATCTTTAGAAAATTATCAAGCATCGCATGCCCGTGCTCACTCATGATAGACTCTGGGTGAAACTGGATGCCATAGATATCATGCCCTTCTATCTCTAGTGCCATGATTTCACCATCATCAGCAGAAAAAGCAGTCGGGATGATGCAAGCGGGAAGATTGTCTTGATTGACCACGAGCGAATGATAGCGCGTCGCGGTAAAGTGCTTTGGCAATTGGTCAAAGACAGCTGTCTCTCCCACCTGATTTATCGTCGAAGTCTTGCCATGCATCATATGTTTCGCCCGCACTACTTCCCCACCAAAACTCTGCGCGATTGCCTGATGCCCTAGGCAAATCCCAAGGATAGGAACCTTGCCTTTGAAATGCTCTATCACTTCCAAACTCACCCCCGCTTCATTTGGCGTGGCAGGTCCTGGAGAAATGATAATCTTTTCAGGATGTAGCGCTTCTATCTCCTCCAATGTGAGTTCGTCGTTGCGAATGACCTTCAAATCGGCACCAAGCTCTAAGCAATACTGCACGATGTTATAAGTAAAACTGTCGTAATTATCTATCATTAATATCATGATAGGATGATACAGTTTCTTTGTTTAGA
>CAZCUH010000195.1:0-1927 GCA_964501795.1 uncultured Sulfurospirillum sp.
TGGAAAATATGCTGGTGCTATCAACAAGGCCTATGGTGCAGTAGAAGGGGTTGGGCTTGTACTGCCTTTTTCTAGAAAGTTTGAGTATGAAGCAGATGAGATAGGATTGTACCTCATGACCAAAGCGGGCTATAATCCAAGAGAAGCATTGACCTTTTGGGACAATATGCGCCGACTTTCAGCAGGCAAGAGAAAACCGCCTGAGTTTTTATCCACCCACCCAGCAGACATCAACCGTATCAGAAAGATACAACAACGCATACCCGTAGCATTAAAAAATTATAGATAGGAAAAAGAGTGAATAAACAAGAAAAAATTGTCACCATGTTTGATGACATCGCAAAGACCTATGATGTCGCCAATAGAGTTTTAAGTTTTGGTATCGATAAAAGCTGGAGAAAAGAGGCGTGCAACTTAACTTTTGATAGATTAAAAAGCGAAAAGATAGATGCCGTCTTAGATGTCGCATGTGGTACGGGTGATATGTGTGAGTATTGGGACAAGATAGCCAAAGAGCGGGGTATCATGATAGAGAAAATCACAGGTATTGACCCCTCAGTTGGTATGCTAGAAGAGGCAAAAAAGAAAGGCTTAAATGCCACATTTATCGAGGGTGAAGCCAAAGATATTCCTTGCAAAGAAAACCGCTCTGATATCCTCTCTATCTCTTATGGTTTACGCAATGTCGTCGATAGGATGGAAGGATTACGAGAATTTCACCGTGTCTTAAAACCAGGAGGCTTATTGGTCATTTTAGAGTTTACCAAGCTACCCAAAAAGAAACTTTCTGCCAAGATAAGAGACTTCTATATGAAGAAGATTTTACCTCTCATAGGTGGACTACTCTCCAAAAACTACAACGCCTATAACTATCTACCCAACTCCATTGATGATTTTCTCACCACCCAAAACCTTACAGCAGAACTCAAAGAGGTAGGCTTTGAGATAGAGGTCGTCAAAGGCAACGCGATGGATATCTCTACCCTTTTTATCGCAAGAAAGATTTAGTCCACTTGGACTAGATTTTCTAAGTTCTCATAAAACTTTGTTACACTATCTGATACACGCACAACCCGCTCTAAATACGCCCTAAAATCTCCACGAGAAAAAGCTATCTTCAACCTTTTAGGATCTACCGCCCGTGAGAGTGCCACATAAAACTGACTATCAGCAAAGATATAATTCACATCACACACCAAGTTATCCAGACTCATTCCTTGAGATTTATGTATCGTGATCCCATAAGCAGGACGCAGCGGAAATTGCGAAAAGGTACAGACCACTTCACTATCGATATTGCCCTCTTCACTCAGTGCAGAGCGCCCTAGTTCAAAGTCAAAGCGTTCGACTTTCACCAATCTATGATTTTTCTCCACCACAATAGAATCTTCATCGATATGCTCTATCACCGCTCTTTCGCCATTGTGGTAAAATCCCCAGCGATTGGTCGTAAAGATGACAGGAACACCCTCTTTTAGTGTGAGATTTTCCACTACTGGAAGCGTTTTTTTCCAGCCCTCTAAGCGCCTCTCATCTAAGCTTTTATCTTTGATAGAAATCTCCGCTTTTTTGACAAACTCTTCTGTTGGTACCAAAGCCACTTTCTCAGCATTGAGCCTATCTGCTTCAAAATTTCGACCAAACAAAACCGTGGCATTGCTCGTGTCAAAGTCACTCTCACGAAGTCGTTCAAGGTAGGAGAACACCTCCTCATTAAGCTCCCCACGACGCACAAAATTCAGTATCCGCATAAATGCCTCATCACTCGTTCGACGCACTTTCATCAACTCCACAGTCACAAAGTCAAAATACTCCCAAGCAGCCGACTCAAAAGCATACACAGACTCACCCATCAAAGAGTTACTGTTTTTTGCTTTGACCACGGGAGGGAGTTGATAAAAATCCCCCACCACCATCAACTTGCCCT
>CAZCUH010000196.1:0-1922 GCA_964501795.1 uncultured Sulfurospirillum sp.
GCCGTATATTCTTCATAATTTCCTTGAAAATCTACCACACTTCCATCTGCTTTAAATTCGATGATTCTATTGGCAAAAGCATCAATGAGTTCTCTATCATGAGAGACACAGATAACATTACCAGGATAGTTATAAAGCGCTTCACCAAGTGCAATAATCGCTTCAAGATCCAAGTGATTATCTGGCTCATCGAAGATCAAGAAATTGGCATCATCCATCATCATCTTGGAGAGCATCATACGATGTTTTTCACCACCAGAAATGCTCTCAACAGATTTCTCTTGTGCTTCCCCAGAAAAGAGCATCCGCCCCAGACATTTTCGGATTTCATCGATATGCCACTTGGCATCATGCCCTTGTAGCCAATCATAGAGCTTCATATCACCCTTGATGATATCAGTTGTGTTTTGAGGGAAATAAGTCTTAAAGATGGTTTGACCCCATTTGATAGTACCACTATCAGGCTGCATATTTTCAGTGATGATTTCAAGTAATGTTGTTTTACCCACACCATTTGGACCAATAAGGGCTATCTTATCTCCCTTTTCTATCTTAAAAGAGAAATTATCAATGACCTTTAAATCATCATACGCTTTAGAGATTCCCTCCACTTCAAGCACCTCAGCCCCAATCTCTCGACAGGGCTTAAAGATAATACTTGGATCTCTCCTACTTGAAGTCTTGATCTCTCCAAGATCTAGTTTTTCGAGTTGTTTTTGTCTTGATGTGGCTTGTTTGGCTTTTGAGGCATTGGCAGAGAAACGACGAACAAAGGCTTCGAGCTCTTCTTTCTCTTTTAGCTTTTTACTTCTATCTGCTTCTTGTTGTTTTTGGATAACCGTCGCTGCAATGTACCAATCATCATAATTTCCCACAAATTCACGGATATTCGCAAAATCAAGATCGAGTATATGTGTGACAACATTATTCAAAAAGTGTCTATCATGAGAGATGACTATCATCGTACCTTCATGGCGTTTCATGGTATTTTCAAGCCACGCTATCGTCTCGATATCCAAGTTGTTGGTAGGCTCATCAAGTAATAATACATCAGGCTTTGGGAAAAGCACTTGTGCAAGCAAGACTTTAAACTTATCACCACCTGTTAGTGAAGACATCAAATCATCATGCTGTGAAGCAGGAAAACCCAACGCTTCTAATAACTTTTCTATCTGCACATCTGATTCATAAGTAGGATCTTCTTCCGCGCAAATCATCTCAAGCTCACCTAGCCGTTCATTGACTGCATCATCCTCAAAATCTCCCTCCATGTAGAGTTTTTCTTTCTCTTTTTGCGCATCATAGAGCCGTTTATTTGCGACAAGTACAGCATCTTTGAGTGTATAATCCTCAAAGGCATACTGATTTTGTCCAAGTACACCCATCGTCAATCCACTACGCAAGTGCACCTCTCCTTGGGTAGGCTCTAACTCGCCTGCAAGAATCTTGATAAAGGTACTCTTCCCCGCTCCATTGGCACCGATAAGCCCATAGCGCTTACCTTTATCTAGTGTCAATGATATATTGTCAAAAAGAACTCTTTTTCCATATCTTTGTGTAATATTGACTGCTTTTAACACGGGCTATCCTTTTATAAGTTCTATGATATTTTCGATAGGGCGACCTATGGCTGCTTTGCCATCTTTGATGACGATTGGGCGCTCTATCAATTTTGGGTTTTCTACCATGGCAGTGATGAGTTTTTCTTCATCCGCTACTTCTTTGAGATGTAACTCTTTATAAAGTGTCTCTTTAGTTCGCATCAACGCACGCGCATCGATACCTAGCATTTTTAACAGTGCTTTTATCTCTTCTTTTGTATGAGGTGTTTCGAGATATTTTACCACTTGCGCATCGATACCCTCTTCTTCCAAAAGAGCAAGGGCATTGCGTGATTTACTACATCTTGGGTTGTGCCAAAT
>CAZCUH010000197.1:0-1906 GCA_964501795.1 uncultured Sulfurospirillum sp.
AAGTCTCTGCCTATCTCTGTTATGTGCGTGAAGAAGAGATTGTGCTTGTGGATGTGTAAATATAAGAAAACTTTAACTTAAAAATCACTGAATTTCAGCATTAATTAAGCTTTACTTCACTATACTCCCATTTCACTTATCAAATAGAGCTAGCATATAGTTTTATTTTACAAGTTTATCCTTTGTGGAAAAGCTCGTGGATAATAATCATAAAAAGGTTTCAATAATGAACTTAACAAAATCGGTAAAAGCTAACGAAGTTGTCAGAGAATGGCATGTTATCGACGCAAGCGGTAAAAAGTTTGGTCGTGTTTTGACAGAAGTAGCAACACTTTTAAGAGGTAAACACAAGCCATCTTATACGCCAAATGTGGACTGTGGTGACTATGTAGTCGTCATCAATGCAGACAAAGTAGAAGTAACAGGTACAAAGCTTGATACAAAACTTTATCACACGCACTCAGGTTACTTTGGTAGTACAAAAAGTAAAAAGTTTGGTGAATTACTAGAAGAAAATCCAGCAAAACTATTTAAATTAGGTGCGCGTGGTATGCTTCCAAAATCAAATCTTGGTAAAGAGATGCTCAAAAAATTAAAAGTCTATGCAGGTGAAGAACACCCTCACACAGCACAAATTGGTAAAGGTAAATAACAATGGCAAAAATCTACGCAACAGGTAAGAGAAAAACAGCTATCGCAAAAGTATGGATCACTCCAGGTTCAGGGAAAATGGCAATCAATGGTCAAACACTTGATGAATGGTTAGGTGGTCTTGATATGATCAAAAAAAGAGTGATGCAACCATTGGTGCTTTCTAAACAAGATCAATCAATCGATGTTGTTGCTACAACACTAGGTGGTGGTTTTTCAGCACAAGCAGATGCTCTTAGACACGGTATTTCTAGAGCTTTAGTTGCTTATGATGCTGACTTTAGAGCAGTATTGAAACCAGAAGGTCTTTTAACGCGAGATTCAAGAGTCGTTGAGAGAAAGAAATTTGGTAGAAGAAAAGCGAGAAGAAGCCCACAATTCTCTAAAAGATAATATATCTTTATTTTACAAAAGGGGCTTTTCCCCTTTTGTCTCTCTTTATGCTACAATAGCGCATGAAAAAATCACTTTTAATACTTTTTACTATTTTGGTCATTGCGCTCCTCTCCTTTTTTGGATACAAGGCATACAAAAATGCAGACAATTACATCCAAATATCCAAAGAGATTTCTAGCCAAAAAGGCCCTGATGATGTCTTTAAAGATAAGCTCAATGCTATCTTGGAAACCCTTAGCTTTGGTACTTATGACAAACATTCACAAGAGCGGGTTTCAAGAGAGATGTTAGAGCAGTTTGCCAATGAAACCTATCAGCAGAGTTTGACATATCTTTACTATTTTTTTGGGAGTATGGCACTTTTTTTAATCATTTTTCTCTTTTTGGATAGAGATTTCTTGATTATTTATATCGCTTTAGCGGGTATCGTAAGTCTTGGATTTGCACTGATTGCGCCGCTTATCATGATGATTGTCTATCAAGCGTTTCCAGTTCTTGGTGAAGTTACCCTCTCTTTTGAATCCAAAAGCATCATCGGTACGATAGAAAAGATGTATCATGATAAGAACTATATCATCGCAGGCTTGGTTTTGCTTTTTTCTATCATGATACCGTTGTTTAAAAGTATGGTCTTGCTTTTGTATGGATTTTTTAAAGAGAGTGGCTTGGGGAAAAACTTAGTATCCTTTATCGACAAGATAGGGAAATGGTCGATGGCAGATGTCTTTATCGTGGCGATATTGGTCGTATTTTTCTCGACAAAACAAGATATACATACCAGTATCAAGCTAGAAGTCGGACTCTATTTCTTTATAGGATATGTACTCTTGTCGATGTTGGGTTCCTCGATGCTAGGCAA
>CAZCUH010000198.1:0-1902 GCA_964501795.1 uncultured Sulfurospirillum sp.
CTCTAAGATGATTTTATGTTTACTTCCACCAAGGGCGATACCTGCTTCTCGAAGCTCTTTTGGCACAAGGGAGAGCATATTGTCCGTCGTGGAGATGATGATAGGAATCATCATGATAGACAGTGCCACAGACCCAGCCCAGCCACTGTAGTGATTGACAGGATCGACAAGCACCGCATAGACAAAGACACCGATGACGATAGAAGGTGCGGACATCATCACATCACTGAGGTTTCTCATGATAGAGGCAAGTGTGCTGTCATTGCTATACTCTCGTAGATAAATCCCTGCCATCATACCTAGTGGTACTCCGATAGCCGTCGCGATGAGTGCCATGGTAAATTGCCCAACGAGTAGATTTCGTATCCCACCTTCGACCATATCCTGCGTAAAGAGTGAAAGGTGAAAACTACTAAGACCCTTCATCGTCAAAGTCGCTAGGATCCAAAACAAAAACCCCATACCCACGATAGCAGATACCGTTGCAAGTATCATGATAAGCTTATTTAAGATGAGACGATTCATCGTAAAACTCCTTGGTTAGAATATCTCATTTTTTCCTCCCAAGAAAGTAAAATTTCGCAACCGAAATGATGATGAAACTCACCACAAAAAGAATGAGCGCAAGATAAAACATCGAGGAGAGTTCTAAATCTTCTGCTTCTGCAAAGTTGTTTGCCAAGAGGACAGGTATAGAAGTCGTCGCATCCGTGATTTTTGAAGGAAGTCGCATCACCGAACCTATCAAAAATGCCACTGCCATCGTCTCACCAAGTGCACGCCCAAGTGCCAAGATGATAGAGCCGATGATTCCCGCTTTGGAGTAAGGCATCACGACATCTTTGACCACTTCAAACTTTGTCGCACCCATCGCATACGCACTCTCTTTGAGGACATCGGGCGTGGTATTCATACTATCTTTGGTGATAGCGGACATAAAAGGGATTATCATGATAGCTAGCACCAAACCCGCTGTCAAAAGCCCCATACCACTACCTCCTGCAAACTGCTGCACGATAGGCGCAAAGTAAAAAAGCCCCCACATTCCATAGATGATACTAGGAATCGCCGCTAAAAGCTCAATAGAGATAGAGACTGGCTTAATCATAAAATCAGGCGCAACTTCTGTCAAAAAGATGGCAATCCCCATTGCGATAGGCGTCGCCACAAGCATCGCTATGAGCGTCGCAAAAAGTGTACCCACAATAGGAATCAATCCACCAAAAACCCCACCTTCGTCATCTTCACCCACTTCCCATACATCATGCACCAAAAATCCCCAGCCAAATTGGGAGATAGCGTCTTGCGCATAGACAAACAGTGTCGCGAAGATACCTAAAAGCAGAAAGAAAGAGAGTGTCGCAGAGAAAAATGAGAAATTTCTAAAAAGGTTTGCACCCATTGATTTGCCTTATAAATATATAATTACGATTATACTATATAGTATCTTTTTTTAATTACAAAACGATTACAGCCCTTTGATATATCGCTCTCGTTTTTTTGTTTTGATTTTATCAATCTCAACAAGGATGAGACTATCTACACAGTTGTTAAAGGCAGTATCGATATTTTGACCTAAAAACTTAATACCTCCCTCATCACACAAATCCGTATATTGCTTATAGAGTGTCGGAACACTCACACCATAACAAGCAAGTTGTTCTTTGAGAATCAAGAAATCTTTTTGCGCATCATTCCCTTCAAAAATCTCCTCCAACTCTTCTTCTTCGGCTTGTGTAAAGACAAAATCTTTATCAGGCTTCACAAGGCTCCCTTCCTCTCCATAATAGTGAGAATAGTAATAAATAATCAAATTTTGTGCACCTTTGGATAGCGAACTACTCAAGCTCACTGGTCCAAACATATACTTGATATGAGGATTTTGATGCAGATACGCCCCTA
>CAZCUH010000199.1:0-1879 GCA_964501795.1 uncultured Sulfurospirillum sp.
TCATCGCACGATAAGGACCGTCAGGTACAGGCGTTGTGATATGATTTGCATCACCACTCTCACCAAAACCAATCACCTCGGCGTAGATTTTAGCTCCCCTCTTTTGCGCAGATTCAAGAGATTCTAACACCAATGCACCTGCACCTTCACCCATCACAAAACCATTTCTATCCGCGTCAAAGGGACGAGAAGAGGCTTCTGGTTCATCATTGCGTGTGGAGAGCGCTTTCATCGCGGCAAAACCACCAATCCCAGCCGAACAGATAGCAGACTCTGCGCCCACAACCAACATCTTATCCGCACCACCAAGCATAATCGTTTTGGCAGCTTCACTGACTGCGTGTGTCCCTGCTGCACAAGCAGTAACAGAGGATAAATTTGGTCCTTTCAATCCATGCTCAATCGAAATAAACCCACCCAGCATATTGACCAAAGAAGAAGGGATAAAAAAAGGTGATATACGACGCGGCCCTCTTGTCGCGGCTATCACAGAATTTTTTTCGATATTTGGCAATCCACCAATCCCAGAAGCCGAAGAGATACCAAATCGTTCACCATCATACTCTGCAAGATTCGCATCTTCCATCGCCTCTGTCGCTGCTTTGAGACCCAACTGAATAAACCTATCTGCTTTTTTTACCTCTTTAGGATTCATTACTGTAGAAGGGTCAAAGTCTGTAATTTCACCGGCAATTTTCACCGAATGGTTCTCTGTATCAAATAGAGTAATTCGTTTAATACCACATTCACCATCTACAATGGCCTTAAAAGAACTCTCTTTATCCATACCTAGTGCATTTATCATGCCTAAACCAGTAATTACAACTCTATTCAAACCTCTCTCCTTCTCATTGTATCCTAAATTTTTCTTACTATAAAAGCAGGCGAACCTACTTTTATATTGACCTTATGCGTTATTTTTTTCGATATAGTTTAAAGCATCACCAACTGTTGCGATTGCTTCAGCATCTGCATCAGGAATCTCGATATCAAACTTCTCTTCTAACGCCATAACTAACTCAACAACATCTAGTGAATCAGCACCTAAATCTTCAACAAATTTAGACTCTTCTTTTACCTCATCTGCGTTTACATTTAGTTGTTCTACTACGACTGCTTTTACATCATCAATTAATGCCATATTTTTCTCCTATTATAAAAATAAGCCTTATACTAGCACAATATAGTTAAAATCAAGTAAAGCAGCGCCATAAACTTACATATACATACCACCATTGACTTTTAAAATCTCACCTGTAATATAAGAAGAACTATCACTTAACAAAAATGCCACTGTCTCAGCCACATCTTTTGCATCACCAAATCTTTTTAAAGGAATCTTGTCCGTATAACTCTTTTTGACCTCTTCTGAGAGCTCTTGGGTCATATCTGTGGCGATAAATCCCGGTGTAATAGCATTGTACCTGATACCTCTAGCTGCGCCTTCTAATGCAAAAGACTTGGTCATAGAGTTCATCGCACCTTTACTTGCAGCATAATTTACTTGCCCAATATTTCCCATCTCAGAGACGATGGACGAGATATTGACAATCGCACCAAAGCGTTTTTTACTCATCACTTTGAGCGCTTCTCGACATCCTAGAAATGCTGAATTTAGATTGGTTTTTATCACGGAGTCAAAATCCTCTAATTTCATACGAAGTGCTAATTTATCATTGGTGATACCTGCATTATTCACCAAATAAGCAAGCTCTCCATCACTCTCAACAATCGTTTTCACCCCTTCCGTAAATCCTGCTTCATCACTGGCATCAAAACAGATCACTGCCGCTTTACCTCCAGCCTTTTCTATTTCAGCTTGAATGGCATCTGCCAATTCTGGTTTTGAACGATAATTGATCCAAACTTTCAAGCCATA
>CAZCUH010000200.1:0-1861 GCA_964501795.1 uncultured Sulfurospirillum sp.
TGACCATCTCCTCTACGAAGCAAAGAACTCTGGTAGAAATAGAGTCTGTTTTGATAAAGATGAAGTTCTAGCTTAAGATACGCGGCAGGGTGATTCCTGTCTGCGCCTGATACTTCCCTTTTTTATCCGCATAAGTTACTTCACACGCTTCATCCCCTTGCAAAAATAGCACTTGCGCGATACCTTCATTGGCATAAATCTTCGCAGGGAGTGGTGTGGTATTGGATATCTCGATCGTGATATGCCCCTCAAACCCAGGCTCAAATGGCGTCACATTGACGATAATCCCACACCTAGCATAGGTACTCTTTCCTAGACAAATCGCCAAGACATCTTTTGGCATCTTGAAATACTCCACCGTTCTTGCAAGTGCAAAAGAGTTTGGCGGTACGATAGCTACATCTGCTTCAAGATCGATGACATTATTTTCATCAAAGTTTTTGGGATCTACGACCGTAGAATTGACATTGGTAAATATCTTAAATTCCCGTCCCACACGGATATCATACCCATAAGAACTCAGACCATAACTCACGACATTTTTCCCCACCTGCTCTTCACAAAATGGTGAAATCATCTCTTCACTAAGTGACTTTTCTCGTATCCAACTATCGGCTTTCAGACCCATCTGTACCCTTTAAAAATTTTAGGAGATTCTATCATGATAGACTTATAAATCACAACGAAAATCTGTATTGTTTGGCATCGTTATATGGTCTTTTATCACACCATGATAGCGACCATCTCCCGCCTCGATTCTTATATCAACACCACCCTCTTGAGCAGCAGGGCAATACTCGACCTTGTAAAAACTATCGCCCCAAGCACTCAAGCGCTTGCTCAAGCCATCAAAGGCATTGTCCAAATCGCTATTTTTCCCAACAGGGATATACTTCTCTTTACCTATCTCTTTAAGCACTCGCTCATTTGCTTGACCAAAACCTATCGTATAATAAAAAAGGGAACTATGTTTTTGGATAAAAGAGAGCATTGCACTTTCACTGACGCGATGGGCTAAATCATTACCGTCTGAAAAGACAACGATAGAAGCGAACTCAAAATTCTCCAAGTTTGTATTGGTCTGTGGTGTGTAGATGTCATAGTTACAACTTCCCACCCACTGACACGCGACTTTGGTGGCTTCTATCACCGCACCATAGAGATTTGTCGAGGTATAACCCTCTAAATTTTCTTTACGAAAGTTAGCATCATAGAGCTGCTCTAGCCCCGCTTTGAGTGCCGTTTTATCACTTGTGGCGGAGGCAGTATTGGAGGTGACAAGTGGTGTGATATTGGTCTTTGAATTAAAGTAATATATCGCCATACTCTGCTGTGCATTAACAGTCACATCGATAAATTTCTTTGCAGATTCTACGAGTTGATAACAGAGATTTTCATTGCGTTCTTTCTCATCTACGATACCACTTACACTATCACAATCACGAATCAATGACTCTGAAAAATCCAACAATAAAGCTATCTTATTGCTTGTGCTTCTTTTATCTTTTGTAAAACGCACAATTGCTTCATCAGAAGCCGTCTTAGCGTTATTTTCAAAAAGAGCACTCTTGATATCACCTAAGTCACCAATGGGGTTTTTATTCTTATCTTTACTCTGTACCAGCATACTAAAATGCCCTTTATCGACATAGCTATTGCCATTGGCATCGACCAAGCGACTAGGAGATTTGACATCAAACAGCATCTCTCCGCCACCCCGTACACCCAGCGTATTGATACTATCTTTCCCACTTCGATTACACCCAGAAAGCAATAACAATCCCACCAATACTAATAAACGATAAATATTCATAACTTTTCCTTGATTTGTTAAAGCAATTTTACCTAAATATCTTTTAAT
>CAZCUH010000201.1:0-1857 GCA_964501795.1 uncultured Sulfurospirillum sp.
ATAAAAGCTACAAGGAACTCATCACCTTTGTAGAAGATAGAGCGGGGCATGATAGACGCTATGCTATCGATGCGACAAAGATAGAAAGTGAGCTTGGTTGGAAGGCAGCGGAGAATTTCGAGTCTGGGATTTTGAAAACTATTGAGTGGTATTTGGAGAAATATGAATCTTAGACTATTATATTCACTGACTAAAAATGACTTTAGGCAAAAATACCTAGGCTCTTATCTTGGGATTCTTTGGGCATTTATACAGCCAACAATCACGGTGCTCATCTTTTGGTTTGTGTTTCAGGTAGGATTTAAGGCGCAACCCGTGAATGATGTGCCGTTTATCTTGTGGCTTGTCTCTGGGATGTTTGCGTGGTTTTTCTTCTCTGATGCGATGTCCAATGCGACCAATGCCATCACAGAAAATAGCTATCTTGTGAAAAAAATCGTCTTTAAAGTGGGTTATTTACCCCTTATCAAGATATTTTCAGCCCTTGTGGTGCATCTCTTTTTTGTCTTCTTTATGTATGGACTTTTTATGCTCTATGGGTATGGATTTGATTTGCATTGGTTGCAGGTATTTTACTATCTAGGGGCGATGATTGTGCTTATATTGGGTTTGTCATATGTCACCTCTGCTGTGGTAGTGTTTTTCAGAGATATGGGGCAATTGGTGGCGATGTTGCTTCAGTTTGGATTTTGGATGACACCGATATTTTGGGTGCTTGATACTGTACCTCACAAATATCACTGGCTCATCAAACTCAATCCTATGGTCTATATCATCGAGGGTTATCGCGATAGTATGATTCATCATATATGGTTTTGGGAAAAGCCGATGGCAGGCGTGTACTTTTGGGTGGTGACGCTTATCATGATAGGGGTGGGCTTTAGTACATTTAGAAGATTGAAACCTCACTTTGCGGATGTGTTGTGATGGATATCAAGCAGCTGATAGCAAATGGAGAAAACGACAAAGTAGAATTTAAAACTTCATTTAAAAATGATAGTATAGAGAGCATCGTAGCATTTGCAAATACAAAAGGTGGTTCTCTACTCATAGGTGTCAATGATTCGGGTGAAGTCGTCGGTGTGGATTTGGGCAAAGAGACTCTGCAAAACCATCTCAACCACATAAAACAAAACAGTGAACCTTCAGTCATCCCAGATGTCGAAGTCATCATGATAGATAGCAAAGAACTACTTCTGATAACAGTAAATGAGTACCCTATAAAGCCTGTTTCGTATAAAGGAAGATACTACAAGCGCGTTCAAAATAGTAATCATCTGATGACTCCCACTGAGATAGCCGATATGCACTTAAAAGTGCTGAATCTCTCATGGGATGCATATATCTATCCTGATAGTGGAGTGGATGCACTTGATATGCAAAAAATAGAGAAGTTTCAAAAGAGAGTCAATGAAATAGGGCGTTTTAGTATAGAGGAAGATACGCTAACAACACTGCAAAAGCTCAAACTTATCAAAGATAACAAACCTACCATAGCGTCCATGCTTCTGTTTGCTAAAGAACCCATAAGAACGCATATACGAGTAGGGCGGTTTAAAGATGATATCACCATCATAGACGACAGGCAGATAACCGATACACTTTTTGAAGCAGTTGAAGAGACGATGAAGTTTATCAAAACTTACATGATGGTCGCTTATGAGTTTCATGGAGAGATAAAGCGAGTCGAGAAATGGGACTATCCTATCAATGCCCTAAGAGAAGCAGTGCTAAATGCCATCGTTCATAGAGATTATCGTGAGCCATCTGATATACAGATAAAGATATATGATGACAAGATAGTCATAGCAAGTCCGGGAAAACTTTACGGTGATATCACACTTGAAAAGCTAAAAA
>CAZCUH010000202.1:0-1845 GCA_964501795.1 uncultured Sulfurospirillum sp.
AAAATCTTGATGCTATATTTACCTTTCATTTCAGGAAGGTAATAGCTCTTTTTTTTAAAAGGGGTATCCAAATCTACGATATGGTCTATGAGAGATTGCAAGTGTGTTTTGTGCTGGGGAAATGCTTTTATGAGATTTTTTAGTACCATCTTTTCAAAACTTGCATTAAATGCCATCATCGTAGCACCTACTGGGATATCTTTTAGAAGTCTCTTTAGTAGCTCTTCTCTAGGGTCGCCATCTTCTTGTGCTAAAAACTCTTTGTGTTCTATGCGCCCATCTTGATGCTCGATGTGTAAGGAGTATTGAAATGGTATCTGTTCATATGGACGAACACCTTTATAGGTAGGGATAGCCTCTTGAAAAGTCTCAAAATCAAAGTGATAGATAGGATAGTGCAAACTCTCCAAAAATGTCACAATCTCATCTGTTTTGATACTTGATTTTTTGTTTTTCCACGCATGCACAGCGAGTGATTGATTGTCCGTGAGGGCAAAATCATCGGGGATATCTTCTACTTTGAGGATGTTATCATGATAGAGTTTCATCGCTTTTGAGTTTTTATTCATCACAAAGATATCAAAGACTGAATAATCAGGAATCTGCCTTTGAGCTTTCCAACAATACTCCTTTGCCGCACAGTTATAAGGATTGTTACAATGATAGCCTATCTCTATATCGGGTTCGTGTTCCCTATCCATCAAAACAGATTGAAATCTCGCTAGATGTTGCGGTATCTCTAACTGTAAAGCAGCCACTTCTGCATCCACTGCGATGATAGAAAACAGTGCATCGATATCTAGCGTTTCACCTCTGACATACTCACCATTTATCATGACAACCGATGTCTTGGCGATAGGTATGCCACAACCCTCCAAGACATAGTGCTGAATCGCCGCATCATAGATATAGAGTTCTATATCTTTAAGCGTTTTTTTACTACTCCAAGAGGAACTTTTGACCTCGTATATTTCCCAACCCTTTTCTGTCTTGTGCAAGATATCTACCATAACAAGCACGCCGTTGTAGCGGAAAGTCGCTTCATAGATAGTCTCCACACCCTCTTTCATCCATTGTTTTGTGAGGGCTATCTTTTCATCAAAGCTCGTATCATGATAGGGTATCTCTCGACCATTTGGAAAAAGCTCACACGCTTTATCCCCTACGATATTTCCCGTTTCAAAGCGCGCCAATGCTGTAGCATCAAGTGGGCTTAAAATATCTTTTTTATACTTTCTTAGCCAAAGTGATTTGGTGCATTGTAAACCTGTGATAAAAAGAGATTTTGAGAGATTTGTTTTTGGGGTGTTTGGATTTTTACTCATATGAGATGTGCCTTTGATTTGGATATAAGAGAAATATCGGCAGAAGTTGATAATAACTTTATCAACTTCTGCATCATTTTCATTTACTTAGAAAATTTCAACTTTTTATCGCCCACTATCCAAAGACGGAATCTTGCCCTAGATATAGAAACATATAAAAGCATATCATCCAAACTTTCTTCATAAGGTATCCATAAAAGAATAATTTTTGATTCTAATCCTTTAAACCTTTTTGCTGTTTCTACCAAGACCTTATCATGAGGAGAAAATGTTTTAAATGCCCACTGATTTTTATGTTTTGATGATTGCAATAAAGGAGCAACTTTGTCATATTTTCCCATCACAATAACTGTGATATCTTTTGGAGATATACCTTCTTCATGTATCAATTGATGTACTTTTTTATCTATCTCTATAGCCTGTTTTTCAACTGTTTTTTCGATAATGTAGTCAATAGGTGCACCTTGAACCTCTGGAGACTCTACTTCCTCACCTTGATAATAATGATATGCAAGGTCAT
>CAZCUH010000203.1:0-1768 GCA_964501795.1 uncultured Sulfurospirillum sp.
ATCTGTGATGGAATTTTGAAAGCAAAAGGAGCGAAACTGTGCTAAGAGGGAAGGGTGTTTTGACATGATATGAGCCTTGATGGTGTTTTAGAGATTATAGCTAAATTTTAAACTTTTAATCTAATATGAAGAATAGATAGTGTAAACTTCACAAACAATAAAAATTATCAAAGGAAATTAAAATGTATAAGAGTAAAATTATCTCATTATCACTTGTGTTAGCTTGTTCGTCAGCGATGGCTTCATCAGACTTAGTCAAAAAAGCAAAATCCAGTGGTCTTGTTGCGATACCAGCCCAAAAAGACGCACTTATGAAGCTTATCGATGATCCAAAAGATCCTATCACAGATGCCAAAGTAGAGCTTGGTAAAAAGTTATATTTTGACCCTAGACTCTCACGAAGTGGGCTTATCTCTTGTAATACTTGTCATAACCTTGCTATGGGTGGAGATGATGGTGTACCTGCTGCCATTGGTCATAAATGGACAGCAAATCCTCATCACTTAAACTCGCCAACAGTGTATAATGCTGTGTTTGCTTCATCGCAATTTTGGGATGGAAGAAGTCCAAATTTAGCAGATCAAGCCAAAGGTCCTATGCAAGCCGCCCCTGAGATGGCAACACCGGCAAAGCTAGTACAAGAGAGAGTGGTCTCTATTCCTGCATATGTCAAGGAATTTAAGAAAGCTTATGGTGATGATGTCAATATCACCTTTGAAAAGGTAGCAGATACTATTGCCACTTTTGAAAAAACCTTGGTGACACCTTCACGATTTGATGATTTTTTAAATGGTGATGAGAAAGCACTCAATGATGCTGAGAAAAAAGGACTTCAAACTTTTATAGACAAAGGTTGTGTGAGTTGTCATACGGGTATCGCTCTTGGTGGTACGATGCAAGCATTTGGCATCACTGGTAAATACAAATATGCCAATGTGGGTGACTTTAAAGGAGATAAAAATGGTATGGTCAAAGTACCTACTTTGCGTAATGTCTCTGAAACGGCTCCCTATTTTCACAATGGCGAAATTGGGACTTTAAAAGAGGCTATCCAAGAGATGGGACGCATCCAGCTAGGGGCTAAAATCACGGATGCAGAGGCAGGAGAAATAGAGACTTTCTTAAAAGCACTCAAGGGCAGAAAGCCAGCTATTACCTATCCTCAATTACCTGAGGAGACTAGCACAACACCTAAGCCTACATTTGACTAACTACAACATGGGGTAGGATTTACTACCCCATTCTATAAAAATATGTTATAATTCCTCAAATAAAAGGGGATAGATATGAATACTTTTGTAAAGCTTATCATGATAGCACTGCTTGGTCTCTCTACGATAAAGGCAGATGAAGAAGTGGTCAAAAAAGTTGTCTACAATCTCAAAACAGGTGATATCAACAAACTAGAGAGAAACCTCATTGGTGGGATCATCACACATACGACTTATTATCAGAGTAAATTGGAAGAGTTGGAGGTGCGTGTTGTTATCCATGGAGATGCGTATAAGTTTTTTATGAAGGATTTAAACAATACAGCCTATGCATATCAACCTAAATTGCTTGCCAAAAAATCAGACTTACAAAAGCGTCTGAGTACTTTGTCAAAACAGTATGGTGTCAAATTTCTCGTTTGTGAGGCAGGTGTAAAAAGTAGAAAATTAAATAAAAAAGCATTTTATCCTTTTGTCTCTATGGTAGCCAATGCTGCAATAGGCTTGATTGATGCGCAAAATGAGGGGTATGCTTACTTGGCGATAGAGTAGTTAGG
>CAZCUH010000204.1:0-1706 GCA_964501795.1 uncultured Sulfurospirillum sp.
AACAGATTGTACAAACCCTAGCAACGGCAAATTACAAACTAACTAAACCAACCTTTAACCTTATCTAAGACCCCATCAAACTTGCTTTCATTGGGTGTACTCTCATAGCCAAAACTTTCACCAAGCTTGGTTAGTAAGGCTTTTTGTTCATCATTTAACTTCTTTGGATAGATGATACTGACCTGTGCAATCATATCACCACGCCCTCGTCCATGCACATTTTCAACGCCCTCACCTCTTAAGACAAACTGCTCTTTATCCTTGACTCCTTGAGGGATTTTTATCTCTTTTGTACCACGCAGTGTTGGTATCTCAATCTTTCCACCTAAGGCTGCTTGGGTAAAGAAAAGCGGCACTTCAATGTAGATATTATCTCCATCTCGGATAAAGTGGTCATCATCCTCGACCAATACCATCAAGTATAAATCCCCTCGTCTTCCACCTTTGCCGATATTGCCTTTAGCCCCAACACGCATACGATTTCCATGGTCTATGCCCGCAGGAATCTGTACTGTTGTTGTCGCTTCCTCTTCGATATAGCCCTCACCATGACAAGTATCACAGGGGTTATTGATCTGTTTCCCACTGCCTCCACAGGCTTCACAAGGCTGTGAAAAGGTCATAAAGCCCTGACGATAATAGACTTGTCCATTACCATCACAATGGCTACAAGGACTTGAAGATTTATCACGATCACCCGTACCCGCACAAGCTTCACACTCTGTTTTATAACGATAATGTATCTCTTTTTCACAGCCAAAAACAGCTTCATTAAATGCCAATGTCACTTCGCTCTCTATATCTAATGGATACTTTTGATGCTCGCTTCTGCCACGGGTATTAAACCCGCCACCAAATCCTCCACCAAAGACAGATTCAAATATCGCACCCAAGTCATCCATATTCATACCACCGGTACCCTGAAAGCCTTGACCTTCGAGTCCTGCTTTTCCATAGCGATCATAAATCTCTCTTTTGGAACTATCACTGAGTACTTGATACGCTTCATTGACAAGCTTGAATTTTTCCTCGGCCTCTTTATCACCCTGATTTCTATCTGGGTGATACTGCATCGCCAATTTTCGATACGCTTTTTTTATCTGTGTACCATCACTAGACTTTGAGATTTGTAATATTTCATAATAATCAACTTCTGTTGCCATATTCTATCTACACCCTTAAAATAATTTGGGATATAGTATCAAAAAAAGCGTTAGTTTTCCACAAAAATTGATAAAAGTATAAAAGAAAGTCCCAACTTGTCGATATTGTCTCTAAGAAAACGCTAGGGGAAAGGATTCACTTTGAAGAATAAACAGTTAAAAGTGGTTACAGATGATACACTAAAAGAGTTGAGAGTTTTTGATGTTATTACACCAGATCTCTATCATGATGCATTTCAATCAAAACTCAAAAATTTAGGTGTTGAAACAAATTTAGATGTACTCTCTCAAAATAATGTACCATTGATTTTAGATAAAATCCTAAAGATACAAAAAGAGACACAAGAGGGTGCGAATACTTTAAAAGAGAATATAGATTTAGCAACTGTCGCCATCGACAATAAAGATGAACAAGCACTCGCTTCCATCAAAACACATATGTCTGCACTACAAGAACGCATCATGGCACTTGAAGAAGAAGTTTATATCGATGAGTTAACCAAAGCACACAATAGAAAATGGCTCTTTGACAAAATCTTAGTC
>CAZCUH010000205.1:0-1674 GCA_964501795.1 uncultured Sulfurospirillum sp.
TCATCGTGCCATTGTTATCAAATAACATACCTACACCCAAAAAATCATCATCATAAATCACAAAGGTATAGTTTTTCATCTCTATTTTGGAGATTTTGTCACTATCTTTACGAAATGACAAAAGTGATCCTTTCTCTTTTTCAAAAAAGTAGAGAAATTGTGATTCTGTTTCATCGGGTTCTTGACCATCGTAGAGGACAAGTGTATTGATAAATTCGCTATATTTTATAGATTGTGGTAGTGAGGTTGCGTAGAGCGTGTGAACAAGTAACAATATTACAAATAGGTATCTTTTTATCATCATGATAACAGTATTTCTAATATACACTTAAAAAAATCTCATTTCTGCCGATTATAATGAAAATAACATAAGTCGGGGGGCTATCTATGAGTAGCATGATACATTTTTTTCCTTTTGTTGCACAGACAAAGGCAAATATCGAACACCAAAACAAGTTTCTCTCCAAGATTTCACTCACAGGAAAGATCAATGCCAATATGCATTCTGCCAATCTCTTTGAATATACAGACAATACGATTTTGAAGTTTGACCGTCTCAAAGAGGCACTCATCGAAGCGATGGTGAGCGAAAACTATGCCAAAGTCAAAGGTGAATTGCTACAAAAAGCACAGATGGCTATCGACATTCTCAATCGAAATCTCTTTGAGAGAACAGCAGATGTGGGATTTTTGGCGACAGATGGAGAAATCATCCAATTTTTAACAGATAAAAATCCAAATCGAGAAAAGATAGAAGCAAGATTACGCGACTATGTGAGTAAATATAGCGTCTATGATGATGTGCTACTCTTTGATACAAACAAGCAACTCAAAGCAAATATCAACCCCCAAAACCATCTCACTTCAAGCCAAGACAAGATACTACAAGAAGCCTTAGAAAGCGAAGAGTATATCGAGTTTTATGGCTATTCGGATATCTTCTCTAGTAGAGATAAGTGCCATCTTTTTGCACAGAAGATTATGCACCATCACACTTGTGTGGGTGTGCTTGTCCTTTCATTTAAATTTCAAGATGAATTAGAGGAGATATTTGACTCTCTATCTCTCAAGGACGAGATGATTATCCTAGAAGATAACACAGGCATCATCGCCTCAAGTATGCAGTCTCTAGCAAAAAATGAAACGCGTATCATCTATACCAAACAAGAAGATGCACTACTCTTCAAATCCAATAAACTAGCCATCCAAACTAAAGCAAAAGGCTACCAAGGCTATCATGGACTCCCGTGGAGCTCAACTGCCGTTGCCCTAAAGCTTGATACGAGCACACCTGCATTGGAGAATAGACTGCAACTCCCCGCTTCCTTACAAGAGGTCATTGATGAAGCGTATGAAACCGTCGATGATTTGAGTGATGTGATTATCAATGGTGAGCTTACTGCTTCAAAATATCGTGAATACACCCTCTCACCTATCTTGGACAATCTGAGAAATATCAGCGATGAGTTGGTTGAAAATATCACAAAAGCCGCCACCTCTCTTGTCGATATCAAAACAGCCAGCCTGCTAAACTCATGCCATCTTGCAACCGCATTTGCCATGGATGTGATGGATAGAAATCTCTACGAGAGAGCCAATGACTGCAGATGGTGGGCATTGACACCACAATTTATCCAAGAACTTGGTAAAGAATCACCCGATACTGATGCTTTG
>CAZCUH010000206.1:0-1652 GCA_964501795.1 uncultured Sulfurospirillum sp.
ACCACCACAAGCTGTAAAAAATATGGTAATAATAAAACTTAATAGAATTATCGATTTTTGTTGCATAGTATGTTCCTTGATTGGTACTTATATCACTAATATACTCAATATTTGTGTAATCAATGTGATATTATATATTTTAAATATTTAGTTTATAAAATTAAATATATTTTATTATATATCGACACAATCTGAAGTTTCTAAAGTAGTTTTTTAAAAAAGATGTCCCATTTTCTCTTTTTTGATTTGCAGGTAGTTTTTATTGTGCTCATTTGCCTCTATCATGATAGGTAGTCTCTGGGTGATTTCTATCCCCTCTAAGCTTTCAACTTTTTTAGGATTATTGGTAAGCAAGCGGATTTTTTTAATCCCAAAATGATTGAGGATAAACTCTACAATCTCATAGCTTCGCTCATCGGCAGCAAATCCAAGCTGATGATTTGCCTCCACCGTATCAAACCCCTTATCTTGCAAGGCATAGGCGTTGACTTTGTTTAAAAGACCGATATTTCGTCCTTCTTGTCGTAGATAAAGTACTATCCCACTTTCTTTGGAAATCATTTTTAGAGCAAACGAGAGTTGTTCACCACAATCACACTTCATACTCCCTAGCGCATCCCCTGTTAAACATTCACTATGAATTCGTACAATAGGGTTATCATGACAAGGCTCTTTAAAAATGGCTAAATGCTCTTTCTCACCCTCTTTAAAAGATTGTATTTTAAAGGTGCCAAATCTTGTGGGTAACGAGGCAATTTCAGATATGGTGATTTTCATATTTATTTTTTTCCTACAATGTGGTAAACTACATCTTAACAGATTAAAGGAAAAACTATGTTTAAAAGATTTCGTCGTTTGCGTTTAAATGCACATTTGAGAGATTTAGTACAAGAGACAAGGCTGACAAAAGAGGATTTTATCTATCCACTCTTCATCAAAAGTGGCAAAAACTACAAAAAAGAGATAGACTCCATGCCAGGTGTCTTTCAGATGAGTATCGATGAGATTTTAAAAGAGTGCGAAGTGCTCAAAAAACTAGGACTCTACTCTATCATCCTTTTTGGCATACCAGAGACCAAGGATAGCATCGGCAGTGACGCACTCTGTGAACACGGCATCATCGCTTCAAGTATCAAAGCCATCAAAGAGGCACATCCTGATATGTTTGTCATCACTGATCTGTGCTTTTGCGAATACACCGACCATGGGCACTGTGGTATCCTCGATATGAAAAACGAAACCGTAAACAACGATTCCACCCTTAAAATACTAGGCGAACAAGCCGTCATCCACGCCAAAGCAGGAGCTGATATGATAGCACCAAGTGGTATGATGGATGGCACTATTAGCATCCTTAGAGAAGCACTTGATGAAGCAGGTTTTATCAATCTACCTATCATGGCATACTCAACAAAATTTGCTTCAGCCTATTATGGACCATTTCGCGATGTGGCAGAGAGTAGCCCAAGCTTTGGGGATAGAAGAAGCTACCAGATGAACCCAGCCAACCGACGAGAAGCCATCAATGAAAGCATCGAAGATGAAAAAGAGGGAGCAGATATCCTCATGATCAAACCCGCCCTAGCCTATATGGATATCATCCGAGATGTCAAAGAACATACTTCCTTACCACTAGCCGTCTATAATGTATC
>CAZCUH010000207.1:0-1603 GCA_964501795.1 uncultured Sulfurospirillum sp.
ACTTAAAAAAATCAACTTCGACGCAAGCATCTCTTTTGAACAAAAAGCATTTTATATTCGCAAATACAGAGACAAGATAAGTAAACTCAAACAGGGAAGATTAGAAAAATGAGCTACTTGATACACTTTCACCTACTTGCTGCCATTGCGTGGATAGGGGGTTCTATCTTCATGTTCGTTTTGGGAATTACTCTGAGTGACAAAGAGAAGCAGCGTGAGGTCTATCCTCACGTGGGACCGATATTTGGATATTTTGAACTTGTTTCTCTTTTTATTTTGCTCGTAAGTGGTACTTTGATGATTCAGAGTGATGGTTTGTGGGAGTTGCTTTGGAGTAGTGATACAAGCAGGGTGACAGAACTCTTAAAGATGAAACTTTGGTTGGTTTTGGCTCTGGTTGTTGCAACCATACTGCATTTTTATATCGCCTATAAAACAAATACGAAACAACGAACCAGACTTCAAAACTTCCTCTCACGCGGCTCATCGCTATTTATCTTTTTTGTCAATCTTTTTGTTTTGCATTATGCCATTATGATTCGCAGTATCATGGCGTAAAAGTTACAGTTTTTTATAAGCACTTTGTTTGGTTTGAAAAAGTTTAGAGATTGGTATAGATTTTTGTTATACTGAGATAAATCTAATTTTTAGAAGGTTGATTTATGGCAGGTATCCATTTCTCTTTTGACAATTTTGAGCAGCTATTACGCTTAAACATAGGTATATCAGACAGGCTTGATGAGAACAGAGCTGAGAGTTTTACACTTTTGTATTGTGACTTTTCAGGTCTTGATGAAGAGGTTATCAAAACCTCTTTAGAATCGACACTACGAACATCAGACTCCATTGTCAATCATGAGGGAGACTACTTCTTTGTGCTGCCCTATACGGACAAGTATGGTGCAGAGATAGTGAAAAAGATGTTTGATGATTTTTTTGCAAAATATCTCGATGCTTTTTTACTCTCTTATCCTGCCGATGGAGAGACGCCAAAAGATCTTATGGAAGGGATGCAAGATAGTGTGAGTACATTTTTTAAAAGAGATTTGCACTGTTTAGATAGATTTACACGAGATTATTAAAACTTTTTAGCGTCAAATTTATAATACTTTGATTTTTTGTAAAAAGAGATAGCTTCGGCTATCTTTTGTTCTTTATATATCTTCTTATCACATACCCATCGACATTTTATCTTTTTATTCTCCATAGCTGCACGATTTTCTGGTGAGAGCTTTGTTTCATATATCTTTTCACAAAAGAGTAGTGATGGTAAGAGTAAAAGGAGTACTTTTTTCATAAACAACATATCGGTATTATAGACAAAAAATTTATATAATGGAACGATTTATGCTATTTCTTTGACAAAAACCTCAAATTTTAAGGTAAATTTTTAAGGAGCAGAGGATGATAGCATTTGATCTCACGCAAGAAACACCCGCTTCTACGGCAGGAATCATTGCCCCGTCAAAAGATGATAACAGTGAAGGAACGCTCTCTTTTTCTGCTCTGCTCAAAGGGATTAAAGAGAGTGATAAACTTGTTCAAAACGGTGCACTTGTTTTATCACTGAGTGATGAAGATACAATGCCTTTAAAAGGCTCTA
>CAZCUH010000208.1:0-1600 GCA_964501795.1 uncultured Sulfurospirillum sp.
CTTTATCAATAGGCAAAGCAATTACTATGCCACTTCATAATAAGTCAATGCGCTTCTTCCAAATTTTTTAAATTTTCTCTTTTTGTAGTCACCTATGGTATCTGGCATCGTCGTCTTTGTCATATGTTCGACCACTATCATGATAGCTTTCTCTTTAGGGGTTTTTTCTATCAAGGCAAGGACTTTATCATAGATACCTTCCATCCCCTCACGGATATCAAAAGGAGGATCAAAATAGAAATAACTCTCTCCCTCTACCTTCTTTAACACCGATTCATAGACTTCAAAACTATCTCCTAGCGTCAGATGTGTATGCACACTATCCAAAGAAGCAGCATTTTGCTTCAGGACTGCATAGGCATTGTGGTCTTTTTCGATAAAATAGACATCTTTTGCACCACGACTGAGCGCTTCAAGCCCCATCGACCCTGAACCTCCGAAGACTTCAACAAAGTTTTTATCTATGATGTCAAACTGTATGCTATTAAAAAGAGACTCTCGTAAAATAGATTTTGAACTTCTTGTTGTATCCAGTGAGGGGAGTGCTATCTTCTTTCCTTTATACTTACCGCCATTGATATGGATGAATAGTGTTTTATCCTTGCTCATGAAACGCTCTTAATATTTTTTCTATCTTCTCTTTATGTTTTTTATGCAGCTGCGCAAGGACTGCTTCTAAGGCTTTTTCTTCCTCTTGTGATGCCAAGGGGAGATGATGCAGATAAAACTGCTGTGCTTTTGAGAGTACCTCCTCTTTTGAAAAAGGCACCCTCAAGCTAGCATCTTTTCGTTTTCCGATAAAGAGCACAGGTTTTTTGGACTTCACCGCTCTATCACTGATGACAAAATCACAGGCTTCATAAGAACTTACATTGCCTTTGAGATAAAGTTCTAAACTCTTTTTCAATAGGGGTGATTCACAGACTAAGGCGACTTTCATACGCTTCCTTGTTACGATTTGTAAATTTTTCTTGCATTTTAGCAAAAACTTTCTCTTTTTTAGCACTAAAGTATAGTTTTATTAGAGTCTGACCCGATGTAGTTTGTAGGAAATCCCAAGCAAAGGAGTAGCTTATGGAACATCTAAGTGTCAACACAAAACAAGCAACGCAGATGCCAAGCATGGTATCTACAGCCATAAAGACACAAGCCACTGTAAGTCGTATGGATACGACAGCTACAGAGGCAACAGTAAAAGAGAAAAATGTCGATATGCCAAAACTAACACAAGAGCTCAATACCATCTCAAGCAAAGAGAATCTCGATATCTCCTTTGCTTACAATAAAAATATCAATAGAGTGGTGATTAATGTGATGGATAAAAATACAGGCGAACTTATCACAAAGCTTCCTTCAGAAGATGCCGTGAAGTTTGCAGAGGGCATGAAAGAGATGCTCGGTAAATTATTTGATAGGAAAGGATAAAAGATGCCAGGTGCACTCTCAACACTAGGACTAGGAAGTCAAGGTGTTTTAACCAATGATATACTAGATAAACTAAAAGATGCAGACAAAGCTGCCACTATCAAGCCTATCGAACGAAAGCAGACTAGTCTCAAGCTACAACAAGCAGGCTTAACAGGGCTAAAAGATGCGATGA
>CAZCUH010000209.1:0-1574 GCA_964501795.1 uncultured Sulfurospirillum sp.
AAAAGAAAAATGTCAAAAAGGTATGCAGCAAGAGCAAGAAGCTAGGCTTGCAGACGCTCTTTTTGCCTTTGGAATTGGATGGGAGTTTTAGGAAAGTTTGTGAGTAGAAGGAGTAGAAAAGATGGCTAAGAAAAAGAGTATTTCAAAAGAAGAGATAGCGACTATTTCGCATGAGAGGCTTGTGGCATTGGTGGCTTCATTGGTAGAGGGTAACAAAGAAGTGCTTAAAATGGTGGAGAAATTACTCTTAACCAATAACCCCAGCGCTTTGGTCAAAAGTATCAAAAAAGATATCGCATCTATCAATCGTGGGAGGAAGTTTATCTCCTATTATGAGTCTTTTGATTTTTCTAAAAAGATTGCGCTAATTGTCGCGGATATCTCTACGATGATAGAGGATAAAAAGAGCGCTGCATCGCTGTATAAAGCGTTGATTTTGACAGACTCAAAAGTCTATCTTCGCAGTGATGATAGCGCAGGTGCGATACAGCGTGCTTATGCATTAGCAGAGGATGGATGGAGCGAATGTTTAGAGGCACTTGGAGAGGATGAAATCTATCATGATATGGTGGAGATGCGTATTTGTGAGGGATTTGGTGTGCGTTATATCTTTAGTGAGAAGGTGCCAAAAAGGGTGCTTGAAAGGCTTTATGATGCGTTTTATCCTCAAGCAAAAGAGAGTGGTGATTTCTCGGATATTTATACGCTACAAGAAGCAGCACATTATCTGAAAAATCCCAAGCTTTATATAGAAGCGAGGGCATTGGGCGAGCGAGAATTTTCTCATAGGGACTTTATAGACATTGCCAAGGAGTTTCAGCATGCGGATGATGCCCAAGGTGTGCTAGCGTATTTGGCAAAGATTCATTCCGTGGATAGATACTTTGGTGATGATTTTTATGGATTGAAGATTTGGGCGTATGAGAGAGAAGATGAACGGGCAAAGGTGACGGAAGCCTACAAAGAGTGGTATGCGATGAGTCAATCTGTCACAGTGCTGAAAAAGTATTTGGCAAGGCTAGCGGAAAAAGAGAAAAATGTTGTACTGCAAAAAGCGCTAGAAGAGGCAGACAAACGCCCTTTTGGGGATGCTTTGAATTTTTACTATGCCTTGGATGAAGTGGCATTGGCTGCAAAGTATATAGAGACAAATCCAGAGCGCATAGATACAAACTACCTCTATGAAAAGGATTTAAAAAAGTATGAAGAATGGCTCAAAAAAGTTTATCCACAAGCGGCAATCCTACTCTATAGAAACAGTTGCGAAAAAGCCCTAGAAACTTCTCAAAGCAAACACTACCCTTGGGCGATAAAAGCTCTAAAACGGGCTATCATGATAGAGCAAGAGAGTGATATCAAAAGCGGCAAAATAGACGATAGTACAACTTATATGCAAGCGTTATTTGAACAACATAAAAGAAAGCCAAAATTTGTGCAGTTGTTTTTGGATGCCTTTGGTGGGTGAGGGGAGGAGTTGAAATCTTAAAAAATTAAATTATTTAATCACCCTGTTAGTTATATAAGCTATAATAAAGTAAATAATTTAAATTAGGTTTGGTATTTCATGGCTTATT
>CAZCUH010000210.1:0-1526 GCA_964501795.1 uncultured Sulfurospirillum sp.
GGTATAAATATGCTCCAGATGGAGTTGAGGTACTTGTGATGTTACCGGGTTTTATTAAGAGTGAGCTGACTGATAAGAATGATTTTAAGATGCCGTTTTTGTTAGAGACGCGTGAGGGTGTGGCTCGAATGAAAAAGGCGATAGATAACGGTAAAAAGTTTTATGCTTTTCCCCTTAGATTTTATTTAATCATTCGCTTTTTAAACTTGCTTCCATCAGCTTTAAGTCAAAGAATTGTAAACTATCTTTCATAGTTATATATCAGATTTTTAAATAATATTTTATAAGGACAAATCCTCCCTTCGGTCTGAGCCTCATAAAACATTATTTAAAAATCTTACTGGCGTGAAAGATAGAAGATAGGTTAGGGAGAAACTAGATGGAAAATATAGAGACAATAGATAGCGTATGTACATACTGTGGTGTAGGGTGTGATATTGCCGCACATGTGGATGTAAAAGAGAATAAAATTAAAAAAGTTTTTGCTCATCCTGATGGTGTGGTGTCGCAGGGAAAACTCTGTATTAAAGGGAAGTATGGTTATGATTTTGTAGATGCTGATGATAGACTTAAAACTCCACGCATCCGCAAAAGTTTTTTAGCAAAAAATCCTGCTATCAAAGAGGCTGTTGCTTCTGCTTTAGTTGATTTTGATGAAACTTGGTATGAGTGCGACTTAGATGCAGCAACGACTGCATGTGCGATGAAGCTTCAAGAGATTCAACAAAACTATGGTAGAAAAGCAGTTGCTTCCATCGGGGGAGCGAGAACTTCTTGTGAATCATCATACCTTTTTCAAAAATTCACTCGCCATACACTTAACTCTCCTCATGTCGATAACTGTGCCCGTGTTTGTCACTCTCCATCACTCAAAGGTATGCGTGCAACTATCGGCGAAGGGGCAGCGACTAATCCATACAATGACATCTATAATGCAGAGTTTATGATAGTTATCGGTTCAAATACAACCGAAGCACATCCAATTATTGCTAACCGTATCTTGGATGTAGCGCGTGAGAATGATAATTTGGCAGTTTTTGATGTGCGTGAGATAAAACTGCACCGTTTTGCAAAGTACAAAGCAATCATGCCACATGAAGCAAACCTGCTTATCTTAAATATGCTCGCCTATGTCATCATAGATGAAGAGCTCTATGATGAGAGTTTTATCGCTGATAGAACAAAAGGATTTTTGGAGTTTAAAGAGAAGATTTTAAGTGATCCTTTTGCAAATCCTGACTATTTTAATGAGATAGAAGGGTATGAGTATCTCTCAAAAATGGTGCGAAAAGTGGCGCGCGAATATGCACTCAAAAAGTCGATGATTTTCTGGGGATTAGGCATTACAGAACATCTTGATGGTTCGTATGCTGTTATGGCGATTACGCACTTAGCACTTATGACAGGTAACATTGGAAAACCAGGATGTGGACTGATGCCACTGCGTGGACAAAACAATGTGCAGGGAACTTGTGATATGGGAATGTTACCTTACTATGACCCAGATTATCAAGAGCCAAAAGAGG